>JBDUAY010000041.1:0-21496 GCA_040004415.1 Bacteroidota bacterium | reverse complement strand
CGAACGGAAGAATGACCGTATAAAATAATTGTATCGATGAAACGATCCCTTCCTGCCCCTGCGTAACCACGCTGTCACCTACTTTGTATGGACGCAACAACAATATCAGCACCCCGCTTGCAAAGTTTTGTAATGTTCCGGATAGTGAAAGTCCGGCTGCTACGCTGAACCCTGCGATGAGCGTGGCAAACAATGTCATGCCGATGCCCAATATCTGCATCAGCAGCATAATCAATAACACCTCCAGTATTACCGCCATCATGTTAGAAAGGAAAGTACGGATAGAAGGATTAAGTTTCCTCGTGTCCATAAATCTTTTCAGCCAACGGTTGAAAATGCGTAGCAACCATTGACCAATGAATAAAACAATAACAGCAATTATAATCTTCGGCCCATATGTAATCAACCAATGAAATGCCTGGTCATAAAACTTTCCGGGATAATTCATTCTAATTAATCTCTTTGACTATAAATATTATTTTCTTCATCTTCTTCACCGATATTTTCATCATCATCGTCCAGGTCTGTACCGGGCGTATCCAAATCTTCCCCACCCCGATCCTGTTTAATTCCTTTTTCATTTAATAAAACACCATCATCATCCTTATCGTCAAGCGCCATTTCATTAAAATCTTTTGTTTCATCTGTAGGCTGGTGGCCTGCACTTTTCTTCAATAGCTTTTTTTCTTCGTTTGTAACATTAGAAGGATTGGTAATGATGGTTTGATCGTCTGTGTTTAAATCATCCAAAATGCCTTCGCCTTCTTCATCTGCAGATGAAATGGTAATATCCTGCATTTCCTGGAACTGGGGTGGCTTTACATGCTCCTGGCCGGGAATGTCTTTTACTTCCGGCATATCTATCGTAAAGGTTACAGGTTGTAATTTTTGCTCATCCTTTTTTGAATCTGCGAGGTCAGATGTCTGTAGTTTATTTTCGTTTTTCATCGTGTTTTTTTTACTGTTTATAATTATTGCAGGAGGTTTAAAAATTATGCCAGAGAGCTTTATTTTTTATCCCCTTACGAGTAAACTATCGTAATGCCCTATTGACAAGTCATGATATGGATAATGAATGGTTTATTTAAAATAAAATGCAGATTAAAGATGCTGATAGGAGGTGAGGTGGGGAAATTATTCCTCATCAAATATGAAAAAAATCATGTGAATCTGGTATTTTCACATGTGAATGGTTGCTTAACCGCAAAGACCGTTTCCGTTAGAAGCCTTTTGCCGGCAGAAATTGATTTTGACATGCAATTATATAACACGGTTATCGTTCTATCAATAAACCCTTTACGGCCGGTGTATAACTTTTAATAACTATGGAAAAGCCTTCTCCGCCTTTTGTATACTTATTCTCAAATCAGTTAAATTTAGTTAATACCGCTTCATTCAACCGTTGCTTATTGGCGATGCTACTTTTGGTTGCGGCATTTAGCACGCACGCCCAACGGCCCACCGACCAAAATGATGCTGCAAATGCGGATGCCTTATCTAAAAAATATAAGGATGAAGATGTAATGTGCACATCGTCTCACCATTATTTTACATTTGATAAAGGCAAAAATACGTTGGGCGATAAAGTTGTTGTTATAGAAGAGGAAGCAGAGATGGAGTTTTTGTCCCTTAAAAAATTTGCATCGATTACCTACCCCGAGTTCTATAATAAGTTTATTGAACTGAAGACTTTTAAAAAAGCTATTAAAATAGGATCAAGATATGCCGTTTCAAGAATGCCGGCGATGGATAGATCTGTCACCAGCGACGGCGTTTTTTTTGACGATAGCCGCGTTCAGTATTATCCCATCCGGTTTACAGACAAAGGAAGCATGGCAAAGATTAATGTGAAAAAAGATTATACCGATGGGCGCTATCTTACCCGTTTATTCTTTGCTCAAGCTTACCCGGTTAAAGAACAGGTATTTGAATTTAAAGTGCCTGAATGGTTATCCGTAGATTTTAAGCCGATCAATTTTGATGGATATACAATCGATAAACAAGAAAATAAAAAAGGCGGGTATATCAACTACGTATTTACGATGAAAGATATCCCGGCGAGTAAGTCTGAACCAAGAAGCATCGGACATGCTTTTACTGATCCGCACATCATCATCCAGATAAAATCTTTTAATAGCAAAGGCGAAACGTTAAAAGGGTTTGATAAGACAGACGATTTGTACGAATGGAACAATCGTTTATACCAGATGGCAGGCAATAAAAAAGAAAGTCTCCAGTCCATCCTCACAAAAATTACACAAGGCAAAATAACCGACCTCGATAAAATAAAAGCTATCTATTACTGGGTGCAGGATAATATACGGTACATCGCCTATGAAGATGGCTACTCGGGGTATATTCCTGCGAATGCACAGGATGTATTGTCGAAAAAATTTGGCGATTGCAAAGGAATGGCTAACCTGCTGACGGAATTATTAAAGCTGGCCGGATATGATGCACATTTCACCTGGATAGGCACCCGTTCAATACCTTATCAGCAATCTATGCCGGCACTGTGCGTAAACAATCACGCCATAACAACATTGTATTACCAGGGCAAAGAATATTTCTTAGACGGAACAGAAAAATATGCAGCCTTTGGAGAAAACGCGTACAGGATACAAGGCAAAGAAGCTATGATTGCCAAAGGCGTAAAATATGATTTAAAAACAGTACCGCTTACTACCGGCAATGAGCATAAAATATTTTCAAAAGCAGATTTTGTTTTAAGCAATGATGTATTGTCAGGAAAAATGAAAGTTATTTTGACCGGCAATGAACGAAAAGATTTTCACCAGTCTTACCAGGACTTACCCATCAGTTCACAAAAAGATTTTTTGAACGAATTTCTTGAATTTGGCAATGACAATATGCAGGCTGCCAATGTTAAGACAAGTGATTTGAAAAACCGCGAGATACCGGTAACCATTGAAGGCGATGTTGATTTAAGCAATTATGTCAATACGATTTCTGGTGATAAATACATCAGTATTGATTTCTTCCCTAAAATGCTGGAGCGGTTTACGCCAGATGAAAAAAGAGAGAAAGGATATGATTTTGATGATATCATGACGCTGGAAGAAGAAATTTCTTTAACCATTCCAGCCGGTACAAAATTTGTAGATGTGCCTGAAAAGACGGAGCTAACGTATGACGGGTATGAGTTTAAAGGAGAATATATTGTTTCTGGAAATAAAATTTTTCTGGAAAAGAAGATCGTTATAAAAAATGGCTTTATCAAAAAAAGCGATTTTGAGAACTGGAAGAAATTCCTGGCATCCATAAAAGAGTTCAGCCAATACATCGTAAGCGTTACTAAAAAATAATATCGGGAAATGAAAAAATATTCGCAGCAATTGCTGGTTTGTGCCGGCTTATTTATATTATGTTGTCTATCTTCTGTGGCGAAAGGCCAGGATTTTATTGATGAAGATTTCCTTGATAATATTGAGGCCAATGCAAAATTTATCTGGAGTGAACCTGCAATTGCATTTTCCGTTGCGGAAACGCCTGCCAAATGGAACGACGAGTCTGCGGTAATTATGGGGTACAAACGCAGTATTCTATTTGATAAAAAATCAAGCGGCGGTTTTTTCTCGCCCAGGCAAAAGAATGTTTTTTTCTTTGAAAAAGTAAGGTTTAAAATACAGCTGCACGATAAAAATTCTGTTCAGTCGTTTTCTGAAATATATTTTCGATACAGCGCTAAGGAGGATGGTTTTGTTGCACACATCGTAAAGCCGGGTGGAGAAACCTCGCCGGTAGATTTAAAAGAAGCCGTTGAATTGGAATCCGCTAATGATATCCCGGAGTTTTTTAAAAGCTTTTTTGATCAGACATCCGGTGCCCAATCAAGATACTACAAAGTTGCGATACCTAATCTTGAACCAGGCGATATCCTGGAATATGCATCTTATACAAAAAGCAAACTTGATGTAAGAGGTTCCGGTTTTGTAGAGTTTGATCCGCAGTATGAAATATGCAATAAAGGCTATCCTGTAATGTACAATGAAATTGATATTGAAACAGATGATAAATCGTTTTTTAAATCTTTATCATTGAATGGTGCACCAGAATTTAAAAAGGAAAACGCTGATGATAAAGATTTCTTCCGGTATGTATTTACCGATAAAGACAGGGGCGTTGAAAAAGATGTCAATTTTGTAAATCGTTTTTTGGTCTACCCGGTAGTGAAATTCCAGGTTATTTATGCCAACAGTGAAAATGTAAAGGGATTAATGATTGGTGGAAAAGGAGAGTTGAAGAATGGATTCAATAAAGAAGAACTCGCGTTAAGGGCCTATGAAAATTATGATAAATCCGGGAGCTGGACGGATTTTAATAACTCATCTTACATTTTATTTGCAACTTGTCTGGATGAATTGAAAAAAATGGGCGCCAAAGAATGGCCCGACCCGCAGTATATTAAAAATGCTTATTACATGTTGCGAAACAAAGTAGTGTTTCGTTCAAATTATCTAAGTGATAAAGGCTTTGCATATGTATTTTCGAACCTGCTTGCCCGGCACGATATTAAATCAGAATTGGTGATCAGCAATACAAATACAGTTGGCAAATTAAAAGATGTTTTATTTGATGATGAAATAAGATATGCTGTTAAAGTTGGTGATCAGCTTTATTTTAATTGTACCGACCATTCTATGCCGGGAGACATGGTGCAAACATTGGTTGGTAATGAAGCATACATTATCAGCGCTCCAGATAAGAAAAAACATACACAGGATATAAAACCATTCAATTTACCCAATACTACGGCGGCAGATAACACAATTAGTTATACTATCAATACTTCGATGGCCGCAGATATGAACAATATGCTGGTAGCCCGTACAGGCAGTTACACCGGACTTGAAAAAACAAATAATATAAGTTCTGCCTTGCGCCTGACCCCCTATATGTTTGACGATTATAAATCTTACGGTGGCGAACCGCCCACAGTGAAAATGAAACCAAAGGAACAGGATGAATACGACAAATCAGTAAAAGCGCTGAAAGAAGAATTTAAAAAAGCCACGCCTGATTATGTAAAAGGGGAATTGGAAAAGGAGTTTCAGCAAAAAATTAAATTCACTGATTTTAAAATCACCAGCGATGGCCGCACAGATAAGAAAAAAGAATTGGTTTTTACAGAATATTTTGAATTGCCGGGCCAGGTAAGAAAAGCAGGAAAAAAATACCTGGTGAACCTCAGTGGTTTAGTTGGGCCCCAATTGCAAATAAAAAAAGAGCAAAGAGAAAGAAAGCTTGATATTAATGTTGGTTATGGGAGAACTATCAATTGGACAATCAATTTTAAAATCCCCGACGGATATACCGCTTCAGGTATTAATGAATTAAACACCAGCGTTGAAAATGAGACGGGTAAATTTAGGTGTGAAGCAAGAGAAGACGCAGGTAATATTATTCTTACAGTAACCAAAATATACAAGCAGGCAAATATTGCAAAAGAAAAATGGAAAAGCATGCTTGCTTTTATTGATGCCGCTTACAATACATCTTACAAATACATATTACTGAAACCCAAAAGCTAAAAAGGTTCGCAGCGCTAATGGATTTCACGCAAAGGCGCAGCGGAGCAAAGCGCGCAACGATTTGCTTCGCTCAATCGACTTGAAGGCCGCAATGAAGCAATCCTGGATAAAAATATACGAAGTTTAAAAATAGCCGGACACAGCCAATCAAACTTATGCAGGAAAGAAGGGATTATACCTTACAAATTTTGCGTATTTGCGTAAAAGAATCCAAAATAGAAAAGCCCTTCAAATGCTGAAGGGCTTTTTAGTATAAATTTTATTACTTAGCTCATATAACTTTCCATCGGTTCACAAGTGCAAATTAAATTCCGGTCGCCATAGGTATTATTTATTCTGGCAACACTGGGCCAGAATTTATTTTTAACAACATATGCCAGCGGAAACGCTGCTTCTTCGCGCGTATAGGGGTGATGCCACTCCGTGCTGCAGATGGTCCATTGTGTATGCGGCGCATTTTTCAGCGGATTATTTACTTTATCCGATTTGCCGTTTTCAATGGCCATTATTTCTTCGTGAATGCTAATCATCGCATCGCAAAAACGATCCAATTCTGCTTTATCTTCACTCTCCGTTGGTTCAATCATAATTGTTCCCGGCACCGGAAAACTCATGGTCGGCGCGTGAAAACCATAATCTATCAAACGTTTGGCCACGTCTTCCGCTTCAACACCAGCACTCGTTTTAAACGGACGCAGATCAACAATAAACTCATGTGCACACGTGCCATTGTTACCTAAATATAAAATGGGATAATATTTTTCAAGCCTTGCACGCATATAGTTTGCATTGAGGATGGCGTACTCTGTAGAGCGTTTCATTCCTTCTGCACCCAGCAATTTTATATAGGCATAGCTGATTAATAAAATAGAAGCAGAGCCATACGCAGCGGCTGAAACAGCGCCTTGCGCAGTTGTTGATGAACCGTCAACAGATACATGGCCCGGCAGGTAAGGCTTTAATGTATCGTTCACACAAATAGGGCCCATGCCGGGGCCACCACCACCATGCGGAATCGCAAATGTCTTGTGCAGGTTTAAATGACAAACATCGGCGCCAATCATACCGGGTGATGTAAGTCCAACCTGCGCATTCATATTTGCACCATCCATATACACCAATCCGCCATTTGCGTGAATGATATGGCAGATATCAATAATGCTCTCTTCAAACACGCCATGTGTAGAAGGATAGGTAACCATCAATGCAGCTAAACTGTCTTTATATTGTACCGCTTTTGCTTTTAAATCTGCCACATCAATATGCCCGTCTTCATCACTTTTAACAACCACCACTTTCATGCCCGCCATTACTGCGCTCGCAGGATTGGTGCCATGCGCAGAAATAGGTATCAGTACAACATTGCGGTGGGCATTTCCTTTATCAATATGGTAAGCGCGTATGGCCATCAAACCCGCATATTCCCCCTGCGCCCCACTATTGGGTTGCAGGCTACATGCCGTAAAACCAGTTATCTCACATAAATATTCACTTAACTCGTCTGTCATTTGCTTATAGCCAGCAGCCTGGTTAGCAGGAACAAATGGATGCAGTCCGCCAAACGCAGGCCAGCTTACCGGTATTAATTCTGTAGCGGCATTAAGCTTCATGGTACAACTGCCCAATGAAATCATAGACGTGTTCAGGGATAGATCTTTGTTCTCCAAAAATTTTATATAGCGCATCATCTGGCTTTCGCTGTGGTGCGTATTAAATACCGACTGAACCAAAAATGGGGACGTTCTTGTTAATGAAACAGGAATATTTTCAAATTCATCTTCGTTACCAATGCTGATTGCTGCGGAACTTTTGCCACTGGCTTCTTCAAAAACAGAAACGATCTGCAACAGGTCTTTTTGCATCGTTGTTTCGTCAATGCTGATGCCAATATAATTGTCAGCGAAATACCGAAAATTAATTTCATTCTTTTCAGCAATCATTTTAATTTTTGCAGCGTCGGTAACTTTTATTTTCAGTGTGTCAAAGAAAGCGGTGTTGGCATTAGTATATCCGCGTTCAGCTAATTCTGCAGATAAAGTATTTGCCAGCAGTGTAATGCGCTGCGCAATTTTTTTCAATCCTTCTGCACCATGAAACACTGCATACATCGCCGCCATATTGGCCAGCAATGCCTGCGCAGTACAAATATTGGAAGTGGCTTTTTCTCTTTTAATGTGCTGCTCGCGTGTTTGCAATGCCATGCGCAATGCACGGTTGCCTTTTGCATCAATGCTAACACCAATCAAACGGCCTGGTATTGCACGTTTAAAATCATCTTTGGTTGAAAAGAATGCGGCATGCGGTCCGCCAAAACCCATGGGCACACCGAAACGTTGCGCTGTGCCAACGGCTGCATCTGCGCCTAGTTCTCCGGGTGGCGTTAATAACGTAAGTGCTAACAGATCCGTTGCCATGACTACATATCCGCCAATAGCATGCACATTATCAATGAATGCGCGATAGTCTTCTACAGATCCATTGTCGTTGGGATACTGCAGCAATGCACCAAAGAATGTGTTGTCAATAGTGGCGGTTTTATAATCTCCGGATACTATTTCAATACCAATAGGAGCGGCCCTTGTAATCAATACATCTTTTGTTTGTGGAAAAGTAGCCCCGTCAACAAAAAATTTCGGCTGCTTTATTTCGCCTGTTTTATTTACCTGGTGAAAAAACATGGCCATGGCTTCTGCTGCTGCGGTACCTTCATCGAGCAAGGAAGCATTTGCAACAGGCAATGCCGTTAGATCAGTAACAACCGTTTGAAAATTCAATAAACTTTCTAACCTGCCCTGGGAAATTTCTGCCTGGTAAGGTGTGTATTGCGTGTACCAGCCCGGGTTTTCAAAAATATTTCTAAGAATAACGCTGGGCGTGATGGTGCCGTAATATCCCTGGCCAATATAATTTTTATAAAGATTGTTTTTTGCGGCGATTGTTTTCAACTCCTGCAAATATTCAAATTCGCCCTGCGGAATAGGATTTTGCAAAGGATGTTTTAGCCGGATGGAAGCCGGGATGGTTTTGCTGATCAATTCATCGATATCCTTTACGCCAATAACGGCGAGCATTTCGCCGGTTGCAGCTTCATTTACACCAATATGTCTTGCCTGGAATTCTGAAGATTGCTGTTCAAAAAGATTCATAATATATACGGGGGTTATGCCTTTAAAAGATGTGCAAAGGTAATGCTTGAACGGCAGATAAATAACGCTTTGTATGGGGCGTGCACAGCGTGGGGAAATCTTTGATAATCAGTGCTGGCACCGGGGTTGCAGCAATGCTTTTTATAAAATTAATGGTGCCCGCATAGACGAGTGGCCACAAATTGAGAGAATAATTTATTTCAGGATGGACTGGATAAAAAGTTCTAGTTGTTAAGCGTCGCCAGATCTTTTATTTCCGCTGTATGTAATAATACCGAATCGTTGTCTGCTCCGGCATTCTCCAGCGCACGCATCTGGTAGCTTGTTTTCCGGCTGCCGTCATGGCTCCATCCCGGCGGACCAAACATATATCCTAATTTATTTTTCCAGCTAAAATCTTTTCTGCGCAAATCGTTCCAGATACTTTTCCATTCATGAAAAATAACATGTACAGGCCGTTCATTATCCAGCGGTTTGGTAAGGCCATATTTAACCTGCTGGTAATTGTCAGCCGGTAATTCAGGTTGAAAAGTGCCAAACATTTTATCCCAGATAATGAGGAACATGCCCATGTTTTTATCGAGGTATTTTGGGTTGGAAGCGTGGTGAACACGGTGATGCGAAGGCGTAACAAGAATATATTCCAGCCAGCCGAGTTTATTTATTTTTTCTGTGTGAACAAGAATGCCCCAGATTTGGGTGGCCGCATATACAAATGCAATGTCGAGCGGTTTAAAACCCAGCATGGCAATGGGAATAAAATAGATAAACCTGTACAAAGGTTCCATGACAGAAGAGCGAAACCCTACCGTAAAATTAAATTTCTCTGAAGAATGATGGGTTACATGCGTGGCCCAGAACAACCGGCAGTGATGATCTGCACGGTGCAGCCAGTAATACATAAAATCCTCGGCAATAAACAATGCGACCCAATACATCCAGCCCTGCTGCATTTCGCCAAAACGATGGGTATAAAAAAAAGTAAGAATGATGCCTATGTAGATGCCCCTGAACAGTAAATCGATAGCCGCATTTGCCAGCATCAGGTAAACATTTTGCACCGTATCTTTCACCGTATAAGATGCCTGCTGCTGTATGTTGCTAAGCAGTATTTCCAGCCCTATTACGATAATGTAAATGGGTGTGCTGATAAGTATTAGCCATGTTTCACGTAATGTTGACATAATCTAAGCGGCAAAAGTAGCAAACCCGGCCCAAATGATTGCTAACTTGCGGTTAATCTCTGGATTGCTAAATAATTTAAACGTTGAAGAGCAGGCGATTAGTATGGTATGACCTGAAATTTCTTGGATCTTTGGCCTCCTGGTTGCTTGTTATTTGGATTTAATGGATTAACAGAATATGAATTGCCTTCTTATTAATTGGGCTTCATTACTTTGAACCAATCCCCCAATCCAATAAATACAATTCAGCAAATAATATTTTATTTATGGAAAACGAATTACCCGATAACTGGCAAAAAAGATCAGAAGAGCACCAGAAAAAATACAAACAGTTTCTGCAAAGGCCTGATAGAAAAAAGATATTGAAGGCGTTGCCTGCTTTGAACGATGAAGCGTTTGAAAAAATTGATTGCCTGCAATGCGGTGCCTGTTGTAAAAATTATTCGCCCCGTTTTAAAACGCCCGATATTAAAAGAATATCGAAACTTTTAAAAATGAAGGAAGGTAGTTTTATTGAAACATACCTGCGGTTGGATAATGACGGGGATTATGTTGCCAAATCACAGCCCTGTCCTTTTTTAGGAGAAGATAATTGTTGCGGTATTTATGCAGACAGGCCATCTGATTGTCATCGTTTCCCATATACAGATGAAGATGTATTGATTGACCGGCCGCTGATAACTTTGAAGAATGTGAGCTTTTGTCCGATTACTTATTATGTGCTGGAGAAGCTGCTGGCGATGGCAAAATAGAAGCACCCATTTCTAATGCTACAAAAATAACAGCCAGACTTTTTGCGCCAGGTTGGTATGTTCCCGCAATCTATAAGCAGGTTGTTTCATGGCCGCCCGCCCCGTTGTTCAAAGGAACACTTGGACGATTCGGCATGATGATCTAACATTTCACCGGAGACAATCAAAGTAATAAGAATTACGTAGTAGCCGTTAATTCTTCATAGGCTGCAGTCAATGGTCTTTGTATGCCGTCGCCTTTCCATTCAGGTGATCCGGGTATTTCAGTTGCTTTTAAAATATCGTCTTTTGATTTACCTGCCTTTATTTGCGCAGCTGTATATTGTAATAAATTAGTGAGGTAGGTTTGAAAAGCTTTTACATCCTCTTTGGTACCGGTAACATTATATCCATCTCCGGCATGGCCAAATACATACGTTGTATTCTTATCGAATTTGTTCATGGCTTTGTCCAGCACTTTTATCCAGCTCGATATATTAGCACCAGCGGTTCTGTCAATAAATGGGTGACGGCGGTTAAATACCAGGTCGCCTGCATGCACAATATCCGGGCTTTCAAAATGAACAAAACTGTCTCCATTGGTATGACCGGCGCCATAATAATACATCGTATATTTTTCACCGGCAGCTTTGGTGTTCCATACCGTACCATAAGTCCAATCGGGGTACAATTGTTTGTCTTCCGTTTTTTGTGCGATGGCCACGGTCTTCTGGTTCTTTAAAGAATTTTCATGTGCCAGTACATTTTTTACAATGCCTTTAAAAGAGATGTTTCCCGAAGTATGATCAGCATGATGGTGTGTATTAATTAATAATTCAAAAGGTTTATCGCTTTGTTTTTTTAATTCATCAATCAGGTGCTGCGATTGCTCAGGGAATTCTGCATCAACAACAACGATCCCGGTTTTACCAAGCGAAAAAAGAATAGTGCCACCCTTTTCTGTAAATATGCCCATGTCTTTTGTAAGCATGGTTATTTTAAAAGCGGGCTGTTGCCACAATGCCGCCAGCATTTCTTTTTGTGCCAGTAATAAACCGCTGGTGGTAAGTGCTGTAGTGCGAAGAAAATTTCTGCGTTGCATGTTGATTGATTTATAATTAGTAAAAATCAGTTGCTGATTGAGTTGTTGTAAAATAGTACGTGGAATAAAATTAATGGTTGTTTTAACAACCAAACAAAAATATTAATACTCCAGTTTGCGTAATGCCGGCGCTCTCCAGGACGTGATCAGAACCACCAGCAATGTCATACAACCGCCAAATATCACAGAAGGCACAACGCCCATCATTTTTGCGGTAACGCCACTTTCAAACTGGCCCAGTTCGTTGCTGCTGTTGATGAACATGGAATTTACACTCATCACCCGTCCGCGCATATTATCAGGTGTTTTTAATTGCATGATGGTGCCCCTTACAACTACGCTCACCCCATCCAGCATGCCGCCCGTGAGTAATGCAAAGAATGAAAGCCAGAAAACTTTAGACACGGCGAATGTAATGATGCAGATGCCAAAACCAGCTACTGCAAATAATAATTTTTTGCCTTGTTGTTTTTTCATGGGGAACAGTGTTAGTACGACAACAATACAAATAGAACCGATGTCTGAGGCGGCATTTAAAAAGCCAAAACCCTGCGGCCCGATTTTTAAAATGTCCCTGGCAAAAACGGGCACCAGCGCAACGGCGCCGCCAAACAATACCGCAAATAAATCAAGCGATAAAGCGCCCAGCACCTCTTTTGTGTTGAGTACAAAACGAAGGCCGTCTTTTACACTGTCCCATGTCTTTTTCTCGCCTCTTTCTGTCAGTGGTGGTTTTGGTTTGAGTTGAAACAACGCAATAAAAGCAAATGCTATTAAAGATGCGATGCATATGAGTGTTCCGGTATTACCAAGACCAGCAATTAAGAATCCGCCGGCGGCATGACCGCAAACAGATGCCGTAAGCCATGTGCCCTGGTTCCAGGTGGTAGCGTTTTGTAAATGTTGTTTGGGCACAATAGAAGCCAGTATAACATTAAAAGTTGGCCCAACAAATGAACGGACAATGCCGGTACCGAATATGGTGGCATAAATGCAAACGGCAATCCAGTGATTGGCTACATGCAGTGCCGTGAATTTGGTTGATAAAGTTAGTAATAGGCAGGCGGCCAGCAGGTACAATACCACGCCACGTAAGATAAGTTTCCTTTTTTCGCTGATGTCGATGGTGTGTCCGGCATAGAGCGCCATGGAGAAAGCAGGCAAAAATTCTGATAATCCCACGAGGCCAATTGCCAGCGGGGCATTGGTAAGATTGTATATCCACCAGCCTACTAAGGTGCTCATCATGCGCAGCCCCATTATAAAAAGAAATCTGCCAGTGAGCAGTGTACGAAATTCTTTTTGTTTTATTGATGCGAAAGGGTCAACCGATTGTGCGGGAATATCCATTTATCTTTTTTGCCGTTGTTGAATAAAGGTAGTTAGAACAGGGAGAAAACCAGCAATTAGCTATAAGCTTTTAACTATTAGTTTTTTGAAATGAGAAAATAAATATCAACGCCGGCTAACAGCTAATAGCCAGAAAACTAACAGCTTCTACTACGGCAGTGTAAAATAATGTTGCCCTTCGCCTAAATCTTTTTCCAGCGCATCGGTAACAACTTTCAGATGTTTATCATTGCCAGGAAAATCTGCATTGGCGGCATCGATAAAAATTGTTTTTATATTGTGCTGCTTAATATAACCGGTGTATGTTTCCTGTATGTTAAATAAATATTCGTCGGGTATCTTTTGTTCGTAAGTGCGGTTACGTTTTTTTATATTCTGCTGCAGTTTTTGTACGGGTGAATGAAGATATATAAGTACATCGGGCTGCACCAGTTGCTGGTGAATAATATCAAACAGGCGCTGGTACAAATGAAATTCTTCTTCCGGTAAATTTACTTTAGCAAACAACAGGCATTTGCTGAAAAGATAATCGGACACCGTTACTGTCTGGAAAAGATCTTTTGTGTGAATCAATTCTTTTAATTGTTTATAGCGCTCGGCCATAAAAAATAATTCCAGCGGAAACGCGAATTGTTTGGGATTGCTGTAAAATTTAGGCAGAAAAGGGTTGTCTGTAAATTCTTCCAGCACCAGCCGCGCATTGTAGTGCCTGGCCAGTATATGCGCCAGTGTTGTTTTTCCTGCTCCAATATTTCCTTCAATGGTGATGAAGTGGTGATTCATTTCTATAAAGAGGTGGTTGCAATTGCAATACTAAGACCTTAATTATTTATCCGGCATAAAACTTTTTCACAGGTAATGGATCGGGGCATATGGCCAGTAATTGTGTGATTGTTATTTGCAATACCGGGTGCAGATAATGACCCGCAATGTCGTTCAGGGGCTGCAGCACAAAACGCCGGTTGGCCATTTGTGGATGGGGCACGGTAACAACCGGCGTATGAATGATTTCGTGATTAAACAAAAGGATATCGATATCAATCGTGCGCGGGCCGTATTTCTCTGCTCTTTCCCTGCCAATTGTTTGTTCTATGGCCAGCAATTGTTGCATCAGTTCTGGGGCAGATAACATAGTTGATAACTCCAGCGCCTGGTTAAGAAAAGCTGCCTGGTCTGTTTTTCCCCACGGCGCCGTTTCGTAAATAGCAGAAGCATTCATAACGTTCCCGCAAGCCTTCTCAATAAGACGCACAGATTCTTCTAAAAATTGCTGCCGATTGCCTACATTGCCGCCTGTCAGTAAATAAACTCTGTTCATATATTGTAACAAAATGCCGGTATCAAATATCTTTATTTTTACCGGCTTTATTTAAATTGAAAAAAATATGGGTCAATTTTTTAAAATGTTTTTTGCATCCTTGCTGGCAATGGTCATATTTGGCGTGCTGGCTGTTATCATTATGGTGGCATGGGTTGTTGGCATTGCTAACAGTGTTTCTGATAACAAACCTTCTGCAGGCAACAAAGCAGTACTGTACCTTGATCTTGGACAAGCCATACAGGAGCAGGTGCAGGATAATCCGCTTTCTGCCCTAAACACGGAAGATCAATTTGATACGCCGGGATTGTATGATATGGTTCGCCTGATTAAATACGCGAAAACAGACAGCTCGATAAAAGGAATCTATATAAAATGCGCCGATAACGCCAACGGCTTTGCTACTTCTGATGAATTACGCGGGGCAATCCTGGATTTTAAAAACAGCAAAAAATTTGTTTATGCATACGCTGATGTAATTTCTCAAAAAGCGTATTACATAGCAAACATAGCAGATAAAGTTTATTGCAATCCGAAAGGCGGACTGGAGTGGAAAGGGTTTGCATTGCAGTATATGTTTTTTAAGCAAACGCTGGACAAGATTGGCGTTGAGCCGCAAATATTTTATGCAGGCAAATTCAAAAGTGCTACCGAACCTTTTAGAACTGATCACATGACGGATGCCAATAAATTACAGTCATCCGTTTTTCTAAACGATTTGTATAACCGCTTTTTAACAGAAACGTCTGTTGCAAGAAATGTTGACACGGCATCATTGCATCATTATGCAAATACATTTGCCATACAGACAGCTGATGACGCAGTAAAATATAAATTGCTCGATGGGACTAAATATGATGATGAAGTAAAGGGTGAAATAAAAGAAAAGCTTCAACTTGGTGCGCAGGCTAAAATTAATTTTATCACCGTAGGTAAATACGCAAAGTCGGTTACGTATAAAAATGGATCGGGCAGCGATAAAATCGCCCTGATTTATGCACAGGGAGATATTGTTGACGGCAAAGGAGAAAAGGGGCAGATTGGCGGAGACACGTATCGCGGATTGATTCGTACTGCAAGAATGGATGATAATATAAAAGCAATTGTAATTCGTGTAAACAGTGGCGGTGGAAGTGCCATGGCGAGTGAAAATATGTGGCGGGAAATAAGCCTGGCAAAAAAACAAAAACCTGTCATATTAAGTTTTGGAGATTATGCTGCATCGGGCGGTTATTATATGTCGTGTGGTGCCGATAGCATTTTTACAGAAGCCAATACATTAACCGGATCTATTGGTGTTTTTAGCATCATTCCTAATTTACAAAAATTTTTCAATGACAAGTTGGGCGTTACGTTTGATGGTGTAAAAACCAGTCCGTATGCAGACATGCCAACGGCCAGCCGCCCGCTAAACGATATGGAAAAAAAGTTTTTACAAAATGATGTTGATAGTATTTACAATACATTTTTACACCGTGTTTCTGCCGGAAGAAGAATTGACGTAGCCCTGGTGGACAGCATCGGGCAGGGCCGCGTTTGGACGGGTACCCGTGGCATACAAATAGGACTTGCAGACAAGCTGGGTAATTTACAGGATGCAATAGATTGCGCTGCACGCATGGGCAAAGTAAAAGATTTCAGGCTTAAGGAATATCCTGAACCAATGAGCTGGTGGGAGACTATTTTTGGTGGATACAAAAAAACAATGCAAACAAAAGCGCTGAAAGAAGAGCTGGGTGCGGAAGGGGTTAATATGTATAATAATATTAAAAAAATAAAACAATCAGTGGGCAGTGCGCAGGCGAGGATGCCGTTTGACGTAACGATTAACTAGCTATTAGCAATTAATAATTTTCCATGAAGGGGGATTGGCTTTAATCATGGAGGCATGGTAATTACTAATTGATTAATTGTTCATTTCCGCAGGCGTGTAAAACGGCTATGGTAAGTGCAGCACCTAAATACTACCTGGTGCCTGCATAAACAAATTGCTAATTTATCAATTACTAATTATTAATTACCCCCTTCGCTGACACAGATAAATGGTTTTTGCTGCAATAAATTAAATAGTTTTGTTCAAATAATAGAAATAAATGGATCAGCCGTATAATCAATGGAGGGCGATGCTGGCGATTACAAAAGCCTCCCTTAAAACGATCTTCAGAAGTCCGCAAGCGGTATTTTTCAGTTTATTTTTTCCCGTTGTATTAATCGTTATTTTCGGTGCTTTAAGTGGCGGCGGGGGTGTGTCTTTTGACATCGGTTTTCAAAGCGGTAGCGATACAACCAATGAAGTATACAAAGCCATCAGCAGTTCCCCGGTATTTAATATAAAAAAAGGTACAGATGCAGATATTGAAGACAGGTTAAAAAAAGGGCGTATCACAGCGATTGTTGATATCAAAAAAAATATGGACTCCGGTTCAGCGTATGATGTGCATTTGAAAAGCACTTCTGCCGGGCAGCGTGAAATTCCGGTTGTCGGAACTATTTTGAATGATATCATCAGCCGTATTAACAACAAGGGCAAACCGGTTACCGGCAGTTATGCAACGGTTAAAAAAGAGGAAATAAAGGCCCGGCCATATAAATCCATCGATTTTTATTTACCCGGTATGCTGGGATTTTCATTAATAGGCGCTTCTGTTTTTGGCGTTGCGTTCGTTTTCTTTTCCTTGCGGGAGACACTGGTGCTGAAAAGAATGTACTCTACGCCTATTCATAAGGGTTATATTGTTGTGGGAGAGGGAATAGGACGAGTGGTGTTTCAGTTAACCACCGCAGTAGTACTTATTTTATTTGGCCGTTTTTTTTATGATTTTACGCTGGCGAATGGCTGGATAACGTTTGTGGAATTAATGGCATTAAGTTTATTGGGACTGATCGTGTTTATGGGTTTCGGGTTTATCATCAGCAGTGTTGCAAAAAACCAGAATGTTATTCCTATTTATGCAAACCTCTTTATGTTTCCGCAATATTTTCTTTCCGGAACATTCTTCCCAAAGAGTGCTTTGCCCGTAAGTATCCAGCCAATACTGAAATTTCTTCCCCTTACAGCATTAAATGATTCTATGCGCAAAGTTTCTTTTGAAGGATTGAACCTGTGGCAAACTTCATCTGAAATTGGTATTCTTTTAGGTTGGTGTGTAATTGTGTATGCAGTTGCTATCAAAGTCTTTAAATGGGATTAATTGTAATCCGCTATCCCGGGTAAAAAACTTTTTATGCGATTTTTGAAACTTGCTGTCATCAGCGCGGTTGTCCTTTTCTGTATCCTTTTGGGTATTTCGTTATTCCTGCCATCGCACATCCGTATTTCAAGAGCTATTGATATTAACGCGCCTGCAGAAAAAATCAGTCCTTTAATAACGGATGTAAAAAAATGGGAACAATGGAACGAATACATCCGTGCATACCACAACCGCGTTGCCGAAGCAAATATGATGAAGGCTGATGAAATAGCAATCTTTATAACCACCCATAAAAAAGATTTGGTAACGGCAGAGTGGCAGCAACCTTCGGGCGATAAATTTGGCAGTGGTTTTGTAATGATTACCAACAAGAATATTGGCGCGCATACAACTGTGCAATGGTATTTTGATTTTCATGTAAGGTGGTACCCATGGGAAAAATTTCAGAGCATTGTGTATGATCAACAGCTGGGCCCGGTAATGGAAAAGTCACTGAGCAACCTGAAACGGATTGCAGAAAATTCTAATTAACTTTTCGCTTATATATTTGCATCAGCATTTTTTTAAAATAAAAATTGAATAATATGAAATCACTATTGTTTTCTGCAGCCCTGGGTATTTTCGCTTTAACCGCAAACGGACAAAAGATGAATAAGCAGAGCCCGATTGCAAACGTAAGCGGCAAAACAGCCAGCGGTACAACTATCAGCATCCGGTACAATCAGCCTTCTGTGAGGGGCCGTACCATTGGTAAAGACCTTGAACCAATGGCTGGAAAAGTATGGCGCACCGGCGCAGATTCTACAACTGCTTTTACAGTAACTAAAGATGTAAAAGTTGAAGGTAAAGCGTTACCAGCGGGTCGTTATGGCTTGTTTTCAATGGTTGATGGAGAAAACTGGACAATTATTTTTAGTAAGAATCCAAAACAATGGGGTGCATTTACTTATAAACAAGATGAAGATGCATTGCGGGTAACTGTTAAAGCAGGAAAGACAGCGAAGTTCCAGGAGAAATTTACGATTACTATTTCAAAAGCCGGGAAAGTTGATTTGTTATGGGGTGATAGTGATGTTGCTTTTAAGGTTGATTAGCATTTCCAAAAATTTTATACAAGCGCCATCTTCATTAAGCGGATGGCGTTTGTATTTCACTGATGATTTCTTCTATTGTTAAATATGTTTGCTGTAATTGGGAAGTGCTAATGCAATACGGCGGCATAATATAAACAGTATTGCCGAGCGGGCGGATATAAACGCCTTTTTGTAAAGCTTTTTGTGTAATAAGTGCAGCAATATTATTGAGATAGCCATCCTCGCCCTGTTCAATTTCAAAAGCAAAAATGGTTCCCAACCCGCGTATATTTTTTACCAGGGGATGATTGATTTTTTTTAGCTGGGCAATGAAAGTTGCATTCAGGCTAACAATGTTTTGCATATTTTGTATGCAGCTTTCTTTTTCAAGTAAGTCGAGACTTGCAAGTGCAGCGCTGCATGCAAGCGGGTTGGCAGTGAATGAATGCCCGTGAAAAAATGTTTTTAATTTATCCTCACTTACAAATGCATCCACAATACGCTGCGCTACAGCGGTAACTCCCAATGCCATCGTACCGCCGGTAAGTCCTTTTGAAAGGCAAATAATATCTGGCTTATGTTCACAATATTCAGAAGCAAATAATTTACCTGTTCTTCCAAAACCAGTCATTACCTCATCGGCAATGCAAATGATACCATGTTTTTTTGCCATATCCAGCACCTCATTAAGTAAAATGCCATCATACATTTTCATACCACCAGCGCCTTGCACCAATGGTTCATAAATAAATGCAGCTATTTCATCAGCCGCCGCATTCATCATTTCTTTTATGGTATCGATATTTTCACTGGTCGGGGTATCAATAAAAATTACATCAAATAGTTTATCGTGGAAAGCAAGTGTAAAAATACTTCTGTCGCTTACACTCATCGCACCAAAAGTATCGCCGTGGTAGCTATTGTTAAACGCCAGGATCTTTTTCCTGCTAACGGCTAACGGTTTATGGCTAATAGCTTCTCCCTTGTTCCACCAATACTGCAGTGCCATTTTAACCGCCACTTCTGTAGAAGTAGATCCATTATCTGAATAAAATATTTTTGAAAAATTACCCGGCAGTTTTGGCAATAATCTTTCTGCTAATTGTATTGCGGGCAAATGCGTAAAGCCTGCGAAAATTACTTGTTCCAAAGTTTTTGCCTGCTGATATATTTTTTCAGCGATGTATGGATGTGCGTGTCCGTGCAGGGTAACCCACCAACTACTAATGGCATCAATGTACCGGTTGCCATTTTCATCAATCAGGTAAACGCCTTCCCCTTGCACAATTGGTATGGGTGCGGGTGAATGTCTGAATGGCGTAAATGGATGCCAGATAACGGCCTCGTCGCGTTCCTGTAAATTCATGCGGTAAATGTACATGAAAAGTATTGCAGCAGTTTGCTGCGTTTGTTGTGTTGGCTATCAGCTGTTATTTCTGTAATCAGTTATTTGTTTTATTGTTTCACCGAGTTGTTTGTCAAGGGTATCAAACAATAATAAAAAACTGCGCGCATACAATTCAGGTGTAGTATAATCGTCTTCGTGGTCGAGAATAACGATTTCATATTCATTATTCGTGGCATTTTTATTTGCATCGAAAGCCAGCACGCCATAATCCCTATAAGTGGCAAAAGGTAAATAATTTTTCCGGGGCAATTGCGGATAATAGTTGTCAATCTTTTCCCTGAACGCAGATACCAGTAATCCTGGAAGATTGCTGAAAAAATCAACATCAGTAAAACGGATCGCTACAAAATATCGTTGTTGCAGGAAATGTTTGAAAGATGCAGGAAGTTTATTTCTTAACAATGACTCGAGGTCTGAAATTTCCTTTTCAGTAACGTTACTTTTCAACGGAAGCCAGAATGAATAGTCTTCATTCTCCTGGCCTTTATCTCTGCTGTGATCAAGCATTTCTTTGGGTATGCGTTCCCTCAAGTCAGACAGGCTTAACTCCTGGCCCGGTTCTTTGCAGAAATCGAAATATTTGCCGAGTACTTTGGGAATGATGCTAAAATCTTCCATTTGTGTGTTACCAGTTGGTTTTGAACGATAAATGTAAACTCATATACAGCTATTTCAAAAAATCCTTTTCAAACACTGCATTACCCACCCGTGGTGAGTACGCACTAATTGACGTAATAATTACCCGTTCATCATGCAACGCTTGTTATATATTGCTTGTCAACTGCATACCGGATGACAGATAACGATAAATTAATCAGGGATTGCCTCCATGGTAAGCCTGCCGCACAGCGTGCGCTGTACGAGCAGTTTGCACCCGCTATGCTGGGCGTTTGTTACCGGTACACAAAAAGCATGGCAGATGCGGAAGATGTGCTGCAGGAGTCGTTTGTAAAAGTGTTCAGGCACCTGAAACAATTTGAAGGCAAGGGTGAACTGGGCGCATGGATACGCAGAATAATGGTGACAACTGCTATCAATTATTTAAAACGCCATAGCCGCTACCAGGCCGACTTATCGTTCAATGATATTAGTATGCATCCTGTTTCTTCAGAAAATCCATCAGTAAAAACAGATGCGAAAGACCTGGCAGATCTAATCAGGCAATTACCCCCCGGTTATCAAACTATTTTTAATTTACATGCAGTAGAGGGCTATACACATGTTGAAATAGGAAAAATATTGGGCATCAATGAAGGTACATCGCGTTCTCAGTATGCAAGGGCACGGGCATTGCTGATTAGCTGGTTGGAGAAGCAGTCGGTTACACAAAAAAAAAGTAATTATGCCGGAAAATGAATTTGAAAAACAGGTACAGCAAAAGATGGACGAACTGCATTTCGTTCCTTCTGTTACTGTATGGCCTGAAGTGAAAAAACAAATT
>JBDUAY010000347.1:0-6402 GCA_040004415.1 Bacteroidota bacterium | reverse complement strand
TACAAACAGCTCCAGCGGAGCTTCCTGTGCATTACAGGGGGCTCCGCTGGAGCCAGGTGATGTAATTTGACTCTTCTATAAACAGGGCGCCCGGCTGCGACGGATGCAATCTTTGTAAAATTCATCTTCCAAACAGTTATATTGTCTCACCGGCCACCTTTCTAATAAATGAATATTGAATTTTGTTAAGGCGATTGGACTTCAGGCAAAAGATCAATAATGATTTGCCGTAGCAGCGAGTGCCACCCGTCCGAACGGTGTTCATCCGGGCGGGCAACGATCCCGGCCAAAGAACAAATGCCGGCATCCAAAAAAATATGGCTGCAGATTCATAGATTTATACTGTACGCAATCCGGCCTTTTTTATTAGATTGATTGGCCACGGAAAACAGAAAATGAATAAATAAATACGGAAGGCACGTAAACAGAGCAGATAACACATAGGTCTGTCCCTGGAGTGTTCTTCGCACGCTATTTTTTCAATTTATTTTCTTCGTCTGCAAGATGCTGTAAATAGTAACAATAGACGATTTGGCCTTTGCGAATGCTGGATAGTCTAAAAAATTCATTTGAGCTGTGCCAGTGTTCATCTGCCTGTTGAAAGCCAAGTGAATAAGCATAAATCCCCAGTTGTTCCCTGATGTCTATTAGAGGACCGACACTGCCGCCAGTGGCAATTTGCAAAGGTTCTTTGCCATAAACTTTCGTTAGTGCATTTGCTACATAGCTATAGGCTTTTGTATCAGACGGAAATTTAACAGCGCTTATGCTAATTGGTTTGAACGTATAATGTATGGTAGCTCCAGCGGGGCAATTTTTATTGATGTGTTTTACAATCAAATCAATAATTTCGCTGCCTGATTGATTGCTTACCAACCTGCAGGTAATTCTCGCCATGGCATGACCAGGAATAATATTTGAAAAGCCCTCTGCCGCCGTATAGCCTCCCTGCATACCAATTATTTCGAGGGTAGGGCGGTACCAAATCCTCTCCAACGGACTATACGTCGTATCGCCAACTTCAGCTGTGGTTCCTAATAATTTCATATCTTCTTCTTTATTGTATGGAACCTTTGCTATCATCACTTTTTCTGCTGGCGTTAAGGGCAATACCTTATCATAAAACCCGGCCACTGCTACATTCCCTTCTTTTGTAAAAAATGAAGATATGATTTGGGACATGGCTACAACAGCATTGGGTGTTTTACCTCCAAACTGACCTGAGTGCGCATCTATATCAGCTGTTTTTACACTGAATTCCAATTGAACACCTCCCCGTAAACTCATTAGCATAGAAGGTGTACTGTCATTAAATTGATCACCATCAGCATTTAAAGCAAAATCAGCTTGCAATAATTCTTTATTCTTTGCCAGGAAATTTTTAAAGTGCGGGCTACCAATTTCTTCCTCGCCATCAAACATAAATTTTATATTCACCGGCAACTTTTTGTCTTTGCCCAGCATGGCTTCGGCTGCCCAGATTGTTGTGAGAACACCGCTTTTATCATCGCTCGCGCCCCGTCCGGATATTTTTCCATTGTCAACTTTGGGGGAGAAAGGAGGAATAATCCATTCTGATTCTTTTACAGGTTGCACATCGTAATGAGCATAAATTAAAAGGGTAGGTTTTCCGGGTGCATTGTTCCAACTGCCATACACAACCGGGTTTCCATCTGTTGGTATTAATTCTGCTGTTGTCATTCCAATGGCTTTCAATTTATTCACTATCCATGCTGCTGCTTTTTCAATATCAGGTTTGTGTGATGGGATAGACGATACGCTGGGGATTGACAACAGTTCTATATATTCTTTTAAGTGCGCATCCATATTATCATCGATGTATTTTTCATACGATGTAATGGATGACTTCGCTTTTTCTTTTTTTAAAGTTGCGGAACTTGTATGTTGCGCTGCCAGGTTTGTGTTAATAAACAGTTGCAGGCCAACAAAAGTAACGAGGGCCATTTGTTTTGAAATTATCATAATTGGTGCAGGTTGGTTTGGGCGTTATATTTTTTATACACTTCTAAACAGTGGCTGTATAAATTCCGGAGGATGCTATGTTTACAGCAATAGCAACCATATTTAAAAGTACACGTATCATTAAAACGGAGCGTTTACTTCCAACGCTTTGAAATTATAATCACACACTTTTCAGTGGCAAAGAAAAATAGAAACTAGATCCTTTTCCCGGCTCGCTGTTTACACCAATTTGTCCATGATGCCGGTGAATAATCTCTGATGCAATGAACAAGCCAATGCCAAAACCTGGAAATGTCTTCTCATTTTTCCCTTCTACCCTGTAAAAACGTTCAAATATTTTTTCCTGATCTTTCTTTTGTATACCAATGCCGGCATCCCGTACTGAAATAACAATATTGTTGTTTTCAATAGCACTTTTGACATGTATTGCATGCGAACCGGGAGAATATTTTACGGCATTGGTAAGAAAATTTATCAGTACCTGGCCAATCCTTTCTTTATCCGCCTCTACTATCCCGGAACGTTCTTTATCAAATGTGATATTGTAACCGGGATGAATGTTTTGTATTTCAACAACTGTTTCTTCCACCAACTCATTTATTTCAAAATGTTCCTTATCAAGGCTGAGAATGCCGGTTTTAATTTTTGAAAGATCCAGCAGATCTGAAATCAGGTTAGTGAGTGTTACAATTTGTTTATCAACGATAGAAAGTGAATTTTTTAGAAAAGCATCTTCGCTGGTGCTGTGCATCTTTTGCAACATTTGCACATATCCTTTAATAGAAGTAACCGGTGTTTTTAATTCATGACTCGCCAGGCTAATGAAATAATCTTTTTCCTGGTCCATTTCTTTTATTTCCTGGATATCTGTACTGCTGCCTACCCACATCCTGATAGTACCAAACGCATCTTTTTGTGGAATGGCGCGGCTTAGCTGCCAGCGATATTCACCATCAGCCCTTCGAAAACGGTGTTCGAAATTAAAATTCTTCCCGGCGGTAACGGATTCAATCCATCTTTTTGTATTTTCGTCGCGTTCGTCCGGATGGACAATTTGCAACCAGCCATCCTGCAGAATTTTTTCCGGCGTCAATCCTGAATATTTATAAACGGCTTCATTAAAATAATTCAGGTTCCCGGCAGCATCTCCTGTCCATACAAACTGCGGCATAGAATCTGCCAGCAGCCTGAATTTTTGTTCCCTCTCCTGCAAGCCCTGCTGGTAATTTGCTTCTTCTGTAATGTCGCGCAACGTGCCGAGTATTTTTAACGGCTTGTTTTCATCATCGTAGAAAACTTTACCTTTTACTTCTATCCAGTGAATAGACTGATCCGGCCAGTATATCCGCAATTCATAGAACAAAATACCTGTTTGCAATGATTCTTTAAATGCGAGGTCCCTTACGAGTACATCGTCGGGATATAACTGTGCAAGAAATTCTGTATGGTTTGGGAGCGCGTTTTTTTTGTGCCCGAAAATCTCCAGGTAGCGTTCGGAGTAAGTTACCACGTCTGTTTTCAGATTCAATTCCCAGGTACCCAATTCACTGGCTTCAATTACAATATTTTGCTTTGCTTCGGTTTCTTTTAAATGTTGTTGTGTTGTTACGGTATCATGAATATCCATACAGGCGCCAATATAACCTTCAAACAAACCATCATTTGTAAAACGCGGAACACCTTTGTCAGATATCCAGCGATAGGTGCCATCATTCCTTTTCAAACGGTACTCCATATAGAATGATTCCCGCCCGTTAAAAGAATTCGTATAAGTAGTAAGGCATTTTTGAAAATCATCTGCGTGTACACCTTCTGCCCATCCATTTCCAAGTTCCTGTTCCATGGTTCTTCCGGTAAAATCCAACCATGCCTTATTGAAAAAATTACACAATGTATCTGTGCCAGCCATCCAGATGAGCACCGGTGCGCTGTCTGCCACATTGCGAAACCGTTTCTCGCTTTCGTCTACTTTATAAAAAGCTTCTTTAAGATTTTGCTCTGCTATTTTTTTCTCATTTACATTTATAAAAGTGCCCACCCATTTTTCAATTTCACCGGCTTCATTTCTTATTGGTTCGCCGTTTGCATAAAACCATTCATAAGTGCCTCCAAAATGTTTCAGTCTTACTTCTGTTGTGTAATTTTTTCCAGTTTGCAGGCAGGTTGCCCATGTATTGATAATATTATCCAGATCTTCGGGATGAACTATTTCATTGAAAGAATCTGGCCCGTATAAATCAACACCGGTGAATTCTTTCCAGCGCCTTGACGCATAAGTTTGCGTGCCGCTTTTGTCGGTTGTCCAAACCATTTCAGGCAATGAGTCGGCGAGCTGCCGGAATTCTTTTTCACTTTTTTCAACCAGCTGCCGTATGCTTGCCTGTTCTGAAACGTCCTGCAAAGTGCCGGTGAACCGGTAAGCATCATTGTTTTCATCAAACCAAGTTCTTCCTTTGGCGCGAACCACCATTTCGTTTTTTGTTGCAGGATGAACAATTGTGTATTCTATATCATACAATCCTCCTGATGAAAACGACAACGCATGCTGAATAGCCATAGTCACCCGGTACTTATCTCTGTCAGCAATAGATCGTATCGCCCGACCAAGTAAAACCTCGTCTTCCGGTTGCAAACCAAACCATTTTTTTAACCGATCATTTGCTTTAAATTTATTCGTACCCGGGTTATAATCAAACGTACCCAATTCTGTAGCTTCAATAGCATATTGAAACTCATTTTTACTTTCTTCCAGTTTTTTAACGGTATTTATTTTATCAGTTGTTTCTGTACAGGTTACAAATACGCCCGCAGGTTTACCAGACTCGTCGTTCACCGGGCTGTAGCTAAATGTCCAGTACACGTCTTCGAGTTGACCATTGCGATAAATAGGAATCAGCTGATCTTCGCTCCAGGTAGATTCACCGCCTTGCAGAACGGTATCAATCAACGGCTTTATTGTCGGCCATATTTCCGGCCAGGCCTGTTCGGCCTTCATACCCAAAATGGAAGGATGCTTACCTTCTTTACCAAGGCTTGGCCGGTACGCATCGTTATAAAAACAAAGAAGATCCCGGCCCCACCATAAGAACATCGGGAATTTAGAATGAAGAATAATACTCAAGGTAGTACGCAGGCTTTGCGGCCAGTCAGCAGGATCGCCGACAGACGTGCCTGTCCAGTCTTTTAACCGGATCAATTCACCCATTTCACCACCACCGGATAGAAACTGATATTTTTCCGTCAACGAAATTTTACTGTTGGGGCTATTCATAAAGCCATGTAATATAATTAAAATTGTCAGTTAAAATTTTTCCGGATATAAAACTGTATGGAAATTAATGTAGTGCTCCTGCTGTTAATTATTTAAAAATCGATTTTTTGAAAATTATCGCAGCTAAATTGATTGGTTGCATTTAACGCGCTCGCATATTTTTATCCCATCATGATCATCCATGGTTCATCATTTTTTCAATATGTATGGATCTTGTTCCACATAGTATCATATACAACATTTGGGCAGAAATCGCCGTCTGTAAGAGCTGACTTCAAGAAAACGCCGATCTTACGACAATTGATAGAACAGGAAATGTTTACCTGGCTATAAAAGAAGGAATTCTAATGATATCGCCACAAGGCGAAAGACTATTCCTGTTGGAATGCCAGGTTTCCCAACAAATCTTCCATGGGGATCAAATGAAGAAACATTATTTGTTACGGCGGCTTCCTGTATTTATTTAATAGAATAGTAATTTTATTATTCAGCAGCCTTTTTCTTTTGTAAATGTTCCATGATATCTTTTTCTGTATCTTTTTTCATGTCACTCATTTGTTTTGCTTCATCAATAGAATGCGATTGCTGCAGACTTTCATCATGCTTAGTCAGCTTGCTTAGTTGTGAGTAGTACTTTTGAATTATTTTTAATTCAGCTTCCGGAATATTTTCAATATCAACCAAACGGTTGCTGGCGAATTCGTGTGCTGCAACCAATTCATTTAATTTTAATTGAATGGCCAGAGAGTCTTTGTTCTGTGCTTTTTGAATTAAAAAAACCATCAAAAAAGTAATGATTGTAGTGCCTGTATTGATTACCAACTGCCAATTTTCTGAATAATGAAACAAAGGTCCTGTTGCGCCCCAAACAATCACCAGCGCAAAAGCAAAAATGAATGCAGCGGTGGAACCGGCAAGCTTAGTTACTTTGTTGGCAAACTTTTCTGATAGGCTAAGCTTTTTGTTTTCAGTTTCTTTTTTCATACAATGTTTTTAACGGTTTTACGATCAATGATTAATTCAAATTAAGGCCCAAACTTAAACCCAGCCAGGCCCTGCCATTGTTAACCCACACGCGCTTGTTTTTATCCACCAGATGATCAAATCCAAATGTAACACCCGCTGATAATTTATCAGCTGCAAGAATA
>JBDUAY010000346.1:0-6416 GCA_040004415.1 Bacteroidota bacterium | reverse complement strand
TCTTTGCATGTTTAAAAGCGTTTTCAACAAATACAATTAACAGCATTGGGGCAATCAGTAAATTATTATTGGTTGTATTGTCTATATCTTTTTGTAATACCAGCCGGTCGCTGATCCTGATCTTTTCAAAATCAATATAATTATTTATATAAGCTAATTCATCTGCCAAAGGAACGAAAGGATTTTTGGCTTCATAAACAGTGTATCGCAATAAATCCGATAGTTTTAGCAAAAGATCCGGTACCCGTTCGTGATGTGCAATGGCAATTCCATAAATGTTATTAAGTGTGTTAAATAAAAAGTGAGGGCTTAATTGGGATTGCAGCAGGTTCAATTCGCTTTGCATTTGACTGGCCCCTGCATCCGCATCGTGTATTCTTTTTTTTATGCCCGTACTGATCAACTTAAAAAGTATGCCCAATATTATTCCCATCATAAAAAATGGAAGCACATTGACCAGTACTTCAACAAACCCTGCAAAGCTATGACCGAATAAGTATTTTATTGTTACCCACCACAATAGTAAAATGATAAAACAGCAAATAGGTATTAACAACAAAAGAATTAGTAGCTTGTTTTTAAAGTACCAGCTTTCGCAAAGCCATCTTCCTGTGTAAATGCAGAGCAGATAAAAAACAGATCGGGCAAATACCAATGGCACATCACCAAAACTGAACCCGGCCATATTTAAAAACCATGTGCCTGTATAAAAGAGCAGCAATACAATAATACAAAACAGCAAGTGTACAGTTGTTTTTTTGCCATTCATTATTTTTTCTACTGTATCCATATTGTAAATGTCAGCAACCGTATCAAATAAAAAGTAAGTACATGCTCAATACCTCATTTTTAGTGTTGAACAACATGAAACAGGTGTCGAATTTTTAGTACTTAAAAATAACCTTTCCAACAGGTTTTTTCAGCAATTCAACATAATTATTTTAAGGTACTAATTACTTCTGCAAAATTTGTTCAAGTAAAATTAATGATATGAAGTTTAAAACACTAGCGCTTACTTTAATTGCCTGTTGTTCACTATTTTCTTCTAACGCTCAAAAAATAAGAGGTGATATAAGCGGTGTCGTAACAAACTTTAAAGGGCAGCCACTTGCAGGGGCCACGCTGGTATTGGTGCAGGAGAACGATACCAGTTTCAAAAAAATATTGGCGACAAATGAGCTTGGAAAATTTGTTTTTAAAAATCTTCCCAATGACAATTACCTGCTTATTGCCAGTTATGCCGGTTGTATAAAATATACTTCCAGGCCAATAATGATCGATTCGGTACATCAACTCATTTTACTGCCGGTTATTGTATTGTATGCTGCCAACACAACAACATTGCAGGCTGTGGTAGTAACCGGGCAAAAAAAAATGATCGAACAAAAATTAGATCGCATCGTGGTCAATGTTGATGCGATGATTACCGCGGCGGGAGGTAATGCACTGGATGTGCTGGCTAAAAGTCCTGGTGTAATGGTTGATCTAAATGATAATATTAGCCTGAATGGCAAAAGCGGAGTGCTGGTTTTAATTGATGAGCGGCTTACTTATATGACAGGACAAAATCTTGCGGACTATCTTAAATCATTACCGGCGGGTATACTGGATAAAGTAGAATTAATGAGTAACCCGCCTGCAAAATACGATGCTTCAGGCAATGCTGTTATTAATATCATCCTGAAAAAAAACAGGATAGCGGGTTTTAATGGTAATATCAGCACTGCTTATAACCAGGGTATTTATGCAAAAATCAATAGTTCTTTAAACATTAATTACAAAAAGGATAAATTTAATTTGTTTGGAAACTTCAGCTATTCAGACAATAAAGATTTTACGAAGAATGATGACAATCGCTATTTTTATAATGATAATCAAATGCTTCAATCGGTAGTTCTTTTGAATAGTCATTACACAAATCAATCTAATGCATTGAACGGGAGAATTGGAATTGATTACTTCGTATCCCGTAAAACGACATATGGGTTAATGTTGACTGCTGGTGTAAGACCTAAAACTGATAAACTTGATTATACAAGCAATCAGTATGATGGGAATATGACATTAGACAGCACAGCTACCGGATCGACTAAGGGAAGTTATCAATGGGAAAATTATAGCATCAACCTGAACATGCAACATAAGTTTGACAGCATAGGCAAAGTACTTACTGCTGATGCAGACTATATCAATTATTATTCTACAGGAAATCAACTTTCGCAGAGTGCTGTTTATTTACCTGACGGGAGTTTAAGTTTCAGCAACAGTTTACTTTTTAAAACCCCGGCAAATATAAATATATGGTCAGTAAAAGCAGATTATACGCAACCAATAAAAGGAAAAGCAACATTGGATGCAGGGGTAAAAAGCAGTTATGTAAGTAATAACAATCAAATAAACTGGTTTAGCCAGACTGGCAATTCTTTTACACCTGACGATAGTAAATCAGACCATTTTATTTATAGTGAAAATATCAACGCTGCTTATATAACTGCCGCAAAGCAGTGGAAAAGATGGGCTGCTAAAGCAGGGCTTCGTTTAGAAAACACTACTGCAAATGGACATCAAATAGCTAATTCAGTTGTACAGGATGCTGCTTTCAGAATAAATTACACCTCCCTTTTTCCGAGCCTTTATACATCTTACAAATTAGACAGCAATAGTAATAATACACTAACGATTAGTTACAGTCGCCGTATACGCCGCCCTGGATATCAGCAATTAAATCCTTTTCTTTTTTATCATGACAAATACACTTATTCAACAGGTAATCCTGATTTGTCTCCCGAGTATAGTAATTATATTGAACTACGTTATAACTATAAACATTTTGCAGCAATTACTTTCAGTTATGGTAGCCAGGCATCTCTTATCTATTCTTTATCGGTACCTCAGGGTAATTTGCTGATCACCAAGCCGGAAAATTTCTCAAGCCGGCAACTCATAGGCGTTTTACCCAACGTTTCATTCTCTCCATTTAAGTGGTGGTCTGTAAATGCGAACGCTGTTATATTATTCTTCGTCAATAAAAACAATAACAGTAATATGACGGTTATAAAAAATACCAATATTCACGAAATAGAAATAATTAATCAGTTCAATATTAAAAAAAGCTGGAATGCAGAACTGACCGGTTTCTTTCCTGGCAGACAAAGCTTTGGGCAAACGCAGGCAGAAAAGGTATATAACATAAGTGCCGGTATCCAGAAAAATATTTTAAAAAGCAAGGGTAGCCTGCGGTTAAAAGTCAATGATATTTTCCATACTATGAACCCTTCAACTAAAACTGTGGGCATTAACCAGATAACCGCTTTTCATTCAGGCCGGTCGGATACAAGACAGGTGGGTATTTCTTTTCTATATCGCTTTGGTAAAGCTGTAAATGCACGAAAGCGCAATCATAATACAGGCGGTGCAGATGATGAAGAGAAAAGAACAAATTAACATTCAACGATTGAGAAAAAATCGATAAATTATTTTGTATGTTTAATAACTATTTTAAAATGAGAAACGAAAATCTTAGAAGTAAAGTGAATATGCCTTTAGTTGTAAAAACAACCTGCCTTGCAATGTTATTGCTGATGCATAGTTTTTTTATTTTCTCACAGGTGCAGCAGGGAAAAGCTGCAGGTAAAAATGGAATAACTTTTACCCACGAGATGACAGGACAATTTATTGATAGTATAAGAGCAGTATTGACTAAGCGTTATATATTCCAGGAATCTGCGGTTATAATGTCGGCATATTTAGATAGCCAATATAAAAATGGCGCCTATAATTTATTGACCACTTCAGGTGAATTGGGAAAGAAAATTTTTGAAGATCTTCAAAAAGCACATCCTGACAAGCATTTTCGGCTAAAGTATGATCCCGAAACTGCAAAGCAATTATTAGTTCCCTTTAATGAGAATCAGCAAAAAGTAAAGGATTCCATCAATCTTTTTAACATGCGTAACAACAATTACAACTTCAATAAAGTTGAGATTTTACCCGGTAACATTGGCTATGTTGAATTTACAGGATTTACAGAGCTGGTAAAGGATGCAAGACCAACGGTCACGGCTGCATTTCGTTTTGTAATGCATACAAAATCACTGATTATTGATCTTCGTAATAATCACGGCGGCAGCCCCGACATGGTTAATCAGGTGGAAAGTTATTTCTTCCCTGTTAAAATGCACATGAATGATATAGTGACAAGATCCCCCGATTCAACAATTGTTTTCCAGACAGATCCCGAAAAAGCTGATAGTGTTATTTTAAACATGCCTGTATATATCTTAACAAGCCGGACAACTTTTTCTGGCGCAGAAGATTTTGCATATGCCATGCAAAGTACGCATAGAGCAGTTATTGTTGGTGATACTACAGGTGGCGGAGCACACCCTACAGCTCTTTTTAATATCGGCTTTGGATTTATTGCGGGTGTTCCAATTGCCCGTAGCGTGAACCCTTACACGAATACTGATTGGGAAGGCACAGGTATCTATCCTGATATTCCCGTTCCGGTGTCTTATGCACTTAGTGCGGCAGAAAAGGCAATTTATAAAGGAGAAATAAATAAAGCAGGTTCAGCTATCGAAAAGCAAAAATTAGAATGGTCAATGAAATATTTGCTTTCCCAACAGTCGTTGGAAGTGGCCGATTCAGCCGAATTAGTAAAGTATACGGGGCTGTATGAAGGAGGGCTTAATTTTTACGTAAACGGCCACTATTTATATTGTGAAAATAGGGAAAGAGCCAACCGGGTATATCAACTAAAATATATACTGCCGTTCCAGTTTGTATTGGACGATAAAACTGAAATAGAATTTATACAGGATAAAGCCGGCAAGATAGAAGGATGCCACTTGCTCGCCAGTAATGGAGAGGTCGTGAATAGAACAAAACAATAAATTTCTATTCGTGTCATTCTCTAATCAATTCTATGCAGATGACAGAAATCTGTAAATGCTAATCTTTTATTAAAGCCCTGCTTTCTCCCAAATGCAATTTTCTTAATTTTTCAAATTAAGGAGAATGTAATTAAAAGATAGTCAGGGAGATTAATTACAATATTTATCCAATAGCCATTTTTCGGTTCCATCTTTTTTTGCTTTTTTTGCCACCATGCGAATAATGGGGGATAGAAGCGACATCATACCAGATGCATTTGAGTCCGACATAATTAATATGGAAGCCAAATGTGCAAAATTTTTCGGTTTTCCTTTTTCGTCTGTTAGGCAATCTTGTGCGAGGCTATAAATTATTTTAATAAAATTTTCCATTCCAACATGTCCAGGCTGCAATGTGATTCTAAATTTTACTAATTCGTTTGTTGTATTATAAAATCGATGTGGCGTTCCTTTGGGAACAAGAAATGACTCGCCCGGATGCAGAACCTTCTTTACTTTCCCTACCTGCAAATAAAGAATTCCATCTATTACTTCAAATTTTTCTGTAAATGCGTTATGATAATGCAAGGGCGGGCCATCACTTTTATAAAGTTCTATTTCAAGCAGGGAATATTGGCCGTTTGTTTCTTCAGCGGTTTTTATGAAAGTAGCGGTATCATTAATAGCGGGATTAAAAAACACTCTTTTTTCCATAACTCTTTAAATTACTAAATCAATCAAGATTTAAGTTTGAAGTAATTGGTGTAAGGTAGCGATACGCCAACGAAAGAGGTCAAAATAATGAGAAGTTCAAAAATGCCAGCCAACGCTGGCGTTTCTATGCCGGTGTGGCATTTGAAAAACGTTCTTTAGACCACTTAACTTTATTTTGGAAAACGATTAATTTCTTTAATTGATCTCAATTATGAAGCGGGCGGCCCATAAAGCTGGCCATTGATATACAAATGCTGACAAGATCTAACACCAGCTGGCCTGGCTGCAATCTTATGCTAAGGCAGCCTGATCGGGATTTTCTCAAAAGCTAAGTTTGCTAAATTCAAGCAAAAAAAGATTGATAGGGCTAAATATTTATGGGTTGTCATTATGATTAGTTTTTGAATTTAACAGGATATCGTTTGGCTTTATAGCCAATGGCCGGGGATTTGTGCAGTTGAGGAATTAACCAACTGTCTACCGGGACTGAAGCTAAATTTATAACTAAAAGCCGATGTTTAGAACTAATGCCCAGCAGAATTACGTCCGCCGAAACCAATGCTTGGATATGCACTGCCGATGATTGTTTCAACGTCATGCCCCAATTGCACAAAACCTGATGTTGTATGTTCGCCCTTCGTCTTGGTGTGGCAAAATGAATGCTATGTCCAATGAAGTGTGTGTCCGGAAAGCTCTGTCACAAGGTAGGCTCGTAAGATTCTGCTGGTATTTCCCTTTTAAAAAAAAGTTGGTTGTTTAATATATTTTTATATATTTGCAATACATAGAAACACAATGCAACAAGTAGCTATTAATCAACGGGAACTT
>JBDUAY010000345.1:0-6430 GCA_040004415.1 Bacteroidota bacterium | reverse complement strand
CAAAAGAACTTATAGAACGGAATCAAACGTTTATGCCGCCAGTGCTTTTAATGTCTGCAGATTACACTAATGAGAAAATAGCCTTCCGTTCAGGCGCAAAAAGCTTTCTGCGTAAACCCTTTCACGTTTCAGATCTTCTGGACAGGGTTGAAATACTCCTTGCAGCCTGATTCTTCACGTCCCACATTTCTCGTAGTCATTAATAACTAAATATTGTGCGCTGCATCCCTCACGTCTGACATGGTTTCATGTATCATATCTTTTTCCGCATCATAGACTTCTGAGGCCGTCCGGGAAAATTCATTTGCTAAATCATTGAAATCATCAAACAATTTCTTCCTGGTATCGGACCCTTTTCGTGGTGCTAGAAGGATACCAATGGCAATACCTGTTAAGAGTGCAATAAGAACCTTATTCATAAAAACTATTTACAAGTAAAGAATCAAAGCTGGTGCCAATCTTCATTGGTTAATCGCTGTTTAGCAGGTAGCCAATAGCAACTGCAGATCTGAAAATATGTTGCAGAAGTAAAAGTTCCACGGAGCGGGGTTGCTTTAAGCCAGGATATCACCTCATTTGCGGAGATAAAATAGCTTGTTCATTACCGGTAGTTGGTTCGATACCATAAAATAGTGTGGCACAGGATTGGAGAGATGCATAATACCTAAACCTGCATTGTGTATCGCCCATTCCAAAATCTGGAAATTAAGCCAGTATTTACTCAGTATGATTTTGATTGCCTGTATGATAAATATGGATCTGCGATTTATGGTGTACTCCTAAAGTTGACAGGAAACGAGACTACCTTGGCGGAATTTTTATTAAAAGAAGTTTTTGTTGAAGTTTTTTTGAATAAGGATTTTAATTATGAAACAGATCAACCTTCTTTTACGCATTTACTTCGTATTGTTATTAAGGTAACAGGCATGCACGGCTTTCCTTCCGCGGCTATTAGCAAGATTATTTTGACACCGGCAACTTCAAGGTATAATTGATAAAATAGTAAAATATATTCTACTGAAAATTATTGAGTAATTTCTTCCCCAATTTAAAGATCTCTGTTTCTTTTGGTTGATTTATAAAACGTGTTTTTCTATTGTTATGATCATTTTTTAGAAAACCTGTACATCCGATGTTAATTTTTCGCAGTTGCTGTCCAAATACCTTTTTTTGCCGGTATCATCAGTTATCAGCAGTTATATGTCTTTCAGAACGATCACGCATACAGGGCTGCCGTAAACTTCTTCTCCGGAAGCATCAGCAATAAAACCAGGTCAACGTAATCCAGAAATTACTCTTTATCTCCACCGTGAATGTAACCGGTTTTGACGAGGCAGGCAGCTCATGTATTTACAGCGTCAATACCAATGCGGATGAACCTCAGAAAACCACCAGTTATTTATTCAGTGCAATTTGGCCTGCGTTATTCTTTTTAATTTTGCTGTCATCCTTTGCGGATAGGGGGTTTGCTCAAACCTCGGAGAAAATTGTTTCACCAAGGTTTTTAACGGTTACTCACGGGATCACAAACAAACCAGCGGGCGGCAGCCTTTTGCAGTTCGATGCAATCCGGGTCCTCGTCAGACGCCCAGGCGACAAACCCGTCAGGGCGTATTAGTACAGCGCTCAGGCCCAATTGTTTTTTTGCAGGGCCCGGAACATACTTTACCTGATCGCCATATTCAGCCGCAAAATTTTTAAGTGAAGCATTCATATCAAAGTCAAGCAATATCCCCTTCCCATCTTGCATCAGCCCGCCAATTGCGGCACCGCTTTTCAACTCAAAGTTTGGAACGCTTCTGCCGGTTAAAGGATGCTCCCCACTCAAATCATATTGCAGTGATACGCCCCACACCCGCCCTGCAAAATAGGTGGCGCCGTCGCGCGTATTCATAAGGTCGCGGATAATCGCGTTCAGCGCACGGGCATCCGTTCCGGGTTTCATGATTGCAACCTGTGCTCTTGACCAATCCAAAACTTGTGCGCCAATTGGGTGCCGTTCTGTATAATAACTGTCCAGCAAACCTTCTGGGGCTTTATCATTGATGGTTGCGGCAAGCTTCCAGCCAAGATTCATGGCATCGCCCAACCCAAGGTTAAGCCCCTGGCCTCCCAACGGAGAATGAATGTGCGCGGCATCGCCGGCCAAAAGTACCCGCCCATTACGGTAGGTGGTCGCCTGCCGTGCCCTGTCTGTCCATGTGGTTGCAATATGGAGGGCACTAATAGTGACATCGGTGTTGGAGATGCGGCGAAGCACTTCCTGCACATGTTCCCGCGTGATTGGCTTTTCTGAATGATGAAATGCCCCACCATCAAAATCCTGTATCATTGTGTACCCTGGCTGAGATTGCAGATACATGCCTGTTGCTGTCAGGTTGCGGCCTGGCTTTAGCTTGTCCGGTTCGGCAATGTCCATTTTGGTAGTATAACCTGTAAATGCAGGCGCTGTACCAGCGAATTCAAAACCACCGGATTTGCGAACTATGCTACGGCTTCCATCGCATCCCACGAGCCATTTACTTCGAAAAGATTGATCACCTGATTGAACAGTCAGGGAGTCGTTGGTTTGATGAAAGTCAGTAATGGCCAGACCGCGCCTGATTGCTACACCTAAAACTTCCGCGCGCCGGGACAATACCTTTTCGAGTTCTTCCATTTCAGAAATTAAACTGTTGTCTGCAGGGCCGGGCAGGCGATACTTCCATTGGGAAGTGTCGACATCACCGTCATGAAATGGAATGCCGGCGAAGTGTCCTGCCTGGCGGTGTGAACCTTGCCCGGCATTTTGGTGGGGATTTTTGAGGCGTTTGTGTAACTCAAGTTTTTGCAACAGCCCGCGGCGGTCAAGCGCTTCAATTGAGGGTGCAGAGAGTCCCCGTATTCCGAAAGGAAGTTGCTTCAGCGGCGAATGCGGGTTCTCAACCTTTTCCAGTACCAGGACTGAACATTTAGCCAGGGCCAGCTCGCACGCGAGGAACAAACCTACAGGCCCGGCGCCTGAAATGATTACATCGTAAATAGAATGATTTTGTGCGGATGCCGTGCTTTCAACTGTCGCTTTCATATAGAATGTTTGAAGCACAAAATTCTGACATGTTCCTGCGTCAGGCTTGTACAAACGCGACAAAATCATCGCTTATCGCTTCTTTTCCTTTTTTTGCTTTTCGCGCGAATGCCGCCGGCGTAATGCCGCTATAGCGTTTGAATTCCCGGCTTAGGTGAGATTGATCTGTATAGCCCTGGTTATGGGCAAGGCCGGCAAGGTTGGAATTTGGATGAAGCCATAATTGGTTGCGTACCTGCTCGAAGCGCATCAGACCACTCACATTTTTAACAGTATGGCCGGAAGATTGCCTGAACTTCCTTTCCAGTGTGCGAACCGTGGCATGAGCTGCTGCCGCTACCTGGCTTACCGGCATGGTGCCGTTCGCTTCCCTCATAGCAACGCCCGCTTTGTATAGCATAGTGTCACTTGCAATCCGCGACCTTGCATCGAGAAAATACTGTTCTACCCGGGCCACCGCCTCCGCTATTTTGCCGGCATGAATCAACTCATCCAAAGCAGGTTGCAGCTGCGCCATGGGATGCTCAAAGATGCGCACGCCGCCTTTACCCGAAGGCAGCCCGAGTAAATCGAACACCGTCCAGGGAAAGCACCTGATACCAATGATCTCTAAACGGTTTTTGGTGTAGAAATGGACAGGCTGATTGAGCAACCCCATCATAAAAGGTGATGGCAATGGCTGCAATTTTCCATTGTGCGCCATGCTGCAACCACTCCCGAAATGAAAAATAATTTCAGCATAACCATCCGGAACCACTTCAAAATCAGTTTGCAGTTCTCCGAAATCTTTTCTGTTATACCAAAAGCACTTGATGGTATCCAGTAACGCTGAAGGAGGTTCAAATTCCTGGTGCTGCATGTTGAAAGATAGCAATTTTTGAGGTGTGTTGGATTCAGGTGCGCAGGAAGGGCGATGAATATTTCAGCGTGTATTCCGAAATTTATTATTTTATCAGGAACACGGTTTCCTTATTTAAATATAACAGTATCAGTTGTAATAACCAGGCGCAGGTTCATTCACTTATAAATTTACGCAAATACCCGGGTGTTTTGAACGACATTTGATGATTTGGGCAGGCACGCTAATCTTGTAACGGATTAAAAGATTTGCCAGAGAAAGAACGCGTAAGGGGGGAATGTCATTCGGTGTACATGGGGTAAATTTATGTAGCCATCGGGTTGATTTGCCTTTTCAAATGGAGCTTAAATGTTAAGGGAGATAATAAACTTGCAGTGAGGATTTTAAGTATAATTTATTTGTAATATTTTTGCGTGCTAAATCTTATTGTCAGATCGGGAAAATTATATTAAAAAAAATTGTGGGTTTTATATCAGTTGAACCATCCAAATCTTAACCGTGCAGGCGGCATACAATGGCTGGAAGAAAAAGTGTTGCAGAATGGAGATTTGGAAAGATATTTGTCTGAACCTGGTTTACAGCATTAAAAAATTTTAAAGAATAAATTTATAACGCATGAATAGCTTTCAAATAAAAAAAAGATCAATCGCGCGGCTACTATTCGTTTCAGTTGCTGCATGTATTGTTGCCTGTAATCATGCAGAAGCGCCGTCTGGCAATGATGACGGTTTAAAGTTACCCGCAGGATTTTCGTCTACCATTGTTGCAGATTCTTTAGGTAGGGCAAGACATCTTGTGGTAACACCGCAGCATGATATTTATGTTCGCCTGGCGGAAGCAAAAGATGGAAAAGGAACATTGCTGTTGCATGAAGAGAATGGCAAAGCAAAGCTTATTGCTGCATTTGGCGATTATGGCGGGACGGGTGTGTACCTGGCAAAAGATTATTTATACACTGCGTCCGATTCAGAAATTTTCAGGTATAAGGTTGATGCGGATAATCATGTAATGGATACGGAACATCCTGAGAAAATAGTAAAAGGCCTGGTTGATGGCCCTGAGCACAACACAAAATCCATCATGATGGATGGAGACGGAAATTTATACATACCCGTTGGTTGCCCGTCCAATTCCTGCCAGGAGCATGACAGGCAAACAGGCTCCATGGGAATTCCCGGTTGCCCCTTGCTTGAAACTGCCGGTGGCGTGTGGATGTTTAAAGCTGATAAGAAAGATCAAACCTATGGAGATGGTGTTCGCTATGCAACCGGTTTGCGCAATGTGGTGGGCGTTGCATGGAATTATCAAAGCAATAAATTATTTGTGATGCAGCATGGAAGGGATCAGCTGAACACCATCTTCCCGGCTTTATATACCGCAAAACAAAATGCCCAATTACCTGCAGAATGTATGTATGCCTTAACGAATGGCGCAAATGCGGGCTGGCCATATATTTATTACGATCCTTTTAAAAAGAAAAAAATACTCATGCCTGAATATGGCGGCAATGGTAATAAAACATTGGACAGCAATTTTATTGATCCTGCTGCGGCTTACCCGGCGCACATGGCACCTGATGGTTTACTATTTTATACGGGCGATATGTTTCCTGAAAAATATAAAAACGGCGCCTTCATTGCATTTCATGGTTCATGGAACCGTTCACCAGAACCGCAGGCAGGTTATTTTGTCGTGTTCCAGCCATTTAAAAACGGTATACCGGATGGGGACTGGGAAGTGTTTGCAGATGGTTTTTCCGGTTCGCCTGATAGCACAGCAAGCGGCCATGCGGTGCATCGTCCCTGCGGACTGGCCCAGGGTCCGGATGGCGCTTTGTATGTTACTGATGATAATAGGGGGACCATATTTAAAATAACCTATAACAAAAAAGACCTTGATCGTGATAAAAATAAACCAGCACCAAATAATTTCCGTGACGTACCAGCAACTGCTTCCAGCGATACCGTAACATCAGCAAACAATACGGTTGCTGCGGGCAAAAATATATATACGGCAAGTTGTGTAACCTGCCATCAGCCGGATGGAAGAGGCACAGGAACTATGATACCGCCACTTTCAAACACAAGCTATGTCTCCGGCGATAAAAACAAACTGATCAATGTTGTATTAAAGGGCATTGGTAAAGAAAAGATTGATGGGAAAGATTACAGCAATGTTATGCCGCCGTTTCCGCAATTAACAGATGAAAATATTGCGGATGTGCTCACGTATGTACGTAAAAATTTTGGCAACAATGCTTCAGCCATAACGGGTGATGAAGTAAAGAAGGCAAGAAATAAAAAGTAAATATTGCTTTATAAAACAAAAAAAACTTGTTTATTAAATGTTCTTTGAGATATCTATTGGCTCCTTTAGTAATCACGATGCCTATTTCTTTTAATCATAACGATGTGCCAAAAAATTATTAGATAAACCTTATCTCAATGGGAAATGGATAAAAATTGATAAAAACTACCTGGAATTTATCCAATCTACTAAAGGGC
>JBDUAY010000344.1:0-6457 GCA_040004415.1 Bacteroidota bacterium | reverse complement strand
TAAATTGATCACGCTTATTAATGGGTGCGCTGGTTTAGGCAGTTCCCTGAACTGGTGAAATTCACTTATGGTTTTAAACCTGCGGGGCTGCGTGTTTGCCATATCACAATTTACTTATTGTTGTTCAAATGCAGCGGCAAATTCCTTTGCAAAATCTGTCATCTTTATTTTGCCCATAATTGCTGGTCTGTTCATATAGTAATCCTGGAAAAAATTTCCGCTATGCATACATTGCTGCATTTCAACTAAACCAGCTGCAATATGCGGATTCATTCCAAATGCTTCCAAGCCACTTTGCATTTGTTGATCGGAAATAAGGGTCCAGCTAAGATCAGGCTTTCCAATAGCTGAACCTACAATATTTGCCACTTCATTACAGGTGAGTTCGTTGCTGGCTACATAGCGCACCTTCCTGGTAAGTCCAACAGATTCATTTGTGACAAGTGGTGTTACTAGTTCATCAGCAACGGCAGCGGCAATATCTATTGGCGAAACCCATACCACTTTATCTTCTGCTCCATAGTTTGCGGCCATGATACCTGTGTTTTTTATAGCAGGCATAAAACGGAATAAGTTGTAATGGAAAGACGTAGGACGCATGAATGTGATGGCAATATTGGGGAGTTCATTCAGGATACCTTCTACCGCACGATGGATCAAAATCAAACCCGTTCCTTTAGCTAAATGTGCACCAATGCTACTGAGATGAACTACACGTTTTACTCTTGCTTGCTCAATTGCTTTCGCATAATTATGGGCGATCCTTTGCACATACGCTGTCAGATCTAGGTTGGGATCCATGTAGTTATTTGGTGGCACCATGGTGTACACCGCATCTGCTCCGCCAAAAGTTTGTATAAGAAAATCAACGTCTTCAATGGAGCCGATGGCAGCAATAGCGCCCAATGCTTCAATAGCCGGCTGCTTTTCTTGCTTACTGCTGATTACTGTAACCGAATGGCCTTTTTCTAATAGTTCCTGCGTCAGTGGCTTGCTGATGTGTCCCAATGAGCCTGTTAATATAATTTTCATTTTTCTGTTTTTTTGATATTGCAAAGCTCTGCAACAGCAAACAAACAGGTGAAGCCAAATCTACTGTTGTTGTAGCCAAAAAAAGATTTTCTACGTAAGTGTGAAGACGGCAATCAATTTTAATGCCGTGTTGATGTTATATGGTAATCACCAATCGTTTCCCATCTGACACTTCCATGTTCCATAAGTTTTCGATGTCCGCGAGGTTAGCCTCTATGGTTTCAACTTTCAATTTATTATCGGCTGCAAGCTGAAACATTTCAGGAAGTATTTCTGAAAAAAGTTGCTGCATTTCATTTTTTGTCCAGCTCCCCAAGCCTGAACCTGATAACTGAAGATCAACACTTCTTAAAATTTCTGCCGATAATTGAATCTTATCGCCTGTTACGGAGCCAATTGAAACAAACCTCACTTTGTGTGTAAATGAGCCTTTTCCTTTTAATGATGAAAGTATAAGTTCCGCAGTATGTCCCCATAAATAATCTATGATAACATCGATCGGTGTCTTGTTGTGTAATTCTTTAAGCTGCGAAATAAATTGTTCATCAGCCTGTTTAATAGAAATTATTTCGTCTGCACCCAATGCCAGCAAGGCCTGGAGTATTTGTTCATTTCTTCCTGTAACAATTATTTTTTTTGCACCATAGTGTTTTGCAATCTGCACAGCTATTTTGCCTGTAAAGCCTGTCGCCCCATTTATTAAAACAGTTTCACCTGGTTTCATGGCTGCCCTGAAACGGAGTGCCATAGCTGAGCCCGCAACAGCATTGGGCAGCGCGGCTGCGGTAGCATCATCAATGCCAGCGGGTAATTTTATCATCCTGCTTTTTTCTATCACTGCTTTTTCTGCTATCATCCCACTAACACCTAATGCATAAACCCTTGTACCATCCGCAAGGAGGCCCACGCCATCGCCACCAATTACAATTGCATTTTGCCGGTCGTTTTCTGCAGCATAATGCTTGCCGTTTGCCCGCCCTTTATCAAAATGTTTGATAGCCGCTGCTTTGACTGAAATTAAAATTTCATCTTCATTTTTCAGAACTGGTTCCGGAAATTCTGTGTATTGTGGCATTTCGCCCCGTTGGTAAACGACTGCTGCTTTCATTTTAATTATTTTAGAACTCAAAACTATTCAACAGTATGATGGCTGGCAATAACATTTGTTATCAAATTCAATTGTTGTTTTTTTTGTTTGCCAGCTTGTTTTTTATACGGCTTAAATGGACTGTGCTGACGCCCAAATAAGACGCTATATAGTGCTGCGGCACACGTTGAATAATTTGGGGTTTCTGTTCGATCAGGTTGAGATAACGTTGAGCAGGCGTATCTTTTATAAACGAAAAAAAGTGTTTCATGTAATCAAATGTCCGTTGAAACACTGTATCGATGAATTTATTTCTCAACGCCGGGATTTCGCTTATTTCATTAATTATTCTGTCTGCATCTTTTTTAGGTATCCACCACAAAACACAAGGCTCGATTGTTTCAATAACCACCGTGCTCGGAATTTTTTTTCTGAAGCTATCAATGGAAGCCACCGTATCGTATTCAAAAAAGAACTGGAAGGTCATGTCTTTGCCATTGTTATTAAACCAAACACGAATGCATCCATTTTCAATTAAAAAAAGTTTTTTTGAAATTTCGCCTTCGTTCAAAAGAATAGTTTTTGCGGGGACTGCGATGCGTGTAAAACAATTGATGTAGTTATTCCATCGTTCCTCGTCAAGGGGGAATTTATTTTTGAACTGATCAAACATTGTTCCTGTTGTTATAATGTACTATGAATAAAACTAAACGTAATTTATAACAATAATTTCTTACCGAACGCCTGCAGGAATGAGGAATTTGGAACCTGTTATTGAAAATCTGCCTTTATTGCATTGGTCTTAGATTGAGTTGCAGTATGAAATTCCACGAAACAAATTTCAAATCCATTATAGGTAATCCTCCAGCCAAAAAAGAAATCCTGTTTAGCTTTCTTACCTTCATGCAATGAAAAATATATTTACAATTGCCTGGCAGAATCAACTGCTACACGTTTCCCGGGAAGAGGGCGAAGACTATTATACGATTGACTTTGAAAATGGTGGGAAAAGATTGCTTGAACATGCTGCTCATGGTTGGCGGTATGTTAATCCTGAAGTCAGTAACCAGGACGAAGTCGAAAATGAATTACTGAGCGAAGAATCAAGCATTGAACTTGGCCTTGAAGTAGAAGCGGAAGAAATAGGAAAGCTGATAGAAGACAAAAAAAATGATGCGTGCTAAAATGCTATCGTAGTTGCGGCGATGTTTTGATTTACGCAGGCAATGGCTAAAGAATCAAAACAATTATTTCTTTTTTGTCTTGCCTGGCGACTGGTAGCTTTTTTCCACTGCGAGGTTGAATTTAATGGTCTCCCAATAATCTTTTCCGTACGAGACAAATATTTCCGCGCCCGGCAAAATATCTATCAATGCTTCAAAAAAAACTTTTTTATTTACAACAATGAATTTAGCATTGTTTACGCAGCCGTCTTTGTTAACAAGCCCGTTCGCATCATTGGCATATCTTCCCATGCTATCTGGAAACGGCATGGCATCAATTACATGATTTCTGTTTACAAAATACACATAGGGATTGACGGCTGCATTATCCTGAATTTTTTTAAAGGTTGTAATAAGACCTTTATATTCGATAATTCTTTGTCCTTTTGAGAACGGGGTGCGTGTAAATAGACCTTTGCCAGCACCCGGAAGTGTTGATTTTTTGGTATATAAATTGGATGGCTCAATTCTTTTGTGATCAGGTGGTTTCATGCGCGCATGAACATAATCAAATTATTTGGGTTAATTATTTAAAAACTGCAAAATCCGTTAATTTATATTAGTATGAAATATTTATTACTATTTCTCCTGCAGGTAATCGTGTTGCAGCATTGCCTGGCACAAGAGGATTCGCTGGCGTTCGTTCATGCAAAATGGGCAGTCAAAAAAATTGCCCCGGGTGTTGAGTTAAGACAATGCTGGTTTGATCATTCATTGTTTGGGTCGAATCAAAATATCAGTATTCTTGAAATTAAACTGAACAAAAAAAACAGGATAGATGTAGAAGCTGATTCAACTCATTTAAAACCGACCAGCGCATTTGGCGTTGAACACGATGCGCTGGCAGCAATTAACGGAACTTTTTTTGATATGAAAAATGGCGGATCGGTAGATTATATACGGCTGGATGGTAAGGTCCTGAACGAAACAAGGCTGGGGCTTGGCAAGAACACTGGCCGCACATTCTATCAAAAAGCCGGAATTGTTATTAGTCCTGAAAAAGTAAGCATCGAAAAATGGAATGGTGCTGCCGACTGGGAAAACCATTTGCCAGGGGAAGATGTAATTGTTACGGGGCCATTGCTTATTGAACATCATATACGGGTTCAATTGGATACGATCAGCTTTTATGTCAACCGGCATCCCCGTACTGCTGTGGCGTTAATCAGAAATAAAGTTTTATTGATAACGGTAGACGGACGAAATCAAAAAGCGGCCGGTATGAGCCTTTCCGAACTTGCCAATATTTTGAAATGGTTACAAGCAGATGAAGGCGTTAACCTCGATGGGGGCGGATCTACTACAATGTGGATCAATCATTTTCCAAACGATGGAGTGGTGAATTATCCGTCGGATAATAAAAAGATGGAAAAATCGGCTTTATATACACCCGGTATGGATCTTGACAAGCTTCCTCCCGACACGCAAAAATGGGATCATTCAGGTCAAAGACCGGTAGCCAACGTATTGGTCGTGAACAAGAAAAAATAAAGATGATAATGGAAAAGATAGGACTGGGCGGCGGTTGCCATTGGTGTACGGAAGCTGTTTTTTTATCACTCCGCGGCGTTTTAAGTGTGGAGCAGGGTTGGATATCAGCTGAAGAAAATATATCTTTTTCGGAAGCGGTTGTCGTTCATTATGATCCGGCTGAAATTAATTTGTCTGCGCTCATTGCAGTTCATCTGCATACACATAGCAGTACGGTGAACCATAGCATGCGAAATAAATATCGATCAGCCGTGTATGTTTTTAACTTGCAACAGCACGCAGTTTGCGCAGAAATATTAATGGGAATGGAGGCTGATTTCGACCGTTCGTTCGTCACGAAAATCTTTACATTCCATTCTTTCCGGCCATCAAATGAAGAAGAGCAGGATTATTATTATAAGGGTCCATCGAAACCTTTCTGCAAAACGCATATTCATCCAAAGCTGAAAATTTTGCTGAATAATTTTCCAGGCAATGCCGATGCCATTAAAATTAACAGAAGTATATCAGCTGATGAATGATGTTTGGAAGATTATGTCCTAAAATCTTTTTAGCCTTCTTCATACTTCTTAAGATTCGGCAGCAAGCCGGTGAGTAAACCGATAAGCGGCAGAAAAGAGCAAATCATAAACATGTACTGAACACTGGTGTAATCTGCCAGCATACCCAGTAAGGCAGATCCAAGTCCGCCCATTCCAAAAGCAAATCCAAAGAAGAGCCCGGAGACGGTGCCAATTTTACCGGGCAACAGTTCCTGTGCATATACCAGGATAGCTGAGAAAGCGGATGCCAGTATAAAGCCAATACATATACTCAGGATAGTAACGAATAGCAATGGCATATGTGGCAGTAATAATGTAAAGGGTGCCGCGCCAAGTATAGAAAACCAGATAACATACTTGCGGCCAAAACGATCACCCAATGGACCGCCCAGCAAGGTACCTGCTGCTACCGCTGCCAGGAAAATAAATAAATGCAATTGTGCCTGCTGAATGGACAAGTGAAATTTATCAATTAAGAAAAATGTATAATAACTTGACATGCTCGCCAAATAAAAATATTTGGAAAAAATAAGTACGAGCAGAATAATAATGGCCAGCGTTATTTTACGTGGCGGTAATATGTTTTCACGTATACTTGTGACATTTTTTTTAGGGCGGATCAAATGCATATTGGCAGTGTACCATTTTCCAATTTGATATAATACGACGATGGCCAGTAGTGCCAAAAAAGAAAACCATAATATGTTTTGCTGACCGTACGGCACAACAATAAGTGCTGCCAGCAAAGGACCGATGGCGCTTCCTGCATTGCCCCCTACCTGGAAAATGGATTGTGCCAGCCCCCGTTTGCCACCTGAAGCCATAAATGCCACCTTGGATGCTTCCGGGTGAAACACCGAAGAGCCGGTACCAATAAGTGCCACCGCAATCAATACCACATAGTAATGATGGGCAAGTGCCAGAACAATGAGCCCGATAAGTGAAAAACCCATGCCGGTTGCTAATGAAAATGGTTGCGGCTTTTTATCGGTATAAAAACCAACAAGTGGCTGGAGTAATGAAGCAGACAATTGAAAAGTGAGTGTAATGATGCCAATCTGTGCAAAGTTTAATGTATAGCT
>JBDUAY010000343.1:0-6473 GCA_040004415.1 Bacteroidota bacterium | reverse complement strand
GAAACAATAAACAATGCAAGCAAAGGTTGCAGACTTTTTGAGGGACGACTATTTAATACCCGGTGAAATCGCATTCAACTTTTTGTGATAAAAGATATATGAACACGCAAGTACAATTAGGAATAAAAATACCGGCAACCATTCCTTCATGGCCAAACCTGTTGCTATAAAAGAATAAATAGCGCTTATCAAATCGAACGCGAGACCGGCATATGCCCATTCCTTCAACCGTGGAAAACCAGGAATCAATAACACAATACCACCCAGGCATTTCAATACACTGATATAAGGAACAAAATATGCCGGGTAGCCCAATTGGGTTACAACCAGTTTTATCGAATCAGGCGCGGACATGATACCGGGAATAGAACTAAGGATTATAAAAGCCGCATATAACCCGGTAAAAATCCAATAGAAAATATTTATCTTTTTCATTTTTGATCTTTTTATTTTAATTTTTAAATTAATGAACAGGCGAAAAAATCATTCCTGCATATGACCAGGCATAATATCTGTAAAATAAATAATTAAACTACTTTACCGCTGCCAGTGATGAATATTCTTGTCGGAAACAATACGAAGCAAACTGGCACCCGGTAAATTATTTTATTTGTTTCGGTTGCATCTGCCTTCTTATTTATAATTTTCGCACAGTGTAAGAATCGTAGATCTAAGATAAAAGTCTACACCTGCAATTTCATGTATGCGTTGTGTAATTATTTATGCGCTATGGTTTTTGATAATTTTACTATTTTGGTGTAGTATAATTAACCATCCAGCCAATACCGAATTTATCCCTGAATGATCCATAGTAAGCCCCCCAAAACATATCCTGCAATTCCATCTCAACTTTACCACCGGCTGACAATCCCTTAAACAGGCGATCAGCTTCTTCCCTGCTATCGGGAGCAATAGTGATATAAAAATTGCTGCCTTCTTTTAAAGAAAATCCCATTTCTGCAGGTGCGTCAGTGGCCATTAAAACATAGCCCGGTGCTATCGGTAATGCAACATGCATGATTTGATTTTGCAATTCAGGAGACATTTTAGCGCCATCTGGAGTTTCTTTAAAGCGCTGCAGCATGGCAAATTCTCCACCAAATACTGATTTATAAAAATTAAATGCAGCTTCGGTTGTACCCGGGAAATTGAGATAAGGGTTGATAGTCATTTTGTGTTGGTTTTAAAATTGTTATTGATAATGTTGAAGGCTTAAAAAATACAGTTTGTTATTGCTCAAGACTACTTTTCAGGTTAGCCAGCCCGTCTGCTAAATCTTTGCCAATTAATTTTTCCATATTCATAAACAACAACATTATATTCATTGGATAATTCATTTTTCCATTAATACCCCATGTCACTTTTGTTTGATTGGAGCTGACAGGCGAAGTCGTCATCCACGCTACAGATCTTCCTTCAAAAGGCCTGATAAAATGAAGTGCCATATCTATTCTTTCGCCTTCTTTAACAGCGGTAATTTCCTGCTCTCCCTTTCCCGCCTTTTTATTTTGACTGTCCCACGCATATACAAAGCCTGGTGTTCCATCCGTACCGGTGTATGTTTTTTGCATAGCCGGATCAATCCTGTTCCATACGCTGTAAGCGTCCTGGTTCTTTATCTGCTTCACGTAGCTGAAAACTGGTTGTGCGGGCTGATTAATAATTAACTCCCGCTCAATTGTATATTCTTTTTTAAGAAACAATGCAATAATGAGAAGCAGTAAAACTATTCCTGCGATAAAACTGATGATTGCAATTAAAATACTCATATAGCTGATATTAGTTGGTTGCTAATTTAATAAATCCAAATTGAGAATGTCAACTCATAATAAATCCGTTCTATTCTATCGTTTAGAGATTCGCTCGCCCATGTTTTTTTTATTTTTTTGGGGTTGAATGCTATTAAGATACACCTCTAATGAATCCAGCCGCGTTTGCCAATGTTTACTGTATTGCTCTACCCAATCAGATACTTCGTGCAATTTTTCCATTTTCGCTTCACAAAGCCGCTCACGCCCTTTTTTCTTTATAACAATAAGGCCACATTCCGTTAATATTTTAATGTGTTTGTAAATAGCAGTCCGGCTTACGTCGAAATTACCCGTCACCGCATTTACATTCAGCGGCCCGGCTGAAATAATGCTTAGTATTTCCCGCCTCGTGGGGTCAGCTATCGCCCTGAATGCATCTCTTTTCATATCATAAACTGTATGCAACCTTACTACAACAAATATATATGAAACGTTTAGGTTGCATGGGTTGTGGATGCGACTTTGCCCGGGTGAATTGCGACAACATTGAAAAAATATGGAAATGTGAACATTCCCGTCCGAATGGCAGGGTGGCGGATGACTAAAAAGACCATTATTTATTCAATCTGCTGATAGCTCAAAAATATTTTTATCAACGATCTGATTGAAGAAAATTAATTTCTTCATACCATTTCTTCTTTAGAAAGTTTTATTTCTGCCACTTGTTCAGCTATTCCCTTTCTGCCTGCCATTAATATAAGAAGCCCGGCAACTGATGAAATGGTCATCGTAATGGCGGTTGACAAACTTCCTTTGAAATGCAATAAGCCTGCGCCGGAAGAAATAACTCCGCCTATTCCTATTTGTATAAAGCCCAGCAATGCAGCAGCACTGCCGGCATTTTTAGAAAATGGCGCCATCGCAATAGAGGCGGCGTTTGGATAGGTAATTCCGCAACAAGAAAGAACAACAAACAGCAATGCAATGTTTCCCGCTATTCCATACCATGAATGATACTCGCCAATAAAATAACAAATAGCTGTGCACACTTGTACAATGACGGCAGATTTAAAAATTTCTTCGCTTGTCCATTGGCGCGATAAAATATGATTCAACTGGCTGCCACCAATAAAGCCAACAGATAAAAAAGCAAAGACTGCTCCGTACATGGTAGCGCTCAAATGAAACCCTTCCATAAATATGGCGGGCGAACCCGCAACATACGCGAACAGTCCGGCAAAAGAAAATGTTCCTGCCAGCGAATAAACATAAAACTGGCGCTTTAGTAAGATCTCCCTGAATCCTTTTATAATAGGTTCGGGTTTAAGTGATATGGAAAGATCGGGCACATGTCCTTCAGGTAAAAAGAAAATAGTAACCAACAGCATAATTAAAACAATGGCTGCCAGTGCCACAAATACCCATTGCCAGCCCAGGTTGGTAACAATAAAACTTCCAATGGTAGGTGCAAGCAATGGTGATGCACCCAGTATCAACACCAAAAAAGAAATAATTTTAGCGCTTTCTTTAACTGGAAAGAAATCGCGTACCATCGCCATGGCTGCAACAGAAGCCACGCAACCGGTGAGTGCCTGCACAAACCTGAATAGTAATAAAGTTGAAATAGAATGGAACGCAATACAACCTGCTGTTGCAATAATGTATAAACTCAACCCAACGTACAAAGGTTTTTTTCTCCCGAAACGATCCAGTAACGGCCCGTACATAATTTGACCAACAGCAAAACCCAGGAAATAAGTTGATACAGACAGGGCAACATTCCCAATAGTGGTATGCAGATCATGCGCTATTTCCGGAAAGCCGGGCAAATACATATCAATTGAGAATGGCGTAATCGTATTCAACGCGCCCAGCATCAGGATCAAAAAAAAGTTTTGGCGTTTGCTTCGTGTATTTTGTCCAATCATATTAGTTGTGCCCTTTTCGGCCTAAAATAAGCATTCCGTCAGTAAAAAATATGATTTAATCCATTGTGGTACCACAAGTAATATATGCGGCTGTACCTGTCATGCCACTGGCCATGTCTGATACCAGGAAAACGGCTGTGCTGTCAATTTCATGTATGAGCGGTAATCGTTTTCAGCATTGTATCGTCTTTCATTTCTTTAATTATTGCATCCAGATCTCTTATCTCAGCTGCCTTTTTAAATACGGCTTAATCAGGTGAACCTGCGGACCGCATGCATACAACCCTTAGCAAAAGCACGCGCTATGCCACCTCCCAATGATCCGTCTGCTCCGTAAATAACGGCCATCTTATTTTAAGTAACGTGCCCGCATTTTAAAAAACATTAAATATGCTGTATGATATTTTTCAGCTGATGAATATGTCTTTGCGTATGGTACAAAACAAAATGAAACAATTCAAGCTTTGTTATTTCACCAAATGCCGCAGGCAAATTAATCATCTCATTGGGATTTGCTGCAGCGGCATTTTCTTCCAGCTTTTCAGAAGATTTTTTTAGCGAACTCAGCATCGCTTCTTTTTTATACTCGCCCGGTTCCGGAACAATAAAATCCGGCGACTTCATTTTGAGCGAGAAATTTAAAAAAGTATCTTTTAATTCTTTTATTTTTTCGGCAGGGTTCCTGTTCGCTGGCTTTCCTTTCATTTCAAGGGCTTGCGCCATTCCTTTATTTGATTTTGTAATATGCCTGGCAAGTTGCGCCGGTGTCCAGCTGTCTTTAAAAGGTACCGTATTAATTTCTGCTTCACTCAACGGAGCCAACAAACCGTTTAATTCTTTTGCGGCTTTATCAAGTGCTGCAAACAATTCTTTTAGGGTGTTGGTCTGCAGTAAACATTTCATTTCGGTATCGCTGTAATACCATTCTATACAGCGCTTGGTTTTATCGGCACGTTCATCCTTCATCACTTCCTCAAATACATCTTTTATACAGTCTGTGTTTGAACGCCAGTTCTGCACAATTACTGAAAGATATTCCCCGGCAGGTACTGTAAAACTGGCGCAACCATAGCGTTCAGGTTCAACAGAAGACTTTTCCTCAGCAGTTGCCCAGTAAAGAACTCCGCCATTTTTATCCATTTCACTCAGGCCATAATAAGCACGCTTGTCTCCGTCGGGAATCATCGTCATTAAAGCGCTGAATGCCTCCCCTATGCCATTCGGAAAAGTTTTTACCAGGTTGCCAAAAACCCGAACATCTTCCGGCTGATTATATATCTCGATTTGCATAATTTTTAATTGATTACACAAACATACCGCCAATTGGCACGATAAACAGGGTGTAAATACGGCATTCTGGGGAGGTGATTGCGACAATAATTTTTTCTATATTTACTGGATGAAACATGTGTCAATACTTATACCGCTTGGCCATACCAGCCTGAGTAATATTGATGGTACACACCAGATATTGCTGGAAGTAAATAAATTTCTTGCCACGATGGGAAGAGAACCATTGTTTAATGTTAACCTCGTGGGAATTGTTAAGGAGACCAAACAACGCGATGGATTATTTACCATAAAGCCCGATCTGCTGATCCAGGACGTAAAGAAGACGGATATGATTATTATTCCGGCCATCCATAGTGATTTTAAAAAATCACTTACAGAAAATGCCGCATTTCTTCCATGGATTACGGAACAATATAAAGCTGGTGCGGAGGTTGTAAGCTTGTGTATCGGCGCATTTTTCCTGGCGGCAACAGGTCTGTTAAAAGGAAAACAGTGTGCCACGCATTGGTCAACCGCAAATGAGTTCAGGGCGCTGTTTCCGGATGTGAATTTGGTGGATGATAAAATTATGACTGAAGAAGATGGCATTTATACCAGTGGCGGTGCATATGCTTACTTAAACTTATTATTATACCTGGTAGAGAAATATGCGGGCCGCGAGGTAGCTGTTCTTATTGCTAAAGCTTTTATGATCGATATTGATCGAATCAGCCAATCGCCCTTTATTATTTTCCAGGGGCAAAAATCACATTTGGATGAGCCGGTAAAAAAGGCCCAGGAATTTATTGAGAATAATTTTGAAGAAAAAATAACGGTGGACCAACTGGCTTCTATGCTGGCGCTGGGCCGCCGCAATCTGGAACGAAGGTTTAAAAAAGCAACTTCCAATACCGTGGTAGAATATATACAGCGGGTTAAGATGGAGGTTGCAAAAAAAGGCCTTGAATCTTCACGCGAAAATGTAAATGAAGTAATGTATAATGTTGGCTATACTGATACAAAGGCATTTCGTACTACATTTAAAAAAATTACCGGTTTATCACCCGTACAATACCGTAACAAATACAGTCGTGCATTAGCTGTTAATTGATTTCATCAATCTCACATTTTGTTACAAAAAACTGCAGGTTTCCACAACGTTTAAGGAGGTCTTCAATTTCTCTCTTACCCTACACGCATTACCGCTATCAGGCCGGTGGCCAAAAAAACAAAATAAGATCTATGCTTTACAAAAGAATGCCGATTGAAAAAGAGTCACCGGAGGAAACAGGCTATGATAATATTTTATTCAACCTCGCGGAAAGTTCTGTTACAGATTTAAAATTTGATGAACTTAATTTGTTTCTCGATCATCTTAAACTTGAATACATTGCTCATCGCGGTCATAGTGGGTTAAGAAAGTTAATTGCTGCGGATGCAAATCTGGATGAAGTGCATGTCTTGCTCACCAATGGCGCTGCGGGCGCATTGTTTATCATCAACAGTTCATTGCTTTCAACAG
>JBDUAY010000342.1:0-6481 GCA_040004415.1 Bacteroidota bacterium | reverse complement strand
TAACTATAGATTCATATCAAAAACACATCGAACTTTAGTGTGACCACTGTACTTCAAATTTATTAATCAATTTTAATAGTCTTTGATCTGGCAGACATGCCATTTTCATTTACCGCTTCAATGGTAAGGAAATAAGGTTTTTGATTGTCCATTGCCTTGAACCAATATTCGTTTGCGCTGTGCACCATAATGCAACTGTACATTTTATCAGGCGCTGTGCCATAGTAAATATTATAGGCGAATGCATTGTTTACCGGGCTCCACTTAAGATAAGCACTGCGTTTATCCTTTTCGGTTCTTAATACAATAAATTGTTTTACAGTATCTGGTTTGGTGCCATTGCCATTGCCAAAGACACGCAATCCACTGATGGCAAATTTACCGGTTGGCATATGAATATTTTCCAGGCGGATATAACGGGCTTGCACAGCCGCAGGAAACTCCACATACTCGTGTGGTATATCAGTTTTATTATTACCCTTATCAACCAGAACATTCCATTTTTTACCATCGTTAGAGTAATATAATTTATACTGATGAAATTGGTTGGGCCATTTGCCCAGGCGATTACTGTCCACATCCTGGTCGGCATAATTTATTTGCACGGCACGCACATCAGATATATTCCCCAAATCTGTTTGTATCCATTCACCATTATCTGCAGTAGCAGCACTCCAATATGTTTTTATATTTTCATCCACCGCATAATTAGCGTAGTAATCTGCCAGCGTAGAAGATACCTGCACTGGCTTATTGTAGTTGAGCAACATCCAGCCGGTGAAAGAACCTGCTGGCCCGTCCCGCTCACTCAAAAGCGATGGGTCTGCCGTAGCAGGGCCGCTTTTCGACAATTTTTTACTTGGTTTTTGGATATCTCCGTGCAATTTTTTTGACACTCCTTTAGAAGTGTTTTCGTTGTTATGTGCATCTTGCTTTAGGGAAGATTGTGAAAAGTTTCCTCCCTTTTTGGTGGCGGAGGAGGGGGACGTGGGGACCGGCAAATAATGCGGGTAATCACCAAATGAAGTATTGCAATACATCACATCATCTTTATCAAAACCTGCAGGCCAAATGCCGAGCCTTCTTTCAAAAGTATTTTTTACGGTAACAATTATACTGCTGATGTGCCAGTAATTATTTTGATTGTCCTGGAAAGTAGCACCATGCCCTGCGCCTCTTGCAAAACCACCTGGTTTAAAACTCAATGGATCTGATTGCGGCGTAAATGGGCCCAGCGGACCCGTTCCTTTTACGACTCCATCGGCATAACCGCTGAACTCTGTTCCGGGCGCGCCATATTGTAAATAATATTTTCCGTTATGCTTCGTCATCCATGCTCCTTCAATAAATGGATCTAAAAAAGTATTGTCCATATACTCGCCAAAACGTTGCCAACCATACCGATCAGGTTCCAGTAGATACATTTCTTTTCTTGTGCCGATGGGGTTAAACGTTTTACGGTTGAGTTCTATTCCATACAATGGGTAGCGGTTGCTGCTTCCATTGTACATATAAAATTTACCATCATCATCGGTAAAAAATGCCGGGTCCCAGCCGCCGATTTCAAAAGAGTCCACCAATGGTTTCCATTCATTTGCTTTAGGATTGGTGCTCATCCACAATGTAAAATTGCTGCTGTATGTTGAACCAAATACAAGCATGGTATCCCCTACAATACCTATGGCCGGTGCACAAAGTTCGTCGTACACACCGCCATTCCAGGGGCGAAGAAATTTCTTAGAAATGAATGTCCAGTTCAGCATATCGCTGCTCCACCAATAACCCCACTGATTGGTAGAAAATAAATAATAATCACCTTTATAATTTACAATCACCGGATCAGCTGTAGCGCGGTGCCGGCCCCACTCACTGAAATTAGGGATCGGCGTGTAGCCATAATCTATATTGATGGGGTTGCAATATGTTTTTTGTTGTGCCTGCGCAGACGTTGTAATAAAAATTGACACTACTATTAAAAATTTCTTCATACTATATTATTACTGCAAATAAATATGGTTATCTTTTTGCCACAGCGGCAAAGGAGGTTTTTCACGGAGGTAAAAGAGCTTTTAATACTGGCCTGTTTTAATCTTCTAATCCTTCCAAATTGTAGTTCAAACTTGTCCTTGTTCCAGCACGATGGGCGGTACCCATCGCTGACATATACCGCGCCTTCAGAGCGGATCTTCGTGATTGGTACTCATCCTGGAAATCCTTTTAATCCTTCCAAATCCTAGTCAGATGTTTCCTTTTTTCATTTCTTCTATGGCATGCTCTACAGCTCTTGCGGTGAAAGCCATATACAGTATTGATGGGCTCTGGCTACCGGTGCTCGTCATACAAGCACCATCGGTTACAAATACATTTTTGCAATGGTGCACCTGGTTCCATTCGTTGAGTAAAGATGTCCTGGGATTATTGCCCATACGTACACCACCCATTTCATGAATATCTAAACCCGGCGCCTGCATACTATCTCTTGCACTGATATTTGTTACCCCGGCAGCTTCCATCATAGCACGGCCCTGTTCCAAAAAATCTTTTACCATTTTATCATCGTTGTCATCGTAGCCCACAGATGTAATCAGCAATGGAATGTCCCATTGATCTTTATGATCTTTACTTAACCGCACATGATTTGCCTCTTTGGCAATTGTTTCACCCTGCATATACATATATACGCCCCAATCACCAGGTTCACTAATAGCATCTTTGAATTCAGCACCCAGCAACGGATGTATATTTTTATCACTGAGCGTTGCCCGTCCGGCGCCGGAATAAATGACATAACCACCATAAAAATCCGTATCCTTTTTTTCTACATTCCTAAAATTAGCAACGATGCATTCAGCCGGCTTTGCAACCCTATAATATTTATCTGTATACCCGTCTATGTCACCGTTCATACTTCCGCGATAATTTTGAAAGCAAATATATTTACCGAGCAAACCACTATCGTTACCCAGGCCGTATGGAAAACGTTTCGATATTGAATTCAATAAAATTAAATTGGTGTTCAGGGCAGATGCATTTACGAAAATAATTTTTGCAAAAAAATCTGTCTGTTGTTTTGTATTTGCGTCCGCTATGCGCACGCCAACAGCTTTACCTTTTTGTTCGTCATAAATGATTGAGTGCACCACAGAAAACGGCCTGATGGTTAGATTGCCTGTCTTTTTTGCCCATGGTAAAGTGCTGCTGACAGAGCTGAAATATCCGCCCAGCGGACATCCACGCATACAAAGATTCCTGTTAAGACATTGCGTGCGGCCCTGATCAATATGAATTTGTTTGGGTTCTGTAATATGCGCCCATCTGCCAGACACATAATGGCGGTTAAACTTTTCTTTTATTACTTTCTGGAGATGTTGCTCCACGCAATTTAATTCATAGGCCGGCAAAAATTCCCCATCGGGCATGGATGGTATACCGTCTGTGCTTCCGCATACGCCAATAAATTTTTCTACATAGCTATACCACGCCTGCATATCAGCGTACCCTACTGGAAAGGATTCACCATACCCATAACGGGATGGCGCAGTAAAATCAAATTCGCTCCACCGCGCACATGCACGGCCCCAGGTTAATGATTTTCCACCTACCTGGTAACCACGTATCCAGTCGAATGGTTTTTCCTGTATATACGGATGGTCCGCATCTTTCACAAAGAAATGCTGCGTATCTTCTCCATACCCGGCTGCTTTGCTAATCAGGGGATTTTGTTTTAATGTTTCATTTGTAATTTGACCACGATGTGGCAATTCCCACCTCGATAAATTAGCCGTTGGATAGTCTTTTATATGCTCCACATTCCGTCCTCTTTCTAACACCAATGTTTTTAATCCTTTTTCGCATAACTCTTTTGCAGCCCAGCCGCCGCTGATTCCGCTGCCGATTACAATCGCATCGTACGTATTTGCTGCAATGCCTTTGGTATTGATATTAACATGCAAGGTATCGTCCATGGGGATCCGTTTTATTTTTTTTCGAGGATGCACAGCCCAGGCAATGTAAAACTTCCAGGAACTGTTTTTTTCAACCTCATCTGTGCAATCTCTATTTTATTGTAATGCCTGATCCTTTTCTTTTTCGAGAAAATTAGCGCCATCACCAAGCCCTTTTGTTTCCCATTGCAGCAATGCGTTATCTGGTACAGTTTGCAGCGGAATGGTACTTGAAGCAGATGGTTCATTATAAGGAATATTGGCGCTTCTGTTATAACATGAAATCAAAGACCACCGCGAATTTTCCGAAAGATTGGCCGCCGACCGATGCAACAAATTACTATGAAAAAACAATGCATCCCCCGGCATCAGTTCTACATATACCAGCTCCATTGTTTTTAATGCAAGCTCCACATAATGTTGCGACGCCCCAACCTGTTCACCGGCAAAGCCATGTTCAATGCGGCCCATTTTATGAGAACCTTTTATCACCTGGATGCACCCGTTTTGTTTGTTGGCTTCCGTGATGGCAACCATTACCGACATCATCTGATCTGGCAACAAAAATTCATTCTTGTACCAATATCCATAATCCTGGTGCCACTCCCACGCCCCACCCACCTTGGGTTCTTTCTGCATCAGCTTGCTATGAAAATGGCACACCGCACTATCGCCATCCAATAACGTATCAACTGAATTTACCATTTTTTCGCTTTTGGTAAGCAGGCCATATGCATCATTACCTGGTGTATACCATAACGCCAGCTTTGTCTTCTTGCCGGTTTGATCATTTAAATCAAACGAGTGTTTTTGCATGGTATCATCTTCTAACGCTATTTTATACAACTTTCCAACTTCTTGCGCTTGCAAAAAATTTTTGACAATAATGTATCCATCGTTGTTATAATCACTTATTTGAGACGTCGTAAGTGTAAAAGTTGCCATGATCTTTGTTTTAAAATGAATAAAAAATGAACACCCGCTAAGTAATGTTTGTTAACTTTTATTTTATCATCCAGGGACTTTCAAAACCAAGTTTTTTCAGGCCGCCATTAATTTCCGGGCAACTCATAAACAGTTTCCACAACAATCCGCTTCTGTAATTTTCTATCATAACAATTATAGGCCCCTGGTCAATAGCAAGATGTGATTTAGCATTCCAGTTCTGCGTTTCATTAAAAGCATCCGTAAATCCATATTCACTCCAGATCTTATCACCTAAATCATTATAAAAATGTTTCAATGCTTTCATGGACAATTCAGGTGTGTAAGGAAATGCTGATAAAGCAGCTGTGGGTGCAATCGTACCAAAATCGTTGGTTGGTGAAAATGCGTTATAGCCATTATACGTGTCGCTTGCAGTCAGCCCCCAGCAGTCTTCTCCATAGCCTTTAAATTTTTTAGGATTATCCACGCAATAAGCATGATTGATGAGTGTATGATTTTTATTTTGGACCCAATAATCAGCATATTCATCTTTTAAACCCCTGGGGTCAAGACCAAGAAAAGAATATTGTGAAAAGAAAAGCGGGCCGCCATAGTCGAATCCCAGCGGTAATGTATAACCGTAAAATGTTTTTCCATTCTTAAAAAAAATACTTTGTGCCCAGCCACGATGATAGACCGAAGCGCTGACCGGATAGCGTTCTGCAGAAGCAGCCAGCACATACATGATCAGGCATTCGTTAAAGCCCTTTACTGGAAAATTCATAGCCCATCCATTGTTCGGACTCCAATGCCAGTACAAAACATCCTGGCCATCTTTTGTAAACCAATTCCATTCAATATCATTCCACATCCAGTTAATTTTATTACGCAGTTCATGTTCAGTCCGGTTATCTGCATTAAAATATTGCCTTGCACACAGAAGGCCCTGCATGAGGTAAGAAGTTTCTACTAAATCAGCGCCATCATCTTTACGGCTAAAGGGAATAGTAATGCCGGTTAAACCATTTAACCAATGCGGAAAAACGCCGTGATATGAATTTGCCTTCGATAAAAAATTAACCATTTTTAGCAGGAACCGGGCGGCACTGTCGCGTGCAATCCACTTTCTTTCTGTTGCAACAATAACAGACATTACACCGAAGCCTGTTCCACCGGTGGTGACTACTTCATCGTCATAATTGTAAGCCACATTACTTCTTTCACGCGCCATGCCGCTAACAGGGTGCGCAAAGTCTGAGAAGTATCGAAAGGTTTGTTTTTGCACAATATCAAGCAAGGCGCTGTCTGACAGGTTAAGCGGACGGCTTGCCTGGTTTTTTACAGTAACGTTGTTCCTGCTTTGCGCAACAGCCGGGCAGGTAAACACAATCACCACGGCGGCTAAAAAAAGATATTTCATAATGGCAATTTGAAAAACTATTTTATTTTGAGCTCTTCACCCAATCATGATTGAAACTTAAACTGAAGAAGGGCGATGACCTTTTACGGGAAAATACGAACCAATGAAAATTTCGTTACACTTATCTTAATTCAAATTACAATTGTCGTTTAGTTGAACGTTTGCCAATGTATCCCGGTGAGCTACTTTT
>JBDUAY010000341.1:0-6487 GCA_040004415.1 Bacteroidota bacterium | reverse complement strand
AACTGCTAATATCCAAATCATCAGGCATCGTTAGCGAATCAATACGATAAACAGCCATAGACATATCTGCCGGCAAAGGTTTATTATCCTGGTCAGTGGAAGAAAGCCTGACGGTTACTTTTTTGCGGGATTCGTAAGAAGGAAGATCTGTTGACGCTCCTATCTCCAGGTACTGTGCAGGCTTTTTAAAAAATAATCTTTCACATACCGGTTGACGATCTGCATTAAAAACCGTTACATGAGAAATTCCATCACCAAGCTGGTCTTGGTCAATAAGAAATTCTGCATAACCATTCTTTAGCCCGCTGCTTTGTGCCACTTTTACAGCGCCTCTCGTATGTGCAAAAAGATAAACAGCCGGTGAAGATGCGTCGGTTGCAAGTGATCGCACCGTTATTTTCAGTTGCTGATTATTAACTTTTTCCAGGTGCATCACATATCCTTTATCGTACGCCGCGGGAAGAGATTGTACTACCTGGTTGCCATCGGGCAGCGTAATTAAAGCTTGGTAGGAACGCCCGCGTTCTGGCGTTAATAAAAAACTCCCCATTCCAAATTTCAACGCGATATAGGTGCTTACAGTATCTGTTTTATCATTGACGACAGCACCGCTGCATGAAACACCCTTCCCATTTTGATCAACCACCCTGAAAGCTATTTTGCTTTGTATTCCATTCACCATATTGCCGCCTTCCGGAAAAAACTGAATATCGTATTTAGCTTTCTGCTGCAATGCGCCACCATCATATATTTTACGCGTATTAATAACCGTAATTGGCTTTTCAAAAAAATATGCTGCGCTAAAATTTTTCATCCAGCGTGTATAGGCGCGCAACATATAGTTTCCTGAACCAAGCGTGAAGGGCAATTGCAAAGAGCCATTACCATCTCCTTCTTTCAATGCCACTTTTGCTTGCAAAACGGGTTTATTATTCTTATCAAGCACTTCTACATATGCCACTTTACTAATGCCCAGCGGCTTATTAAAAAAGGCATCCACATTATATATTTTGAACCAGCAGATTTCTCCCGCCAGGTAGAAATTTTTATCCGTGTGTACATATAGTTTCTCCTGCAATGTCTGTTGCCCGTATTCATTAAATTGCTTTTTCAGGGCCTGCACTTCCTGCGCCTGCAACGCAAAGAACAGGCAGCACAAAACGCCAGTTACGCATAACCGGTATACTAAATTTTGTACTGATAATTTTTTATGCATGACGAATCTGCTAAAACATTTTAAAAATATCATTAAATATCAGGGCCAGTAAGACGGTTTCTTATTTGTTCCGGATAATGTGCAATCAACACATCCCGGCGGGGCTGCCCTGAAAGTAATAATACCGGCGCTACCATTCAATTCAACCACAGTTGGCAACAGGCCTAACCCTTTTTTTTCAATACTGTCGCTGATGTTTTCAATCACTACATCCATACAACCCGGGTTATAGCCCCACGCAGGTACATCACTATTTTTGATAAAGATTCTCATTGCCTGCACCGGGCAAACATTAAAATAACCAATCACCGGGTTATCCGGATTTGTTATATTCTGGATATTACCTTTTAATTCAGAAGGCTGTGCATCAAATACAGATCCGGTGGCTTCAGTATTCTTTCTCATTTTATCAAGAAACGCATATCCCTCCTCTGTCCAGGCATATTGTTTCAGGTGAACACTGTATAGCACTCCAAGCTTAATGGAAGCTGGTGGAATATATAAAAGGGGTAAATAAACAATATCCTTACTTAGCTTGGCCGTTGTTCCTAAAAAAAGATTCGTGGGAGAATTAAATTGCCAGCAGGTAGTAATGGTTGGATCGTAAGAGCGGTTAACCGGATCCCGGTAAACAACGCTATATGTGGCGCCACCAGGGTTTGATGTAAGCTGGTACTTTAAGGTTGAAAGAAAACTTGAATGGAATTCCCAGGTTTCGTCGTAAATCCATTGATAGTAATGTGTATTATTCTGCGGATCGTGTGTATTGATGTACAGCTGCACACCGCTATTTTCGACTTTCCAGCTTACACTGTCTATAGGCGGATTATTTTTCACTATCACAAAATCTGAAATATATCGCTCCCCGTTTGAGGCCATTATCTTTAACCGGTATTTCAAACTTGTATTTAAATTTAGATTGTCAACGCTGTAAATGCCGTTTCCTTTTTCACCCAGGAAATATGCGCTGCTATCCTGCCCCTGTACCATTACAAAAGCCCCGGTTTCATAAACGATATTTCTATTATCAAATTTTGTAGTGCGGCTAAGCGTTAAAGACGCAGTACCCACGCTGTTCACTACACCATCTACAACCAGGTAGCCGGTAACAGGTGAATGAACAGGTGAGTCATATTTTTCTTTGCAACCTGTTGCCAGCACAACCAGCAAACAATATAATAACTGTTTCATGTTTTATTTTAAAAACTGATATTAAAGTTAATATAGGGTATAGCACTTCCAAAAATGGATAGTTTATAGCCATTAATAACACCGTTTTCCGTAACATAATAAACAGAATATGGATTTTTTCTTCCCGTAAGATTGTATACACCAGCTGTCCATGAATTATGTGTTCGCTGATGTATTTTATGATTGCCATCTAAATTCAACGAAAAGTCGGTGCGAAAATAATTTGGTATACGATAGGCGTTTCTGTCTGCATACAAAGTACGCTGGGCGCCGCCATAATAAAATATACCAACGGGAAGCGTAATAGGCCGCCCAGTGCTGTACGTGGCATTCAATGAAAGGCTGAAGCGGTGCGTAACGCGGTAATTGCTCACCACGGTTACATCGTGTGGTATGTCATAATTTGACGGGTAGTACAGGCCTTTATTAATAAGTTCCCCGGCCGTTGGATCGTCCTGTTTTAAAAGAACGCGCGACCAAGTATAACTAATCCAGCCATTCAATTTACCCGTCAGTTTTTTGATCAGCAGTTCAACTCCGTAAGCCTTTCCTTTTGTTTCAATAACATCTGTTTCTATATGGTGATTCATTATCAGCACTGCGCCGCTTTTATAATCAAGATAGTTTTTAATGTTTTTATAATATACTTCAACCGATGTTTCGATGGTATTAGACTTTAGGTTCTTGTAAACGCCCAATGAATATTGTTCTCCGTACTGCGGTTTGATATTTGGATCGCTTAGTTTCCAGATATCAGTAGGCGCCATGGCAGTTGTATTGGAAAGCACATTGATATACTGTCTTTGCGAATTAAATCCGGCTTTAACAGAAAAGCTATCCGTGAAGGAATAACGCACAGACAGCCGGTACTCAGGTCCTGAATAAGTGTTTATAGTCTTCCCTTTTCCATATGGTATAGTTGATAATATGTTGTCCGTTGTTTTTGGCAGACCCGGCGCATAGCTATTTATATTTTGCGGCCCCAGTGAGTTAAAAACAGAATATCTTATACCTGCATCAACAGAAAGAGAAGAATTGATATTGTAATGATCGCTTACATACAAAGCGCTTTCCAGCGCCTGTTCTGCGGCAACGGTATCAGGCACCACCAATGATGATTTCCCCAGCGGCGAGTAATTACCCGGATGCAATTTGTAGTAAATAGAATTGAGACCGAAATCCAACGTGTTTTTGCTGTTCAGGTAATAATTAAAATGTATTTTAAGATAGGTCTGATTAATATTAAACCCAAGTTTATAACCGTTCAGCGGCAGTTTATCGCTTGATATATTATAATCATAACGGTCATACCCGGTTGTAATAAGACTGTTGAGCTTGTTATTAAATACATGTTTCCATTTTAAAGAAATATTCTTATTTCCGTAACTGTAAACAGTATCGCTGTTTAGATTAAACCTGTCTTTACTTAAATAACCAGTTAGATAGAGGGTATTTTTTTTATTGAACTCGTGAACAACATTCAGGTTGAGATCATAGAAAGAGGCTCTGCTGTTTCTATATTGTGCAGGTAAATCATTCAGCAGCCAGTTTGCATATGTAGTACGGCCACCAATAATAAAGGATGATTTGTCTTTTATAAGCGGTCCTTCTATATCGAGCCGGCTTGTTAGCAAACCAATACCTGCGGAGCCGGTGATATTCTTTTTATTTCCTTCCCGGCTGTTTACATTCAGCACAGAAGACAATCGCCCGCCATAACGGGCAGGGATACTGCTTTTATATAATTCAACATCTTTCACCACTTCCGGGTTAAAGGCGGAGAACATTCCAAAGAAATGCGCAGGGTTAAAGATGGTGGCATCATTAAACAATATCAGATTTTGATCTGCGGAGCCACCCCGTACATTTAAACCGGTGCTGGACTCACCTACCGTTTTTACACCGGGTAAAGTAGTTACAACCCGCAATATATCGGCTTCACCAAACACAACGGGAACTTGCTTAATCGTTTTAATATCCATTTTCTGCAATCCCATTTGTGTGCCTTTAACATTGCTTAATTTTTGCGCAGAAATAATTACTCTCTTTAAAGCGATAACAGTTCCCTGCAAATCAATATTCATTTTGCCATCACTGTACAATGCAATCTGCCGCCGGGTATCACGCATGCCAATACTCTGAATGTTGAGAATATGACGACCACGCGGCAGTGCAAGAGAATAATATCCGTATTGATCCGTCGCCCCGCCTATCCTTGGATTATCAATATAAATGGAAGCACCAACCACTGGCTCGCCTGTTTTAGCATCCCGTACATAACCAGCCATAGTGACTATTCTTGGAGGGTTGACGGTTAATTTATCGCCAACTTCGTAGAGCTTGTTTTCCAGGATAGCTTTTTGTTCCGCCGGTCTTTCGTCCTGGTCATTCGTATTAGCCGATGAACTGACTTCAGCAGCTGGTATTATTTTGCCTGTTTTGGCAGCGATAAAAAAATCCCGGGGAAGTAAAATATTTAATGCATAACCTCTTGTTAGAAATATATGTTTGGCATTGTCAATGGTATAATAAACATCTGTATTCACAAGTGCGAGATCCATTGCTTTTCTTAACGGTTGATTTTTTATAGTTACCGTTATAGCGATACTGTCAAACTTTGCATTATCAAAATAAAAACGAAAACCTGACTGCCTTTCGACTTCATCTGCAAACTTCTCAATGCTTGAACTATCCAGTTGAATGCTGATAAGCGCAGATGTATCCTGTCCGTACACCCGGCAACAAAACAAAAAACCAATAAACAGCGATACAAATAAACACTTTGGTGCCATCTTATTTTATTAACTGATCATAATAAGCCGTTGCCCGTATCAGCATATTCTCCCGGTCCTTCCGGTAGCTTAATTTATTTTTCCTGACATATTGTTTAACATCTTTTTTTCTGTCTTTGAAAATAGAAAACAAACTCTTTTTGCTTTTTATGCTGTAATAGGTGCTGTTTCTTTTTATATAATAATATGAATGAACATCAATGAAACGCAGTAATACCCCGGTGGCAACATCCTCGCGTATAAGCTTTTCTTCTTTTTTTAACAGGCTGACATTTCCGTTGTACAAAATATCATAAAAACCGTTCCTTACGAGCACAGCACTTTCGCTATCCTTTATAATATGAATAAAATTATGATCGAATAATGTGAACGCTGCAAGTCTTTCATTGAGAAGCTGAATACGGCGTGAACTACTGTCAATTACCAGCACTTCCTGTATCTCGTCAAACTGCATAGAGACATTTTCATACAATATCCCATCGTACATAACACTTCCGTAACCGCTTTTATCAGCGTTAAAATAAGCATGACCCGCTTCCTCAAACTTAAAGGGATAACTACCGTACTGGCTGCCGTTAAACAGGCCTGATTGATCACCTGAAGATTGTTGATATAAACCGACAAGATTATGAATAGCCCTTTCATAAAGCACACTATCATCAGTTGAAGATTGTGCAACCATGGCTTCGGTTGAAAAAATGAAGACAGCTATAACTGATAAAAAATTCGCTATCCGGAGAAACTTCATGCAGTATTATTTGGCTGATTAGCTGGCTAATTTCTAGTCTAATCAAATATACTGTTTAAAGAGTGCGAATAACATTAGCATGTCATTAAATTTTGCCTTTAAAGCTTGCTTAGAATGCGTGCAACTGTTTCTGAAGATAGCTATAAGTAACCAGGATTAGTTGTTGACTTCTATTTGCTACCTATTGATTTTCAAAAGAATATTCGCCCGCATTCTTTACATTATTTATTATAGAAATATGAAGTACAATCTGCACGCCTAAAGAATAATTGAAACATCATTCCAAATATACCTGCAGGCTTGTGCTCTTGTGCCACCGGCATTTTCTGTTTCCGTTGTTTCAAAACTTGTTCCGCCCGAATGCTCATAAAAAATTCTTGCGCTTCTATTTAGTCGACTCTCAAAAAGTAGGATTGGTGGAGTTGAAACCACAGTAGTACAAAAGCTTAATCAGGGAACAGTGTCGAAATCGGGCAATTAGACATGTTTCCATTATCCTTCTCCATTGTTGGAGAAGGTGGCCGAAGGCCGGATGAGGTG
>JBDUAY010000040.1:0-21769 GCA_040004415.1 Bacteroidota bacterium | reverse complement strand
CCTGCTGTTTCATTACCGGTACTTACATCAACGCGCTTTATTTTTCCTTCTTTAGTCAGCAACACAAATTTTCTTTCTGTAGATATAACAACGGCGGATTTCGGTACACATAACGTATTCAGGTTTCCCTTTGCGTAGACGGTTATGTCGGCATACATGCCAGGCGACAGCGATGCATCTTTATTGGCAACATCTATTTCCATTCTCTCTGAGCGGTATTGTGCGTTCATATTCATAGCCTGCCTGCTTATAAAGCCCGTCAACTTTTTTCCGCGTAATGCGCTCACATAAAAAGAGACGGTGTCCTTGTCTTTCAAACTGGAAGCAAATGCCTCCGGAACATCTACCTGTAAACGGAGGTGATCAACCTGTTTCAACTCCAGCATGGGTTTGTCTTTTGTGGCGGCGCTGACCAGTGCACCTGGGTGTACATTGCGTTCGGTGATGACGCCACTGAACGGTGCTATAACCTGTAAATAGCCCAGCATGGTCTCCTGCATCTGCCAATTAACTTTTTCTGCATTGCTGAGTATGCTGTCGGCTTCCATCTTTGCCCGAAGGGTAGACAAATCCAGGGGAGAAATAGCGCCCGCGGTAGCCGACGCTTCCAGGAAGCGCTCGTAATGTTCCCTGTCAATTGAAAAGTCGGCTTTGCTTCTCACATATTTTTCTTTTGCCTGCATAGCGGCCTGTTGCAATTCAGGCGCTTCCAGCATCATCAGTAATTTGCCTTTGGAGACTTTAGATCCAATATCTACCAGTACGGTTTTAACATAGCCATTGACCTTTGGAAATATACTTACTTCCTCGTAAGCGGCCAGCTGCGCCGGTAATTTTATAGAAGCGTTGACTCCGCCTTTTTGCACGGTTGCATATGTATATTGAACCGGAACCGTCGTCTCAGCCGGTGTATTCTTGCTGGCTTTATTGTCTGAACAGGAAATTAAAAAAAATAACAGGGAGAAAATAAATATAATATAATATTTCATGTTGTTTAGTTTATTTGTTAGCATCTTCTGGAAGTAATGACACGGACGTAAAGGAAGTTTTCTGTTGTGTCCATCCATATACCAATGGCACAATGAATAAGGCCGCTAAGGTAGAGGCAGCAAGCCCGCCGATCACCGCCCGTCCCAATGGCGCAGACTGATCACCGGCTTCTCCAATGCCACTCGCCATTGGCATCATGCCTGCTATCATAGCAAGACTTGTCATTAAAATAGGTCGTAACCGGATGCCTGCACTCACAACGGCCGCTTTAAACGGATCCCTGTATTCGAGCCGGAGCGCTTCTGCGTTGGTTACAATTAATATGGCATTGGCTACGGAAACGCCAACCGCCATGATGATGCCCATATATGACTGAAGATTAAGCGTTGATCCTGTTGCCAATAATAGCAATAAAGCACCCAGCAATACGGCAGGCACCGTAGCCAATACAGATATCGAAAGGCTAAACGACTGGTAATTGGCCGCCAATAATAAAAAAATAACAATAATGGCAACAAGCAATCCTGTTTGCAGGGATCCGAGTGTTTCCGTTAATAACGAGGAGGTCCCCTTTATTTCCGGTATAAGCCCTTTTGGGGGTTGGCCCAGCCCGTTGATCGCTTTTTGCACGGCCGCTGTTGCGGTGCCCAGATCTTTTTTATAAATATTGGCGCTAACGGTTAAAAATCTTCTCGGTCCAACCCTGTCATATTCTCCGGGAACCGTATCAATACTAAGCTGTGCTACATCTGAGAGCACCGGCCTTTCTTTACCTTTAACCAAAGAAACTGATTGTAGTTGTTCAATAGAATTCATCAGGTATTCGGGTACCTGGACCTGCACCTGGTACGTGTATGCTACAACAGGATCCAACCACAAATTCTTTTCTGTAAACCGGCTGGAAGAAGTTGCATCTGTAATACTTCTTGCTACGTCAGTTACATTCAAACCCATTTGCGCCAGTTTATACCGGTCTAACTTAATATTAATTTGTGGAAACTTCAGCGGCTGCGCTACCTGTACGTCTCTCAGGAAATCGATTTTCTTAAGCTTTTCTGTCAGTTGTTGTGCATACCATTTTATATCTGCAAAATTCTTTCCTGCTACCCTCACCTCAATAGGTGTTGCGGCGCCCTGTGCCATAATTTTTTCCGTCAACTCAATTGGTTCAAAAGAAATTTGGACGTCAGGAAACTTCTCCAGGATATTTTTACGCAGCCGGTCTTTAAGATCATCCAGGTTTACTTTATATTTTTCATCCAGGTTAATCTGCATAACAGCTTCCTGGGTACCGCTGTTAAAAATGTAAAGGTTACTGGTGCCATAGCTGCTGGGTACCAATCCAACATAGGACGAGCTAACGGCAACATTGCCGTGAACGGTAGAGTCAACCAATACTAATATATCTTTCACAGCCCTTTCAGTTTTTTCCAGTCGCGTTCCATCAGGTTCCCGGATGCGTATCTGTAGCTGCCCATTATTTGACTTTGGTAGCAGGTCCTTACCGATGAAAAAGAAACATAACCCTGCTGCACCAAAAGAAAAAATAGTGTAAACCGTTACAATCCATTTACGCGCAGGCATCCATCTTTGCAAAATGGATGATAACCCTATTTTGATACGCTGGAAAAAACCATTTTCGGCATGATGAATATTGTCCTGTTCTGCGTGTTTATCAATTTCATCTATTTCGCTGTCATTTAGTGCAAGTCCGGCATGCGCATGGGATTTTTCATGATGATATTGAAACATTTCCTCCTTTAATAGCCAATTTGTTATTACCGGCACCAGCGTTTGTGCAGCAATAAAAGAAATAATCATGGCAAAACCTATCGATAGTGACAAGGGAAGAAACATGGCCCTGGGCACACCGCTCATAACAAAAGAAGGTGCAAATACAGCCAGTATACAAAACAATATTAGTAACAAGGGGAATGAAATTTCCTGGCAGGCATCCAGTATCGCCTGCTTTTTTGTTTTTCCCATTTCCAGGTGCTGGTGAATATTTTCTATGGTTACGGTGGCCTGGTCTACCAGCACACCGATGGCCAGGGCCAATCCACTTAATGTCATAATATTAATCGTTTGCCCGGCTAAACTCAGCAATAAAACGCTGCTTAATATGGCAACAGGAATAGTGATGACTACAACAAGACTGCTGCGCCAGTCGCGCAGAAATAACAACACCATTAATCCTGTAAGAATAGCGCCCAGTATACCTTCGGTCATCAAACTTTTCACCGCATTGATAACAAATACAGATTGATCAAACTCGTAACTAACGCTTACGTCATCAGGCAACAAACTTTTCATTTCCGGTATGCGGGATTTTAAGTTTTGCACAACCTCCCATGTAGAGGCATCGGCAGTTTTTACAACCGGAATATAAATGGAACGTTTGCCATTTACCAACGCATAATCCACTGTTACGTCCGAAGCATCTGAAACGGTTCCCAAATCGCGGACAAAAACGGCCGAATTACCACTGGTGGTTACGGGTACATCTTCAAACTGTTTTACGGTTTCTTCCAGTGAATTTAAAGTGGTCACATACATCATGCTGTCTACCCGCAGGTTGCCGGACGGCGTAATGGTATTATTTCTTGCCAGCGCTTCTACTACCTGGTCGGGCGATATATTGAACCTGCGCAGGTTTTCCGGGTCAACGTTTACCACAACAGACCTTGAATTGGCGCCAAAAGGAGGGGGCGCGGAAAGGCCGGCAACCGTGGCAAACATCGGCCTTATACGCCTTGCCGCAAGCTCGTAAATCTCTTTCAGTGATTTTGTTTTGCTGCTAAAAACCAACTGGCCTACCGGCAAGGAAGACGCATCAAAACGAACAACCTGCGGTGGCAACGCACCAGAAGGGAAAAATTTTGAAGCCCTGTTTACCTGTATGGCTACCTGTGCAGAAGCTTCCGCCATATTTGTATTTTCATAAAAGGACAGTTTGATAAGTGTAAGGCCCTGTACATTTTTACTTTCAATATTTTTTATTCCGTTTACATATAAGAACTGATCCTGCATTCTTGTGGCAAAAAAACCTTCCATTTGCTGGGGCGACATACCACCATAAGATTCTATTACATAAATAACAGGCAGGTTCAGCTTCGGAAAAATATCAATAGGAATGGTGCGTACAGCCATTACAGAAAACAACAAAAGACCTATAAATAGCACCAATACTGTAATAGGTCTTTTTAATGCGGCTCGTACCATATTTCTTATTTTATACTATTTTACTATCTGGATAAATTTAATAAGATTGCCTGTAGCGGCTGCTTTATCCAGCTGCGCCAGGAACCAGTCGTTTTTCGTTTCTATAAAATCAGTTTGTGACCTGTACAATACAAATGACGCATTGGTAAGATCAATCAGGGAGATGATGCCAGCCTTGTATTGTGCCAGTTTTTGCCGGTATGTATCAGCTGCTGCTTTGAGTTGTACCGGAAGCTCCAGTAAGTTTGCTTCATTTGTCTGCAAAGCATTGTCTGCCTGCGCTGCATCCAGGTTGAGCGCCAGTTTTTGCTGTTCTAATTCATAGCCGCTTGCCTGAAGCTGAAAACGGTTAACGGCCAGCCTGTCCTTTTTATACAACCCATTGAATAAATTATAGGTAACCGCAAGACCCCCCATATAATTAAATCGCTGGTAACCTAAACCACTGGCAAAAGATTTATAATCGTCATTGTATTGAATGCCTGAACCTCTTATCCAGGAACCCCCTGCCAATATAACTTTAGGCAAATAACTCTTCCGGATAACAGCCTGATCAGTTAAAATAATATTGTTCCTTTTTACATAGTAATCAAGCAGCGGATTGTCAACTGTATCCCGTCCAAAAACGGTGAAGGGTGATTTATCCGCTAAATCATTTGCCAGGCTGTCTATCTGCAGGCTTGCTGCGGGTATACCAGTTAAGTAAGATAACTGTTCTTTCAGCTGAAAATAATTTCCTAATGTTTGATTATAGGTAATTTTTGCCCTGGACAGTTCCGCCATAGCCAGGGACGAATCGGCACCGGGTTTAATACCGCTGGCTGCGAGTGCCTGTATTACTTTAAAAATACTGTCGTACCGGTCTGTATTTTGCTTATCTGCGCCAAGCCTGTACTGTGCTCTTAAGAGGTTAAAATAGGCGCGGGCCGTATTTTCCTGGATAGAATACAATTCACTTTCAAGATCTGCCTGCTGCAGATCAATATGCGCATTTGCATTTTTCAGGATGGCTTTATGAAGTCCGAAATTCAATAATTCATATTCGCCGTATAAAACGCCAATATTGCCGGTAACAGGCCGGTAGTTATTCCCGGCCCGCACGCCCGCTGAACTTGAGGGTGTGGGCACCATGGGCAGGTAACTTCCGGCAAGAGAATTATCCGTTCCAACATTTACCTGGTCAGTTATTCGTACCTGGGGCAAAAAGGAATGTTTCGCTTCTGTAAGAGATGCTGTTGCGCTATTCACCAGTGCCTGTTTTTGTAATAAAGCTGGTAAATGATGCTTGGCCATCTCTGCCAGTTCTGATAATTTGTACGTTTTTTGTTGGGCAATTAGTACACCTGCAGGTAAGAACAATACTATACCCAATAGCCAGCAGTTCTTTCTTTCAAAGAAAGTAACCATAATATATAATTCAAATGAAAAAATGTTGTTGATAAGACTTATGCAACAACAACAGGAGGGCCGCGCAGAGAGCGGGCGGGTGGGGCAGAAGAAGGAATAAAACCCCTGCTGTAATGAACATGCAGCTTAGAAGAAACATAACAAATAACCTTGTCAATAGTAATAGCAGTGCATGTTATTGCCGGTTGGGGCTGATAACGCTTATTTAACCGGAAGCTAATTTTTCTATCTGCAGGAACGGCTGCTTTTTTTACTGTTTCCCGGTTATTTTTATGAAGTGAGACCGGGTTCGTTTCAACCGTGTGGTTCGCTATATCAAGATTGTAAAACAGCTGAACAATAAAAAAAGAAACATATAGGACTATCAATGGCAGCTTTGCCACTCCAAAAAAAATATGTCCTTTTTTAATGTTCATGTTTGAGTGCTAACCAGCAACCGCCGCAAGTTAAAAAAACTTTTGTTAAAGCTGCGTTGTTTTAATGGTCACCGCTTTTTTTCTTATCCCCTGGGCGCGTACGGGCAAGGCTTGTCGTGATTGGTACAAAATGGATACCAACCCCGGTACTGCGAATTGTATGTTATAAACCATTCGAACTGGCACGGTTGTTTTAGTGTTGCCGCCATGAAGCCGTGTTTTGTTTTTTTAATCGCTGCCCTTATTCCGGCAATGAGCCATGCGCAAACGGATACCATGAAAAGTTTGAAAAAATACAGTTATTATATTTTCGGGAACCAGCTGACTGCGGATGGAAAGTCCATGCAGACTGTTGAAGGAACATGTTTTTTTGTGCGGACGGGCTGCAGCGTATTTTTAGTCAGCGCCGGGCACCTGATGAACGGGTGGAGCACCGCTGATGGTGAAAAGAATGCTTTATACCCCGACACATTGTTTGTGCGGTTTTCAATACCCGGTGATAAAGGAATCATTGATTATCCCATTGACATCCGGAAAAACAAAGAAAGAACGATCTCCGGTTTCTATTACAATGAACCGGATATTTTTGTAATGGAATTTCCCGCTGCGGATACTATCCGGATGAATACCCTGGCTGATATTAACGCCAGTCAACTAACTGCAGATACAAACGCGTCATTCGTTGTGTATGGTTTCCCGAAGACAAATCCATTTTACCTGGAAGGAAGATTGTTTAGCTCTCCGCAGGAAAACCTGGGTTATGTTGATCATAAGAGGAACACGCCTGTCAGCGATAAAATAATTATTTAATTAAGTGCACGGGAGCGGTGCAGGGTGGTTATTCCGGCGCACCCGTTTTTTTAAAAAATGACGGCACCGATCAATGGTATTTTGCCGGCATTGTCTCACAGGGTGTGCCCGTCGATAATTATTTCTTTGTCGTTAAGCCTTCGTTTCTTGTTCGTATGCTGTACCCGGAAATTTAGCACTACACAGGAACTTTTTTATGCATGTTTCGCAGACGAATTGAAAACAATCAGGTATTATCAGCGCTGCTGCTTTGCAAGTTAGCAGGCGGTACCGCCTGTTTTTTATCTCCAACTCAAAATTAAACGGTAGCGGATTGGCGTCGTTCACTACAGGGATAACATACGCCATCGGTGGTTAAGGAACAAGCAGACCGGGTTGAACCGCTGCGCACATGATGGAATCAAAACTGGATTCATTTGAGCAGTACCTGTATACATCACAAATCAAAAGAAAAAAAAATGCTGGAGCTGCTGGAAAACGAACTCCACAACCGGGTTATGTATGCCAGGGATATCTCTTTATGTAGAATTAAATGCCCGCATATTTAAATGGAGATATCCGGCAGGTTGCATAACAGGTTTGGAAAATACTACCGGCTTAGTTTTCCGGTCTTTACGCCCGCCGCCCGGCTGGTTCGCAAAACGTTATACTTTCGTGATGTTTTTTATTGGCACATGGCTTCTGCTTTGTTGATGTACAGGTAATTATTCATTTAAAAAAAGCATATGAAAGTTTTACCTGTACTTGCAATAGTGACTATCCTGGCCGCTGGGTGTCATAAAAATGAAGGCGGTTCACCAACTGCCCAGGGACATTTAATTTACCTGGAGACCAATGATGCAGCCGGTAATGCGGTGCTCGCCTATGTTCAGAAACCAGATTCGACCATTATCCCCTTGCCAGGCAGCCCGTTCGCAACCGGTGGCAATGGTCTCGCCAACCCAACACAAGGCCTGGGACCAGACGATGCCGATAACCAGCTTGTTATTACGAAAGATAATAAGTTCCTGCTTGCCGTAAATGCAGGTAGCAGATCCATTGCAGTTTTCGGTATTGGAACAACAGGGGCATTAACACCGGTAAGCGGGTCTCCTTTTAATTCAGGCGGCCCAAACCCCGAAAGCATCGCTGTTTTAGGTGACTATGTTTATGTAGTCAACAAGGGTACCAATGATCCTGAAGCGTCGGGCAATGAACCCAATTATACAGTTATGAAGATGGACGGGCATGGTGCACTTTCGCCCGTTGAAAATTCTACCATTAAAACCGTTTCAGGTTCTTCCCCTTCGCAGGGATTGCTATCTAATGATCATCATTTCTTATTTGGTGCCGATTTCCTGGGATTTATGCTGATGCCGGTACAGGGTTCATTGCGTTCATTTAGCATTGGAATGGATCATAAATTAACCATCGCCAGTGCTCCCATTGTTATTCCCGGTAAAGGCGGTGCACTTGGCCTTTGGCAACATCCAACAGCAAACATTTTATATGTTGGTTTTCCAGTACAGGGTAAAGTAGCGGTCTATAACATTGATGCCACTTCAGGTGCGTTAAGTTTTTCTAAAACAGTGGATGCCGGACCGGCCGCCTGCTGGCTGCGGACGAGCAAGGATGGCAAATACCTGTATGCACTGAATTCAGGCGAGAACACCATGTCAATCTACAATACAAGTGAGCCCGGTTCACCTGCCTCTCTTGGAAAATTTAGTTTAAAGAATAGTGGTCCCCTGTATTCGGCGATGGGCTTCACGACAAGCGAAGATTTTTCTTTTGAATTTTCACGGGATGGCAAATACTGTTATGTGATCAGCCAGTATACAAATCCAGATTTCACGCTGGGTAATTACAATTTGCTGCACGTACTGGTAGTGGGTACGGATGGCCTGCTCACAGAGCCCGGTGATCCTGTACAATTGCCCGTCGGCTCAACGGTACGTCCCCAGGGCGTCGTAACCCTGTAAATGTTGGCCGGTATTTTGAATCAATTCTTTCTTAATCAATAAAACAAAAAAAATGAAACACATTAAAAAATTGCTCTCAGTAATTGCTATTGTTTGTATCTGCTGCACCGCATTTGTTGCAACCAGCCATGCACAGGACAAAATGGGTGACAAGAAAATGAAAGACTGTGTTATGATGAAAGATGGCAAGATGATGATGATGAAAGACGGTAAGACGATGATGATGGACCAGGACATGACGATGAAGAACGGTACGATGGTTATGAAAGACGGAACTGTAAAGATGAAAGATGGTAAAAGCATGATGATGAAAGAAGGCGAATCAATGGATATGAAAGGCAAAATGAAGATGAAAGGAAAAATGTAAATGACAGAAAGCCAGCCGCAGTAAATGATACTGCGGCTTACTTTAATTAAAATCAACATGCGCAAAGAAGCACTTGTAATTGAAGACGACGAAGATATTGCAGCGCTTGTGGCCATTCACCTTCGGGACATGGACTTCGGTGTTGTAACGGAATCAAACGGCCAGGCAGGTTATGAAAGGGCGCTTGAAAAACCCTTTGACCTGATTGTGCTGGACCTGATGTTACCGGGGATGGATGGCTTTAGTATTTGCAGTGCGTTACGAAAAAACAACAATAATACGCCGGTGGTCATGCTGACTGCGAGAACAGAGGAAGCGGATAAAATAAGAGGACTTGAGTATGGCGCTGATATTTACAGTACCAAACCTTTTAACGTTGTTGAATTTAAATCCATGCTGAACGCTTTTTTTCGCCGTATTGAAATTTGCCGCAATGAATCTGCAGCGCCTAAAAGCCGGATCATACAGGTGGCTGATATGCTGATAAACCTCACCAATAAATCTGTTTCTATCGGTTCCAAACGAGTTGATCTTACCAGTAAAGAATTTGACCTGCTGCTGCTGCTGGCATCCAACCCCGGTCGCAGTTATTCCAGGGAAGAATTGCTGAGCCTTGTATGGGGTTATGAATACCAGGCCTATGCCCATACAGTGAATAGCCATATCAACCGGTTAAGGGCCAAGATAGAACCCGATATTGCGCATCCCGAATTTATATTAACCAGTTGGGGAACCGGCTACCGTTTTACCGACATCCTCTCATGAAAATGATCAAAAAATTATATTGGAAAATCTTCAGCGTTTTTCTGCTGATACTGGTAGCACTCGGCAGTATTTTTATTTTTATCACCGCGAAGACAGTGGTTGCCTATAACGAAGAAGCAAGCCAGCACCTGAATGCCGGTGTTGCCAAACAAATTGCAAGTGACACCCATTCTTTTATTGATGGCGCGGTGAATAAACCGGTGGTTGAAAAACTTTTTCACAACGCCATGATTTTAAATCCGGGTGCAGAAATATACCTGCTCGATCCGCAGGGCCGTATTTTATCTTATTCAGCACCTGATTCGGTGGTTAAAAGAAAAACGGTCAGCCTGGAGCCCATCAAAAAATTTATAGCTGCGGGTGGCAATATTTTTATTGAGGGTGATAATCCCAGGCATACCAATACAAAAAAAGTTTTTTCCGGCGCCGCCGTATATAATGAAGGCGAACTGAAAGGATATATCTATGTGATACTGGGTGGGGATAAATACCAGTCAATAACTTCGGTTATGTTTAACAGTTATATTGCAAGAATTGCATTGCTCGGTATGCTGTTTACTATTATTGCTGCCTTACTGGTTGGTTCTGCTGCTTTTTCATTTATCACCCGTGACCTGAAAAGCATTACGGCGCACGTTGAACAATTTGAGCAGGGCAACTGGAAAGAGCGGATTGCGTTTCACCCGGGGAGCGAACTGGGACAGCTTGCTGCAACCTTCAATAAAATGGCCAGTACCATTGAAGCGAATATTGAAAATATAAAATCGATTGAACAATCAAGAATGGAACTGATCGCCAATGTATCGCACGATCTGAGAACGCCGCTGGCAGTTATTAAAGGTTATGCAGAAACACTGCAGCTAAAAAAAAATGTATTGCCGGATACTGAAAAAGAGCAATACATCAGCATCCTGGTTAAAAGCAGTACGAACCTTCAAAAGCTCGTGGAAGAGCTGTTCGAATTGTCTAAACTGGAAGCAAAAACGGTCGTTCCTGAATTTGAAACCTTCTCTTTAAGCGAGTTGTTGCTGGATAATATTAGCCGCTACCAGATCATCGCCAATGAAAAATTCATTTCTATACAAAGCCATATCCCTGTTGAAATGCCGATGGTGTACGCGGATATTGCCCTTACCGATCGGGTGCTGCAAAATCTAATCGGGAACGCTATCAAATTTACGCCGCCGCATGGCCGCATTACCGCCGGTCTTGCGTTAATGGACACCAGCATCCGGGTCAATATAAAAGATACAGGGATCGGGATACCGGGCGCCAAATTAAACGGAATATTTGAAAGGTATTATCATAGCGATTATAAAGGAGCCGATAGATCAGGAATCGGCCTGGGTCTCGCTATTGTTCGTAAAATTCTTGAAATACAGGGAAGCCAGATATATGTAACAAGTATAGTTGGGGAAGGCAGCAATTTTTTCTTTGAGCTTCCGCTTAAACTTCCATTTGATAATTTGACTGATATGGATATGAAAAAGCGGGATTTACCTGACAATGTAAAATGCTAATTAAATTCTAATCCGGGTAGGTTGCGGCAGGCAGTTGAATGGTAAACGTTGTACCGGTATTTAATTCAGACGCTGCCTGGATATTTCCCTTATGCAGTTTGATAATCCTGCTGCTCAGTGAAAGACCCAGGCCAAAGCCAGGAACAGATCCGTCACCGGCCCGGTAAAACGGTTGAAATATTTTTTTTATTTCGTCTCCCCCGATGCCCCGGCCTTTGTCTGTTACTTTAATAATTATTTCGCTTCCTGTTATGGCAAGCGAAACTCTGGCCTTGTGATCAGCAGAATATTTGCAGGCATTGGATACTATATTTTTTATCGCAACAAATAACAACTCCCCGTTGCCAAAGATGAGCAGGCCCTGATCTTCTACCGGAAGACTATCAAAAAACAGCGTAACCGAATAATCTGCCTGTTCTTTTGCCATTTCTCCGGGCAATTGCAATAATATTTCGTCAATTCTTACCAGGTCAGTATTGATACCGGTGGTATTGCCGGATGCTTTTGCAAACTCCAGCAGCATTTGGGTAAGACGGCTCAGGTGCCTTACGTCCAGGTAAATAGACTGCATCACGTGGTGATAATGGTCAGCCGTCCTTTCCCGCTGCAATGACACTTCAAGCTGGCTTGATATCGAAGTGAGGGGCGTAAGCAGTTCATGGGATGCGTTGGCAATAAATCTGCCCTGCAGTTCAAAACTTTCCTGCAACCTGTTTAATAATTCATTAAGTGTTGATGAAAGGTAATTCCATTCGTCATTTACATTTCCACGGTTGATTCGACGGGTAAGGTTCCTGGCAGAAATTTCATTTACCTCGTCGGCTATTTTTTTAATTGGCCTTAGCAACCCCCCCGAAAAAAAGTAGCCCCCCGCCAGCGATACAAGCAGCCCTCCAATAAAACTAAAAAGTATAATCAGCCTGAGTTGCTTTAATTTTTCTTTACCATCTTTATCAATTGCGCCGGCAATCATTACCACACCCAAATTTTTGTTACTGACATGACAGGCAATGACGTCTTTCTCACCAGCCGTAAAATAAAGAGTGATGGGTCCTCTTGCTCTGTCCAGGATATTGTTGTTAACCGGCAGTGTGTCTCCGGGCACATCGCTGAATGCATAAATCATATCATCTTTAGAATCATAGACCTGGATGGTTTTACTAACAAGTGAGAGGGTGGTTGCGGAATCTATTTTTCTTACCAGGTTCCGGTCAAATAATTCAGATTGGCTAAGTAGCCTTGCTGTTGTAATGGCGCGGTTGGTCAGCCGGGTTTTAACATCATGGATACGGCTTTGGTAAGAAAAAAAATAAACAGAACCGCACACAAAGGCCAGTATTATCAAAACGATGATCGAAAATAACCCGGTAATGCGTAAGCGTACGCCCATGAATCAAGTGTTTTCTTTTAAAATATATCCCATACCCACATGCGTTTGTATCAGTTTCTGATCATACTTTTTGTCTATTTTGTTGCGGATATAACTGATATAAACATCAATCACATTGGTATTGGTATCAAAATCTATATCCCAGACATTAATAGCTATATCTGCCCTGGAAAGAACGCGGTTCTTGTTCCTGAGCATGTATTCAAGCAATTGAAATTCTTTGGCAGTAAGGTTTATTTTATTTTCACCTCTTTTTACCTGCTTGCTGTCCAGGTTCATCTGCAAATCCGCCGCCTTTAAAATATTGCCTACAGGAATATACTGAGACATCGTGCGTTTCAGCAACACCCTTATTTTTAACAGCAGTTCCCTGAATTCAAATGGTTTCAGCAAATAGTCATCTGCCCCTGCTTCATATCCGTCAATCTTATCGTTCATGGTATTCATGGAAGTAAGCATAATAACAGGAACATTCGCATTGTGTAGCCTGATGCTTTTGCATACTTCAAAACCGTTGAGGCCTGGCAGGTTTATATCAAGAATGACCAGGTCAAAAGCGCGGCTAACAAAAAGTTGCAGGCCTATTTTTCCATCGTAGGCAGTTTCCACATAAAAACCATTTTCGCCCAGACCCAGTTTAAGGGTGTCAGCAATTTTTTGTTCATCTTCTATAACAAGTATTTTTCTTTCTTCCATGATCTTTTTCTAATAGGATTCTAATGCAGTTCTAACGGTGGCCTAAGAACAGGGGCCTACTTTGGGAACATTAAAAATACTGACTTTATGAGTATACAGTTTAAAAACATTCTTATCCCTGTTGACTTCTCTGTTAATACAGAAATAGCAGTAAAAAAAGGGCTCGAATTAATAGAGACGAACGATTCGATCATACACCTGGTCCATATTATTACTTCAGGAGAGCGTGAAACAGGATATAAAAAATTGAACGAATGGCAAGCCTCCATCCAGGAAAAAATACCAGGCCTCACCGTGGAAATTCATTTGTTCAAAGGGCTTAACGTTCAGCACCATATTGTAACACTGGCAAAGAAATTACTGCCGCAAATGATTATAATAGGGAAACATAATTACCATAATTGGTTCAGCTTTCTTAATACCATTGATCCGGACAAACTGGGCAGGCTCACAAGTTGCCCTGTTTTAACAGTAAAAATGGGGTCGCTTCGTAACAGGGTAAAGTCAATCGTGTTCCCTGTGAAATGTTTTGTTCCCAACCGTAAAATCGATATGCTGATTACGATTGCAAGAAAATACCGCGCAAGGGTATACCTGGTAATACTGGTCAATCCGGTAAATGAGCAACCAACACCTTTGTATACGGCCTTTATCGATACGTATCGCCTGCTGAAAGCCAGTCTCAACTGCCCGGTAGAACATACAATGGTTACCGGCAATAACCTGGCAAAAGCATCATTGGATTTTGCCCATTCAATAAATGCCGATATGATTTTAGTAAGCCCGGAAACAGAAACAAGAATTTCTTTACTGACGGGTAAGCAGGTGAACGACGTTATTAAAGGAGATTCAAAATTAGAAATATTGTCTGTTGAACCAGCTATTACTGGATTTTTAAATTAATTATGGAAATTAGTTAGCAATCAAAATAAAACAATCATTATGAAATTTTTTTTTGGAACATTTATTTTAGTTCTTATTTCTTTTGCAATGAATGCCCAGTCGGTAGCAGATGCCAAACAACTTATTTATCACGGGCGGTATAAAAGTGCAGAAACGATGCTGCACGAAATCTTACAGGTTCAGGCGGACAATGCAGAAGCCTGGTATATGCTTGGCCAGGCATACCTGGCGCAGGATAAGACCCGTGCTTTAAAAGATACGCTTGTGAAAGCACCTGGGACTGTAAGCAGCCAGCGACTGATAAAAAGTCTGTACGGCCACGTATTGTTGAAAGAAAACAATGCAGCGGAAGCTGCGTCCTATTTTGACATGGTGTTAAAAGATTCTAAGATGAAAGATGCAGCTGTACTGGCTGAAATTGCATCAGCACAGATTGATAGCAAACCGGGCAATGCCAATTATGCGATAGAATTGTTGCAAAATGCTGTGAAAAGAGATAAGAAAAATCCTTCTTTATATGTGCTGATGGGAGATGCTTACCGTAAATTGATTGATGGCGGAAATGCTTTTAAATCTTACCAGCAAGCGCTTACAATAAATCCGTTGTACGCTGCCGCAGACTATAAAATTGGTAAAATCTATACCTCGCAAAACAATGCTGAATCTTACCTGGAGTATTTCAACAAAGCAGTAGCAGCGGACACGCAATACGCACCGGCTTTGTATGAATTATACTATCATTATTATTTTAGGGATATAAAACTATCAGAAGATTATCTTAATAAATACATTGCTGCTTCAGATAACGATATAAAAAATGATTACCTGGAAACTGATATGTTATATGCAACAAAAAATTATGACCAGGCAATTCAAAATGCGGAAAACTTAATAAAAATGGAAGGAGACAATGTGCAACCGAGAATATATAAGCTTGCAGCTTACAGTTTCCAGGAAAAAGGTAATACTGATAAGGCCGGCGACTATATGCGCACCTATTTTAAAGTACAACAGGACACCGGGTTGATTGCAAAAGATTTTGAAGCAATGGGTGATATGTATAATGAAACAGCAGGCAAGGCAGACAGTGCCGTATATTATTATTCAAGGGGAGCCAGGCTTGAAAAGGACACTTCAGCAAAAATTGTCTATTATAAAAAGATAGCGGACTTGTACAAAAAAATAAAAGATTATAATAACGAAGCACTTTGGCTGGGAAAATATTATAACGGGAAATCCAGTGCCACCAATGTAGATCTGTTTAACTGGGGCCTTGCAAATTATCTTGGAAAAAATTATCCTGCCGCTGATACCGTGTTTGGTTTGTACGAACAAAAATTTCCAACGGAAGAATTTGGGTTTTACTGGAGCGCAAGGGTAAATGCAGCTATTGATACGTCGATGGAAAATGGACTTGCAGTTCCGCATTATTTGAAACTGGTTGAATTGCTGGAAAAAGACACAACTGGCAAAGCAACAGTTAAAAAACATTTGATTGAATCGTATGGATATCTCGCCGCTTACAAAGCCAACACGGAAAAAGATTTTGCAGGAGCGCTCTCTTACTTTGAGAAATTGCTTTCAATTGATCCGAACAATGCAGATGCCGCCCGTTACACAACTATTCTTAAAAAAAATATGGCAAAATCAACCAGCAATGAAACTTCAAAAACCAGCAATGAAACGCAAAAAGCGGATAATTAAATGGAGTCATTTGCAATTGATAAAATTCTTGTACCCGTAGATTTCAGCGTTAATAGCATTAACGAATTAAGCCTGGCCTGCGCTATTGCAAGTAATCACAATGCGGCCATTCACCTGTTGCAGGTAGCAGACAGTGACGACGATATTTGTAAACCATCTTATCATGAAATAGCCCATGACTTTGCTGGCACTACCAAAAAACTGCGTGAATTTGGAAAGTCTGTTGCGGCAATTTTTAAAATCAATTGTATTTGTTCTGCTGAATATGGATCCGTTACCCACATCATACTAAAAAAGGCAAAACAACTTCATGCAGATTTAGTGGTGATGGGTAAAAATGGTTTGAGCGGGCCATCTGTTTTATTTGCCGGAACCGATGTGTGCCAGGTGGCAACAAAATCTGAGATCCCGGTCTTGATTGTTCCCGACAAAATAGCGAGGTTTAATTTTACCCGGGTCTTGTTTCCACTACGTTCCCTGAATAATATGCTGGGAAAATATTACAGGATAAGGCCATTGATTGCAAAAAATCAAGCCTTCGTAACTATTTTGAGTTTGCGCAATCCCCGCGATGCAGATGAACTTCATATTATTCATGCCCTGGGTAAACTTATTAAAGAAAAACTTCAAACAGATGGTATTGCCTGGTCAATTGAATATTATTGTAAAGATGACCAGTTTGCCGAAAAAGTGCTTGGTGAAGCGAATGACCCGGAAAAAAAATATGACCTAACAGTAATCATTTCAGATCACCAACCCGCGCAGGGCCCGTTTCAATTTGGACAATATGAACAGCACGTAATCCATCGTTCGAAGACGCCATTATTACTACTTCATTCCAATGGTGTATTTCTTCCTGGTGAATTTGATCCAACCGGTAAACAGAATGAAGAAATCATAAATTTTGAGTAAATTATTAAGAATGTTTGGCGAAGGCATTCAATTACCTTTATTTAATGGCAACAGCAAAGAAATTAAATGCATGGCTGGCAACGGCTATCTGTGGCAATGATATCACTTCTTCCTGTTTATATGTATCCGCACTTACTATTGCCATGGCTGGTCAGTTTGCCTGGATATCCCTGTTAATTGTTGCGCTTATACTTTTTTTATTTCGCAAGATCTATGGCGAAGCCGTTGGTGCTCTACCCCTTAATGGAGGTGCTTACAATATTTTATTAAACACTACTACCAAAAGTAACGCGGCAGTGGCTGCCTGTCTTACCATTCTTTCTTATATGGCCACGGCGGTGATTTCGGCAAGTGAGGCCATGCATTATTTGCATACTATTATTCCTGGCCTGCAAGTTGGATATGCAACACTCGGGCTGCTATTCCTGTTTCTTTGCCTTACACTGCTCGGCATATCAGAAAGCGCTGTAATTGCACTGGTCATTTTTATTTTCCACCTGTGTTGCATGGTGTCGCTCATCCTCAGTTGCTGCTTTTTCCTTTCTAAAAACGGGATGAGCATATTCCATATCAATTTTTCATTGCCTGTGAAAAATGGAGGAATCGCAGGTGCGCTTTTTTTTGGGTTCAGTGCCGCCATGCTGGGCATTTCAGGATTTGAAAGCTCCGCCAATTTTGTGGAAGAACAACAAAAGGGTGTATTCCCTAAAACATTGCGCAACATGTGGATTGCCGTTAGTATTTTAAATCCCCTGATTGCGCTGCTCGCTATTGGGATTATGCCGGTCAATGAAGCGGCCAGTTACCAGCAGTCTTTGCTCAGTCATATGGCGCTGTTAACAGGCGGGTCTTTCCTGGCAAAGCTGATCGCAATAAATGCCGTAACAGTTTTAAGTGGTGCATTACTAACTTCTTTTGTTGGTGTTAGTGGGTTAATACGAAGAATGACACTCGACAGAATTTTGCCGCAATTCTTTTTAAAAGAAAATAAACGAAAAAGCAGTTACCGGATACTCATTGCTTTTTTTCTTCTGTGTGTATCGGTTTTGTTTGTAACAAAAGGCAGCCTCGCACCACTGGCTGGTGTGTATACCATTTCTTTTTTATCAGTGATGATATTTTTTGCATTGGGCAACCTGATCCTTAAAATAAAAAGAAGCCGCCTGCCAAGACCAGCGTTTGCATCGCCGCTAACAGTTATTATCGCACTGTTCGCAGTAGCTGCGGCGCTTTACGGAAATGTAAAAATGCGGCCGGAGTACCTCGTTATTTTTCTGCAGTACTTTATTCCGGCGATGCTCAGCATCTATGCTTTGCTGAACCGTAACCATATTATGGCTTTCGCTTTAATACTGGCGAGAAACCTTACCTTATTTTCACGACGGTTTGCATTGGTTAGCCGCAGGTGGATGAACCAGCATATCCGCCAGTTGCTGGAGCAGGATTTTATTTTCTTTTCAAAAGGAGATGACATCGCATCTTTAAATAAAGTAATGATTTATGTGCAGGAAAATGAAATAACCGGGAAGGTAAAAATCGTTACGGTATTAAAAGAGCACCAGCAAAAGAACGAGCAATTTCTAAAAGACTTTGAAGTGCTGGACAGAGCGTACCCGTATATAAAAATGGAGTACGTTGCCATCATTGGTATATTTGGTCCGCAGTTAATAGATGAACTGTGCAATCAGTGGAAAGTTCCTAAGAATTTTATGTTTATCAGTTCACCAGGAGAAAAATTCAGTTATAGGGTGGAAGAATTGGGTGGCGTAAGACTTATCCTGTAAAACACATTAATCAGATTAGCTAATTATCTTACAATAATGAATGACTCCTTTTTTTCGAAATTCAACCTGCATCATGAGCGGGAGGATGCCGGAATAATTATTGACAATATCAGCCGGGGAATTGTGTTCAGGGGAACGAATTTATGGATCCTGATATTTGCCATTTTTATCGCATCGCTGGGGTTGAATGTCAATTCAACGGCTGTTATTATTGGCGCCATGCTGATTTCCCCACTGATGGGCCCCATCATGGGTCTTGGCCTTGGCGTTGGTATTAATGATCTCTCTTTGCTCAGGCGTTCTTTTCAAAACTATGCCGTTGCCACCGGGGTTGCCCTTGCTACTTCAACTTTATTTTTTCTTATTTCTCCGCTAAATGAAGCGCATTCTGAGATACTGGCAAGAACCTCACCCAATATTTATGATGTGTTAATTGCATTGTTTGGCGGTCTGGCAGGTATTATAGCAACTGCCAGTAAACAAAAAGGAAATGTTATACCAGGGGTTGCCATTGCAACAGCCCTGATGCCACCTTTGTGTACGGCAGGGTATGGTCTTGCAACTTTAAAGTTTGAATTTTTTTTTGGTGCATTTTACCTGTTCATTATTAATACCGTTTTTATTGCGCTGGCCACTTTTATAACAACGCGTTTTCTCCATTTTCCATACAAACACCTGCCCGAAGAAAAGGCAGATCGCAATGCCAAACGTATTATCTGGATGATAGTGATTGTGACGATTGTACCCAGTATTTATTTTGGATATGACATTGTACAACAGGATAAGTTTTCCAAAAAAGCAGATCATTTTATCAGCGTAGCGGCCGTATTCAAAAACGATTATCTGCTCAGTAAGAAAATTGATGCCAGGAATAAAGCTATTACCCTGGTATATGGGGGTGACGAGATTAATGACAGCGCAATTGCGTTATTGAGAAATAAACTTGCTGATTTTAATTTAAGCAATACTAAGCTTGAAGTGCACCAGGGATTTGCTTATCTCGCAACTTCGGAGAAGACTATTGCATCCAATGAACAGGCCGACCAGCTGAACCTGGTGATACATGCGAAAGATGCACAAATTCAGCAATTGCAGCACCGGTTGGATAGTATTCTGCAAGGTAACCAGGCTGACAAGCAGGTATACAATGAATTAAAAACGCAGTATAAAGATCTTGAGAATGCAGTGATGGGTCCCGGAACTTTTTTGAAGGGCGATACAACAGCATCACCTGTTTTTATCATTGCACTTCGTTTCTCACGCAATAAATCCACAGCGGAAAAAACAAAAATTGAAAATTGGCTGCAGGTTCGTTTGCAGCAAAAAAACATCAGGGTGTTGTATTAATTAAAATCAACTGTTAAATCTTCGTGATGAATATAAATCTTTATAGCGTACTTACTTCACTGGTTGTACTTACAGCAGCTTTCAGCTATCTTAATTTCAGGTTTATAAAATTGCCAGCTACTATTGGTATTATGCTGATATCGCTGTTATGTTCACTGGCTATTATTATAGCAGGAAAATTTTATCCCGCGTTAATGGAACACCCGGTTAAAATTATTAATAGCCTTGATTTTGAGACCCTGCTCATGCGTATTATGCTGAGTTTCCTGTTGTTTGCAGGTGCCATTCACATCGATGTCGGAAAATTAAAAAAGGAAATGGCGCCGGTACTCCTGTTTGCAACGGTTGGTGTACTCATTTCAACAATATTAATTGGCGGTGCGATGTATTTTGTCTTCCAGTTTTTTACTGTACCTATACCATTTATTTATTGTCTTGTATTTGGCGCGTTGATTTCTCCCACTGATCCCATTGCAGTTTTAGGTATATTGAAAGAAGCAAAAATCCCGGGTTCCATTGAAACAAAAATATCAGGCGAATCGCTTTTTAATGATGGTATTGGCGTAGTAATTTTTGTCAGCATACTTGAAATTGCTACCGGCTCAACTGAAATATCTTTTGGCCACAGTACCCTGTTATTTTTAAAAGAGGCCGGCGGCGGGATTGTATGGGGCGTGTTGCTGGGCTATTTAGGATTTTACCTGTTAAGGTCAATTGATAATTACCAGGTGGAAGTATTGATAACAATAGCCATGGTGATGGGTGGCTATTTATTTGCTTATGTTCTGCATATCTCCGGGCCGCTGACAATGGTGGTGGCAGGTATTATAACAGGTAATAAGGGAAAAGATCTTGCGATGTCTGATCTTACCATGGACTATGTCAATAAATTCTGGGAATTAATTGACGTCATATTAAATGCTTTGCTATTCTTATTAATCGGCCTTGAAATGGTTGTGTTGTCTTTTGACTTCAAAACCATTATCATTGGTTTTACTGCAATCGTAATTGTGCTCGCAGGCAGGTTTATATCAGTTTTTCTTCCAACATTGCTGTTGTCTTTTCGAAGATCTATCGAACGAAACCTTGTGCCCATACTAACCTGGGGAGGTTTGCGCGGTGGGATCTCAGTTGCGCTGGCGTTGTCACTGCCAAAAGGTGCCATACGAAACGAACTTGTTTCCATTACTTACATCGTCGTCGTATTTAGTATTATTGTGCAGGGGCTTACCATCGGCAGGCTTGTAAGAAAGCTTTCTTTAAAATAGTGGCTGGCGTACTTATATTCTAATTTTATTCTAATCTTCTTTTAACCCACCGTTAATTCCGGTCAGCTACCTTGCATCTTAACAGGACGAGCTTTATTAATGCATAAAAACTGCCAAATTAAACAGCATAAAAACTGTTTTATATATTAGTAGGTTTTAAGGGTATATTCATGATTCATGGCCTGCGGAGAAAATTCTTTGCAGGCCTCTTTTATGCCTCGAAAGATCGGTATGGATAGCTCTTTTATCATTGTCTTCATGGGCAAAAAAATAAGCAATGATCACAACTATCTATGCAAAGAATGCG
>JBDUAY010000340.1:0-6501 GCA_040004415.1 Bacteroidota bacterium | reverse complement strand
ACAAAATTATTTATCATTATCCGCGTAAACTATATGCACTTGGCCGAAGGGTTACTTTATTGCCACCAGGTTTTACCACCCATTAATGATAGTGATGTAATAGTAAATTGCAAATATTGACATAGACGAATACCAAATACTTATCTGATAACGAGGGAAGATTATCGCGATATTATAAAGTACAAAATGGTTTGGTATAAGTTCAGGCAGACAACGATGGGTTCATGAATAAAAAAAAATACGGAAACAAACATCCAATAATGACAAGAAATAATAAAGGATGACAGTTGCACGTAAGTATGTAGAATGCCAGAGTCACATGGGCTAGTCAATCTGTCTAAACGAGTATTCATGACCAGATCTCCGACCGTTTTTATTTGGCAGTAACCATTCAACGATCAGCAGATGCTTTCAAAATATTGTTTTGTTTTTATCCACCTGGCCAGCAAGTATAACAACAAACCCAGCGGCGTAAATACAATCGTAACCAGTAAGATGATCACTACCAAACCATACGGCATACCATGTTTTGCTGCATTGTTTTTTATTAACATGCCGATGATCAGGTCGATACCTACAATATGCGCCCAGGCAGCATCAATTAACCACGGATTGGAGAATATTTTAGTTACACCTTCAAAAGTTGAAAAACCGCCGGGACCGCCAGCTTCATTAATATGCGCAAAATTGAACCAGGAATAAGCAGCCGCCAGTAATGCAACAACAATACATACCAGGAATGTATCAGCTCCTTTCCAGAACCGGCTGATGATAATAATTAATATCCAGCCTGCGGCCGAAACAATATTGATAAGTGTAAAAAACATGGAAGGCGTCATACATTTCAGTTTAGTTTTTAAATAATATCGGGTAACCCGAAATAATAAATTTTACCAGGCTGTCTCCGGTATATCAAAACAAAGCACAAAATTATTAGGGAACGATTGCTGGACGATACCCGTTCCATTTCCGGTAATGCCTTTTTCTCTCCGCACATTTTTTAGCCGGAGAACGGCCATCGTAAATTCGGATAAGGTTACCGCATTTATATATTTACCATAGCATTCGTGCAACGCGTAGCCATAATTCATGTAAACGGCATTGCGGTTTGGAATGAATGTCCTGGGATCGGGAAATGCCTCCGGATCAAACATAGCACCGGAAGTAAGTGCAAACACTTTTCTTTTTGCCGGTATCCTGTAGTTTTTTTGTCCACCGCCTGTTAAGGATTGTTCTGTTTTGCAATAACGAATCACGCCCGGCTGGGCGGGGTTAAACCGCAATGCCTCATTTACGATGCCATACATTTTCTTTACATCATATTGCTGTGACACTTCAATCGCATGTTGCATAGCATCAGGCCTGTTCAGCAATTCATCAAGAATCAATACAGCTGCTTTATTCGTTGTTTCAAAAATGCCGGTCAGCAGACCTCCAATGTTTCTTTGCAACACATCATCATCCACCCATTCATAGCCGTTCTCATGCGACAGGATAATAAGACGGTTCAATAAATTATCATCCAATGTTTTGCCATCCTTCATTTCTTGTTTTCTTTTTGCAATGATTTTCAGCAGCAGTTCTTTTCTTTCCTCAGACGCCTGGAGTGCAGCTTCAAAAAATTCTTTTTTGCTAAAAAAATTCAGGAAAAGATCATAAAAAATGGCACGCATCCAGCGTTTCATATCCCTTTCATTTTCTGAAGGCACACCAAAATAATAATCCAGCAGGCGTACTAAAACCACCTTGCATAAACTATTGGCAACATCAATCTTGCCATACCGGCTTGCGTTCCTGGTTATTTCTTCAGAAGAGGAGCGGACAAAATTTTGAATCATGATCATGTCATCTCTTTTGGTAGCTTTCATCACAAAATCCCTTTCCCGGTTAAACTGTGGATTGTTCCTGTCCATGCCCAGGTAGAAAGCTCCTTTTTGATCCGACATTTTTTTGGAGTTGATTTCTTCCACTGTAAAGTCATTGTCACGCTGCATCAGGTCCATCAACAGACTGTTCCGGTTAACCAGCAATATTTTTACAAATGGTATTTTTAAAACAGGAAAATTTTTCTGCAGAAAATAGAATGTTTTGTACTGCTTTTTTTTGAGTTTAATAAGTAGTCTGTCGATTCCCTTTTTCATAAAACCAGGCGCTGAAGGAATTTCAGATTGCGGCAACATGGATGGCCTGTTGGCCTGGTATAGCATAAAAACAAATTGCCCGGCCGGCGTGGCCCTCAGTTCTGTTATATGTGTACGGTAGGTATCCGGTACTTCGTTAATGCGCGGCAGTTCACCGCCGTATTCTTCCGGGAGTATCATAGGCGCCGCGACAGCTGCAAAAGCCAGATCGGCTAATGTAAATGCATCGCCGGTAAGATATTTTCTACCATCGGCCAGTAATTGATTTACTTTGTTAAAGACCTTCCTTATTTCAGCAATACATTCATCTGTATTATTTTCCTGCAGCTCATACGTACGGGTAAGCTTTTTTTTGATCCCGGAAAAGCCCAGGGAAAAGAATTCTTTTTCACCCGGAGGAACAGCTCGTTTTAATACCTTACCAGCCACCTTTTTTGAGGTAAGCAGCATATTATAAAAATACTTTTCTACCATCCCTGCAAAAAAATCATCTGTGAACAGGTAATAGAGGTCAAGCATTTTATCCAGTTGTTCATCATCTTCAGGTAATAACCGGTCCTGTGGTAAACATCTTTTTTCCCAGAACATAACAATGCTTTCAGCCCCGTAAATAAACGCATCGGTCATTTTGAGTAACGGGTAATTTATCTTGCTTTTTTTACCGGTCAGTTTTTCTGCCAGGGAATGTATCTTCCATGGCGCATGCGTTTCATTTGCGTACAGTATATGATTGCGGTCGAGTACCCATCGTGCAATTTCTGAAGGAGCGCCGGTACTGCTGCCAACGAGCGTAGGTACAGGCTTTGAATAACAGAAATCCGTTTTGAAACCTGCATCATCCGGTAGATTATTGATAGTTGGCATTAGCAATAGATTTTGTTAGAAAGAGTTCTTTACTGTGTTTAAACCCGGCATTAAATAGTTGCCAGGAATTTTATTACTGTAATGGATGGAAAAAAGAAATAGCCCCCGCCTTTTACCGTAACAAAACTTTGCATGTCAGTAATTACACGGTTTGTTGTTGACTGTGGTATGGTAAATATCTGCTGGAGTTTTTTTTCAGGGTCTTCCCGTACGCCAATAAATGGATCAGGATCGGCATAAAGCCTTTTGAATTTCGGCGAATTGGCCCAGGTGTATTGAATAAACTCAAACTGCTTGGAAATATTGGCATTAAAGCATCCAAACAATAAACCAACTTCTCCATTGGGTTGATGGTTTGCTGCCGAGCCAATAAAATCTTCGCCATAAGAACGAACCCTTCGCATAATGCGGTGGCGCCTGGTGAGATTCAGGGAAACTTTTTGTGGGGACTCTTCAAAAACATCCCGTGGATTCACGCGGCGTATATGCGCACCAAACGGACATTTATCTCCGGACGCATCTTCTTTCAAATAATTGAAATTGTCGTCTACTACGTCAATACCCGGGTCTTTATCATATTTTACCAATGGAGCGCCACCCGGCCAGCGTCCCATCATTTTTGCTGCAAGCATGGTGGCTTCTTCATTGCGTGTTTTTTCATCCGCACCAGCAGCAGTTTGGTTTTTTAAAAATCCCCAAAAGCCATTCACATCCTGCTGCAGTTGCCGTAAAACGAAATACGTTCCGTTTTGTCCTACATCTTTATACTTTATGTTGGTTTGCTCATCGGCCAGGCCTTCCGCATTATCTTCCAGTAATTCAGGCTTACCCTGGGCAACTTTAAGTAAAGCTGTATCGGGGTAAACATTGTATTCATTTTTATAGCCCAGCACGAATTCGCCGGGGTCAATATCATTATTATTGCCGGATGGTTTAAAACCGCTGCCTTTTATTACAGGCTGGGATAAGCCGTCCCGGAATCCAAAGTGCTCCCTGTTGTTTGGCAGGGGTTTACCATCTAAAACATGAACAACAGATAAGGCCGGTTCAAATTTTTCTTTAAGCTCCTGGTAAAAATCTCCGGCAGTGGCTTCATCTTTTCCAAACACCATCATCATCAGATCAATCCTTTCATTAGCAGGCCCGCCCCATTGCCATTTTGAAGGATCGCTGCTGTCAAAATCGCCCAGCAACCGCTGGCGGTGTTCCGTTACCATACCCTCCCTGAATTCACGGGAAAAAGAATGCATATTGGTTTCATGGTAGCCCAATTGTTTTAAACCATTGCTGGTAAAACCAATATTAAGACACGTCCTGGTAATGGTTGCGCTTGCATGGGTGATGCCATGTGCAACAGTGGCCAGGAAAATTTTTGTTGCCGCAGCATCCTTCACCTGCATCAGGTAATATTTTGAACAGCCCATCTCTTTGTATTCGTTTAGCAGGAAGGCTTGTATTTCTGAAAGTTCCAGTTCGGTCATGGTAATAATAAATTTAAAATCTTTTTAAAAATATTTTTGCCTGTTCTTCATTTAAATTCTCCCGCAACCCGTTACGGATATTTGTATTGTTGTTTATATTTTTTATGGAGAGGTGGCGGTACGGACAATACCATACCTGGGTAGGCAATTGCGTGCTGCGGCTCCACGCCAAAAAGTGTTCTTCATCATAGGCGCCGCCGGTTAAAACAAATTTGGTTCCCGGAAACGTTAGCGGCATGCCGGGAATAATACCCAGCACCCCCATGAAATTTGTTCTCGGAAACTTTATCGTATTGCTGAAGATGGAAGTTAATCCCCAGCCCGACTGATCTATAAAATCGCCCAGGTACTGCTCCCAGTTGCCATCAAAATTGCTGAAGAATAACACATGATTATTCTTATCAATCAACACCCAGCGGGCAAAATGTATGGTGGGTATATTAAGCAGCTTTCCTTTTACAAATACAAGACTGGCCAGTACCTCGGTGCGCATCATCCATATCCTGAAGTTGAGGTGGCGTGCAAAACCCGGTTTTAGCACCGCCACCTGCGTAAACTGGTTTTGTGGAAAAACATCTTCTACTTTTTTCAATTCATTTATTCTGGTATCGTCCAGTCCGCTCTGTGCCAGCGTAACTTTTTTATCCCACAGTTCATGAAAAATGAAAAGGTAAATAAGCCAGACAATGATCAATGGCAGCAAAATAAGAAACAACGCTCCGTAAGCGATAAGCGGTAGCCATTTTATTCCCTGAACACCTGCTTTCTCTTTGGTCCAGGCAAATTCAGGTCTTGCGTCAATTTCCTGCCTGATAGCCCGGTGAATTTCCACAGCAGGCGTCTGTTCATTCCATTTGTTACTGGTAAGAAACTTCCAGATGTGCTGGTGCAATGCATCTTCCTGGTGTATCTGTTCTACCGACCTGCCAGGTGCACCGTTATAAAAAGCAGATGTCCTGATAATACCTTTTTTAAGAAAATTTTTCCTGCTTTCTTCGGTGCGCTCACCCTGCTCCGGGTAACCTACGCAACATTCATACACGTCATCAATATAGGTGGTGAGTTTGGTTACCAGTTCAGTCAGGTGGTAATCCAAATGATCGTTTCCTATAGCATCATAATTGGTACTCAGCACCAGCCGGATACCTACAGGAACTGCGGGCTCATCACGGAACGAGTCCCTGCTGAGAATTATCCATCTGCCATAATGCAGGGTGCCCACCTTACCAAACTCAGTGGGCGCTTCTGCCATTTGGCTGTTGAGTAAGTTCACTCTTATTGTTTCCAACCTTGTTTTTAGCATATCCAGCTTGTCCTCTCTTATTGCCGACAATGTAATGAGCGGTTGTTGATTGATCATACACATTCAATTTATTTTCGGGGATATAAAGAAAGCTTTCAGGAGAGTAACAGTGTTGTTTGTATTATTTTCTTAAATAAGAGAGGGGTAGGGAATTTGCATTGCTCATTTACAGAAAAATACTTTAAAGCTGTTAAATGTACAAAGAGTTTATAATAATTCTGATAAATTTTGCAATAAATAGCCCGGACAAAAGGAACAAAACAATAGCGGGCTATGAAACGATCTACCCAGCAAACATCCATGCGCAGCGCAACACTGCCGCAACGTTTCAAAGGGTGTATAATGCAAATTTTATTTCCTGTTTCAAAATATTCCCGTTACTTTTTGTGAAGACCCCGCAACCGATGGTTTGCCGCTCCTTGCAGCAAAGAACATGTAGTATTGGTTTTATCGGGTAGCGGTTTAGGTGTTTTGAATGCCCGGCTACTTAATTTGTAAATGTCCAACACTGCCGAGTTGACCGGCACTAACGTCTATGTTTTTTGAATAAATTTCTTTGTTATCTGCTGTACTGGTTACTTTTATCTGGTAGTTCCCGGAAGAAAGCCAGACCTTCATCTTGCCACCTGCTTTTATCTCTCCATAATTAAAGGAATTAATCTTGACAATGCAGTTCACGGTGGCATTTAATTCAAGCAAGTAAGTGTCCCCT
>JBDUAY010000039.1:0-21825 GCA_040004415.1 Bacteroidota bacterium | reverse complement strand
GGAAATGTCTTTTTTATTTCATCATATTTTCCCTTTGCAGTAATATTAAATTTTAACAAGCCCGCCAGCTCCATATTGCGTAGGGGATACAATTCTTTTATATCAGCCAGGTTTATATTGGCTTGCATATTTGCATCCACTTCTTTATCCTGCAAACTGCTGATACTTGCATGGCCTTTAATAAAATTGTTGAGCGCTGTTGCCGATAGTCCGGTGATGCTAAAATTGGTATGCAGGTAATTATTATCCGGGCAAACGCTGTTTATATTGAAATTGATATTGCTGACAGCTTGCTGAAGCGAATCGTATTTGAAATAAGCATCTTTTACAACCGATTTCAGGTTAAAAGATGGGATACTTAATATTATATTTTCATGACGCAGACTATTGGGGTCAGGGCCCGAAGCATATTTGCCGTCTGCTGTTAATTGCAAATCAACTTTTCCTTTGAGTGCAATACCAGGAATGCCAAATGCTTTGTCTAATTTCTCCAGGTCCATCTGCGTAGTAATTTTCGCAGCAATAAATGGTTGCTGAATACCCCTGATGGTAATGATGGCACTTAAATAATCCTTATCAATATTGAAAAAAATGGAATCAACTTTCACCACCAGGCTATCCGGATTGATGGAAGGCATTTTTGTATCCAGGTTCAAAAAAAGATTGGATACCGGTAGCGGGGCATCTCTATATTCAACATAACCATCCCTGATCTTCATGTTAAAATCAAGATCGGGCATTGTATTGGATGAAGCAATATATTTTCCTTTGAGTGTAAGAAAGAGATCGGCATTACCTTTTATTTTAGTTTGCTGTTGCCAGCTGATGTATTGCGGTGGCAGGGCTGTAATAAAATCATACAGGTCACTTTTAGCAGCGTTCAGTGTAAAATCAATACCGTAGCCATTCTTCAGGAAATCAAGTTTGCCGCTGAATTGTACAGGAAGGCGGTTAATGACAAGATTATTTTTTTCAAAAAAGAATGACAGCGCGTTGGTGTTAATTTTTGTAATCAGATCAGCATCTATTTTTTTGTTTACCAGATAAGGCTGACCGCTAAACGAAAAATCCAGCGCATCAATTTTTGCATGACTGGCCAAATCAAAAATGGATTTGCTTAAATCACCGCTGCCAGTATAATTGAAACCTTTAGCATCGATAAGAATTTGGACAGACTTATCATTATATATTAAATGACTGTTTTCTACAATTATTTTTTCCAGTCGCAGCGCCGTACCGGCCGTATCCGTATCGCTGGCTGCTTTCTTTTTATCGCTCACATAAACATTGTAATTGGCACCGCCTTTTTCATTTACCTGTACATTGATAGTTGCATCAGAAATGAAAATTTTATTGATATTAACACGCTTATTAAAAATGAGGTTTTTAATGTTTACCCCCAGTGCTATTTCACCAGCCGATACCAGCGTGTCTTTTTTAAAAGGCGCAGAACCTTTTAAAGTGAAATCGTAGAGCGTTAATGTAAGCGATGGAAAATGTTTGAAAAAGGACAAGCGGACTTTCGAGAAATTTAATTCACCATTAAGACTGCTGTTGGCCCAGCCTTTTATTTTTTCGGCCACTGTTCCGGGAAAAAGAATGGGCATAAGAAACAATAGCAATAAAATACTGCCAAATGAAATTCCGGTAATCTTAAGAGCCTTAATAAAAACCCTCTTCATGGCCTAAAGATAAACACAGCCATCAATTTTCACCAGTTTATCATCTTGTGCAAGAACAAAATTTTTTCAGAATCGAACTTCGTTCAAATTCACTATTATTTTTTTTTACATAGACCCGGATAAGAGGTGCCGGTTATTTAGTGCAGATCCGGGCTTGTTTTAACGCCCCAATTTACTTTGATAGAATGTCTTTCAGCATAGGGTTTGCCAGCATTGGTGAGCGCATCAAAGCGTTGAAGAAAACCGGCAGAATATTTATCCCGGATGGTTTTAGACAACGTTTCTATTTGTTCTTTGGGGGCATTATCATCATATAATTTTGCCACTTGAACATACTCATTTTTATATACCGGTAAAACGTATTCGTACAACGCAACAGAGGCTTTCAGCATAACGCGCGTGTCATCTGTTTCTTTGAGCGCTTTAATTTTAGAAAAGCTTTCATCCAGGTATTTTATTTTATCGTCTATTATTTCTTTCCGCTTCATGGGTGCTGTTTGGTCTTTAGTGCCTTCAACCAGTTTTACAGATGGTTGTTCGAATTCCCTTTGCATGCCGTCGTTGGCAAAATCCATCATCATATTGCAGTTCAGCACGGCCCGGTCAAAATAATTTTCAGGCGTTGTCGTGTTACAAGCAATTAATAACATGCAGCAACCTGCAGCCAATAAAAAGAGTGTACTAATTTTTTTCATTCTAATTAATTTATAATCACAAATAAATCCGGGAATACTACAATTCCTGAATCAGCAATATATCCTCCTATGTTTACAGCACAGATGAAGCAGGAACCAATTCAAAATTTTTATTGTATTTCATCATCTCTTGTAATAACGCTGTATGGCCCGATCCAAAAATAACGAGTATCTTCTCTTCTTTACCGGTCATGCGCTTTAAGATATTTTCGTAGATGATCATGTTTCTTCTCCACCATTCGCTGGTTAAATAAGAGCCTATATGATTGCCTTCTTTGCCGGCAATCAAAAAATCAAAATAAGCACCCACCTGAAAATTTACCATCGGTGTTGAATTCTGGTTCAGCAACAATTCTGTAACCGTATTTTTTTTCAGCGATTCATTGAAACTATTTTGAATACTGTCGATCGATGTTTTCATGTATCCCAGCAGGCTGAATTGTTTTGCTTCGGTAGCTGAGCTTACCAGGCTATCGAATGGAAATTGAGCACCGCTGTAATCAACCGCATACAATGTTGGAAGGTTCAATTCCTTTGCCAGCCGATAACCCAGCTGATGCGTCTCCGTTGCCTTGAGCACAAATTTTTCAATTTTATATTTCTGCAGATTGCTGTCAAGCTTTGGCTGCATTTCGGCGCCCACTTCTACAAAAATTTTATCTGGCTTAAATTGTTCCAGTTTGTTTAAAACTGCTCTTATTTCCTGCTGGCGCTTTGCTGACATTACATCTGCGTTTTCAAACTTTGCTACATCCAAACCGGGATTGTCAAAGTGAAAACATCCCAGCAATAACACTTTTGTTTTTTGCTGCTGGGCCATTGTTGCTATTGCCAGTAAAAGAAAACTGCTGAAAGCGAATAAGTATTTTTTCATTTTTATGTTTGAGCGTTTGACGAAGGTGTGCAGGAAACGTTACACAATCAATGAATGATTAGATGAAAGCGCTTGTTTTTGTCGCGAAGCGTAGCAAATCGCAAATAAAGCAATCCCCCTGGTAACGACAAACCGTTGAATATTGCTGCGCCCATGTCATTTAATCTTTACATTCTGACAACTGCGAACAGCGATTAAGTCACCTGGGCCAGGCACAATCGGCCTGTCCGCTGACTATATCAGGAAAATCAACATTTATTAATGCATTTTAATGATTATTTCCGGCTGATTTGTTTTCGTAATTGATTCAGAAACAGCCCTTTTTGCCAGTGAGAATATGTTCCTGCCCAATTAACAAAAAATCGTTCAATAACAAGTCGTTTCTACTTTTTTGTATAAATTGATTTGTATCTTTGCCGGATGAATACAGAAATTTCTCCGGTTGAAAAAGATGTAATGGATGATGGACTCAGCACGATTGAAAGAACTGTTCTTAGCGACTATAAATATGGTTTTGTAACTGATATAGAAGCAGATGAGGCTCCGATGGGATTGACCGAGGATACCATTCGTTTTATTTCTGCCAAAAAGAATGAACCGCAGTGGATGCTCGACTGGCGGTTAAAAGCCTTTGCTTACTGGCTGAAAATTGAGCCTGAAGAACCCACCTGGGCCAATATAAAATATCCGGCCATTAACTACCAGGATATTATTTATTATTCTGCCCCCAAGCAAAAAATTGCGCTTGACAGCCTGGATCAAATCGATCCCGAATTAAGAAAAACATTTGAAAAACTCGGTATATCGCTGGATGAGCAAAAACGTCTTTCTGGCGTTGCAGTGGATGCTGTAATTGATAGTGTGTCTATCGGCACTTCATTTAAAAAGCAATTGGGTGAACTGGGAATTATTTTTTGCTCTATGAGTGAAGCTATCCAGGAGCATCCTGATCTTATCAAAAAATATTTAAGTTCTGTTGTTCCCGTAACTGATAATTATTTTGCCGCGTTGAATGCAGCCGTATTCAGCGATGGCTCTTTTTGTTATATACCGAAGGGTGTTCGCTGTCCAATGGAACTGTCTACTTATTTCCGGATCAATGCAGAGAACACCGGGCAGTTTGAAAGAACGCTGATTGTGGCCGAAGCAGGAAGTTATGTAAGCTATTTGGAAGGTTGTACGGCGCCGATGCGCGATGAAAATCAATTGCACGCTGCCGTGGTTGAATTGGTAGCAATGGAGAATGCAGAGATCAAATATTCAACTGTTCAAAACTGGTACCCGGGCGATAAGCAAGGCAAGGGTGGTATTTACAATTTTGTTACTAAACGCGGTATCTGCAGAGGTGATAATTCTAAGATTTCCTGGACGCAGGTTGAAACCGGATCCGCCATTACCTGGAAATATCCCAGTGTAATATTGAAAGGAGATAATTCAACCGGTGAGTTTTATTCAATTGCTGTTACCAATAATCACCAGCAGGCAGATACCGGAACAAAAATGCTGCATGTGGGAAAAAATACAAAAAGCCGGATTGTTTCAAAAGGGATTTCTGCCGGCGTTAGTAATAATAGTTATCGCGGATTGGTTCATGTTGGTAAAAATGCTGCCAATGCACGCAACTTTTCTCAGTGCGATTCTTTGTTGCTGGGCGATAAATGCGGCGCACACACATTTCCATATATCGAAGTAAAAAATAGTACAGCAGTAGTGGAACATGAAGCCACCACATCAAAAATTGGGGAGGACCAAATTTTTTATTGCAACCAGCGCGGCATTGATACAGAGACAGCGGTGGCGTTGATCATTAACGGTTTTGCCAAAGAAGTAATGAACCAGTTGCCCATGGAATTTGCTGTGGAAGCACAAAAGTTACTGGCGATAAGTTTAGAAGGCAGCGTGGGGTAAAGAAAGTATTTAGTATTCAGAATATACACCAGCCCGGCAAGGGCGATATATACATCAGCAATGGGTGAAGCCCATTGAAAAAAAATAATAATAAAAGTTATGTTGACCATTCAGAATTTACATGCGGGTATTGAAGAGAAACAAATTTTAAAAGGAATTAATCTCGAAATAAAACCGGGTGAAGTACATGCTATTATGGGACCGAACGGTTCTGGTAAAAGCACGTTGGCGTCTGTACTTGCCGGCAAAACCAATTATATTGTAACAGATGGTTCTGTTGAATTTTTAGGAAAAGATTTGCTGGAACTATCACCAGAAAAAAGAGCTGGTGAAGGATTGTTTCTTGGTTTTCAGTACCCGGTGGAAATACCCGGATTGAGCACCACTAATTTTATTAAGACTGCAGTAAACGAAGTAAGAAAATATCGTGGTGAAGCGCCGCTCGATGCCGTGTCTTTTTTAAAGATGATGAAAGAGAAAATGGCCTTGATGAATATTGATCAATCATTGCTGAGCCGGCCGTTGAATGAAGGTTTTTCTGGTGGTGAAAAAAAGCGCAACGAAATTTTCCAGATGGCGATGCTGCAACCAAGACTGGCAATATTGGATGAAACCGATTCAGGTTTGGATATCGATGCCATCCGTATTGTTGCCGGCGGTGTAAATAAACTACGCAATAAAGACAATGCGGTATTGCTGGTTACGCATTATCAGCGTTTACTTGATTATATCGTTCCGGATTTTGTGCATGTGTTGTATAACGGCCGCATTGTGCGTTCAGGCACCAAAGAACTGGCATTTGAACTGGAAGAAAGAGGATATGATTTTATTAAGAATGAAGTGAACGTTGGCGAAGAAGCATAGATGGCAGGTCTGATGTAATGATGTCTGATTTGTTTTACCCTTATTTCCATGGTTGGTGTCTGACCAGCCACAAATGAAGCGATTGTTAAATTATTTCGCGCAGCCAAAAATAATACATGAACACAGCATATTTAAAAGAAAGATTTGATCAATTACAGGTGGCAGATAAAGGCAATGGCCTGGATGCAATGCGCCAGGAAGGCTTTAATGCATTCAGCCAGTTTGGTATTCCCACATCAAAACATGAAGAGTGGAAATATACACGCATTGGTGGCTTGTTCAATAAAGAATACCTGTTTCCAAAAGCCAGCGGATCTGTTTCGCTCAGCCAGGATAAATTAAATTCAGTTCGTTTGCCCGGCCATGAGCAATCCAATGAACTGATATTTGTAAATGGAGTTTTTTCATTTGAACTTTCAACTATACGGTCATCTTCATTAGTAGTATTGCCACTGGAAGAAGCCGCAAAAAATGAATATGCTGGTATTGTTGCCGCTAATCTTGGTCATAGCGCCAAATACCTAAGAGATGGCATCAATGCACTGAATACAGCTTTCGTGCATGGGGGTGTGTTTGTTCATGTAAAAAAAGGACAAGTGCCAGAACATCCGGTTTATGTTTATCATATTTCTGATGCCAGTGCGGAAAATGTGTTTGCCCAGCCCCGCAGCCTGGTGCATGTGAGCGAGCATGCGCAAGTGCAGATAGTTGAAACGTATTCAACGCTTGGCGTGGCAGAAAGCTTTACTAACCAGGTAATGGAAATTGTAGTAGAAAAGGGTGCATTGCTTGAATTCTATAAAATCCAAAACGATGCAGTTACTACCAGCCAGGTGAGTACTACCCATGTTCGGCAAACGGGTAAGAGCTATACCCATATTGTAACTATTTCATTAAACGGTGGTATTATACGCAATAACCTGAACGTTGTGCTGGAAGCGGACTATTGTGAAGCACATTTATATGGTTTATATTTTCAGCAGGGGCAAACACATATTGATAACCACACGGTAGTTGATAATGTGAAGCCCAATTGCTTAAGTAATGAATTGTACAAAGGCATTATGAACGATCATTCCAGTGCTGTGTTTAATGGGAAAATATTTGTACAGCGCGATGCCCAAAAAACAAATGCTTATCAATCGAATAAAAATATTTTGCTTTCAGCGGATGCCAGTGTAAATACAAAGCCCCAGCTGGAAATTTTTGCCGACGACGTAAAGTGTTCGCATGGTTGTACCATCGGGCAACTGGATGAAGAAGGAATGTTTTATTTGCAGTCGCGCGGCATTAATGAAAAAATTGCGCGGTCTTTACTGGTACATGCATTTGCTATTGATATCCTGGAACATATTAAGCCTGTGAAAATCCGTGACTACGTTAACGAAATGATTTCAGAACGTTTAGAATTTGATATAGCATGATACAATCTGCCCCCATACAAAAAGGATTAGATATATATGCCATCCGGCAGCAGTTTCCTATATTGAACCGTACAGTAAAAGGTAAGCCACTGGTATATTTCGATAATGCGGCTACGTCTCAGAAACCGCAGGTGGTAATTGATGCGCTGGTTGATTATTATTCCGGCTACAATGCAAATATCCATCGCGGTATTCATACGCTGGCAGAAGAAGCTACTGCTGCGTTTGAGGCTACCCGTGATACGGTGAAACACTTTATTAATGCGGCGGAGCGTGAAGAAATTATTTTTACAAGAGGCACTACTGAAGGTATTAACCTGGTTGCGTATACATGGGGCCGGCAAAATATCAACGCAGGCGATGAGATCATTATTTCCACCATGGAACATCATTCCAATATTGTTCCGTGGCAAATTTTGTGTGAAGAAAAAGGCGCCATACTAAAAGTAATACCGATTAATGATGCCGGAGAATTAATAATGGAGGCGTACCTGGAATTATTAAATGCTAAAACAAAATTAGTATCAATCGTTCATGTCTCTAATGCGTTGGGTACCGTAAACCCGGTGAAACAAATAATTGATGCCGCGCATAAGCAGGGCGCCATTGTTTTGGTTGATGGAGCACAATCTTCTGTGCATCTTGATATTGATGTGCAGGACATGGATGCTGATTTTTTTGCTTTCTCATCTCATAAATTATATGGCCCAACAGGCGTGGGCGCGTTGTATGGCAAGCGACAATTGCTTGAATCAATGCCCGTGTTCCAGGGTGGGGGAGAGATGATCAAAGAAGTGAGCTTTGGAAAAACTATTTATGCAGATTTGCCGTATAAATTTGAAGCGGGCACACCGAATATCGCAGACACCATCGCATTTAAAACAGCAATCGATTTTATTAATAAACTTGGGAAAGAAAAAATACGTAAGCACGAAGATGAATTGTTGCACTACGCCACTGCGCAGCTAGAGCAAATACCTGGTTTAACAATTATTGGCAGGGCAAAAGAAAAAGTAAGCCTGATTTCTTTTGTTATGGATAACATTCATCCGCAAGATATCGGCATTTTGCTTGATAACCGGGGGATTGCGGTAAGAACGGGGCATCATTGCGCACAACCATTGATGGATCGTTACAGTATACCAGGCACCACCCGCGCTTCTTTTGCGGTATATAACACCAAAGAAGAAATTGATGAATTAATAACAGGGTTGCATAAGGTAATTAAAATGATGGCATAATAAATGGATAATCAGAAGACCATAGCTGAAACAGAAAACGAGATTATTGAAGACTTTAAATTGCTGGAGTCCTGGGATGAAGACGCCAAGTATGAATACATCATCGACATGGGTAAAAGCCTCCCCGTACTAGATGATAAATATAAGGTTGAAGAAAATAAAATTAGAGGCTGTCAGTCTACCGTTTGGCTGGCGGCGGATTATAAAGATGATAAAATTTATTTTAGTGCAGACAGCAATTCTGTAATTGTAAAAGGGCTTATTAGTATGTTGATTCGTGTTTTATCTGGCCGCACGCCGGATGAAATGATCGAAGCTAAATTGAATTTTATCAGTGAAATTGGCATGCGCAATCATTTAGCACAAACCCGATCCAATGGGTTGCTGGCAATGGTGAAACAGATGAAAAATTACGCGTTGGCGTATAAAATTAAAAATACCGCAAAAGCATAAGCAGATGGAAACAGATACAGAGGCGTTGAAACAAAAAGTGGTTGAATGTTTGTACACCATTTTTGACCCGGAGATACCGGTGAATATTTATGAACTGGGTTTGATTTATGAGATAGATATTCTGCCGGTAAATAATGTTCAGATAGTAATGACGCTTACTTCTCCCGCATGCCCGGCAGCTCAATCGATACCAGTAGAAGTTGATCAGAAAGTGAGAACGATAGAAGGCGTGAATGACGTATACGTATCGGTAACATGGACGCCCAGCTGGAATAAAAGCATGATGTCTGAAGCGGCGCAGCTTGAATTGGGGTACATGTAAAAAAGAATACATACATTATGAAAATAACCGCACAGGAAGAATACGGCCTTCGCATATTAATCCGCATCGCAGGGTGTAAGGATTCAGCCGGGTTAAGTATTCCGCAATTGAGCGAGACTGAAGGACTAAGCACCCATTATGTGGCGAAGCTTACGCGTGTATTGCGTATGGGCGGCTTTATAAACAGCACCCCGGGTCTTAAAGGTGGTTATGTGTTAGCTAAACCCGCAAAGGAAATTGGTATTAAGCAGGTATTGAAAGTATTGGGTGGTGTGTTGTTTGACCAGGATTTTTGCGGTCAGCATGCAGGCTCATTAAAACTATGCACCAATTCAGTTGATTGCACTGCACGTTCCCTCTGGCAGATGATACAGTTTACCGTTGACCAGTTACTTGATAAAATTACACTGCACGAATTGGCCAATCCCGAAAGACAATCTGATCGGTTTTTAAATCAGTTGCTGGAGCACAAGTAATAATTAACGGTTGGTTCTGGTTGCAATTTTGATAGCCTGCGCTTTGGAACTTACATGCAACTTAGTGTAGAGGTTAGCAATGTGCTTACGTACGGTATGTGTACTCAAAAAAAGTTTCTCTGCAATAACCCTGTAATCATAGCCATCCACCAGGAATTTCAAAACCTCCGTTTCCCGTTTAGAAAGTTCATATAATGGGCTGTCTGCAGCTGATATTATTTTTTGTTCTGGTAAAGATGCCTTCATCAGTAAATCCATTGCCTTTCGCGCAATACGCGGACTCATAGGTACGCCACCAATTTCCACCAGTTGTCTGATGTAATCGGTTATCAATGAGATTTTTTCATCTTTTAATAAATAACCGTTTGCGCCTGCCTTAATAGCCTCGAAAATTTTATCATCGTCGTCAAATACCGTCAGCATTAAAAATTTTATTTCCGGATATAAAGTGTGGGCATGCTGCACAGTTTGTATGCCATCCATTTCCGGCATCTCAATATCCATCAACACCACTTGCGGAAAATTATTTGGGGACAGTTCATTAATTTTCTCCAAAAATGCAACGCCGTTCGCGGCAGTGAAAACCACGTCAATGTCATCAGCATATTTAAGCTGGTCACAAAGTGAGATCCTGTTTTGTGATTTATCATCTACAATGGCTATCCTAATCTTCATATTACTGCAATATTGACCCGTATTTTTATTATTTCCTATAACTCATTTGTATTATTAATCAGGCTTTTTTGAGAGACTGACTATTGAGCCCTGTTTTGAAATGCTGGTAATGTTCAACGCCGCGCGAATGTCTTTTGATCTTTGTTGCATATTTTCAAGTCCGTAATGGTCAGTAAAATTTCCTTTTGTATCAAACCCTGTCCCATCGTCTTCAAGCGAAAGGTGGTATAAAAATATTTCGCTGGTCTCTATTGATAAAATAATTTTTGATGCATCAGAATATTTTAACGCATTATTTATCGCTTCCTGAAATATGCGGAAAATATTCAGCGCCTCTGCAGACGAAAGTATCGTTTTGTGCAGGATGTTTTCATGTACTTCCAGTTGCATGCCCACCTGGTGTGCCAGCTGACTCTGTGCAAATAATTTTATTTTATCCGCCAGCTCATCTACTTCAACCTGTTGCTTTTTCAGTGCCCAAATACTTTCCCGTAAATCTGCAATGGTACTTTTGGCTGTTTCATTTACTTTGCTCAGGTGTTTTTTCTTTTCGTCTTCTGTAAGCGATGCGGGCGCTTCTAATATAAAATCCATATTGCTGCTGATATAGCTAAGCTGGCCACCCAGGTTATCATGCAATTCAGCGGCAATGCGGCGGCGTTCATTTTCTTCCGCAGTACTCACTGCAATTTCATTCAACCGTTTTTCTTCTCTCTGGATCGTCTGAAATTTAAATTGTTGTTTATTCCGGTTCAACCGGATAAGAAGTATAAAAAAAACGCTGCCAATCAAAAGCAATGCAAGTGAGCCATATGCCAGGTAATTTTTTTTGGCCAGCGCATAATTTTGCTCAATAATAGTATTCTCTTTTTTCTGCATCTCGTACCTGGTTTGCACATCAAACAATGCCAGCGCAGAATTTTTAAAGTGTAATGAATCTTTTATTGCAGAAAGTTGCTCCAGTGTTTCACCATAGGCTTTATAATTGCCTGCGAGCTTGTAGTTTGCTGCTAAATTTCCATAGAGATAAATGTTTGGCTCAGATTTTTTGCAAAGTGCGATGCCTTCTTTACAAATGGCAATCCCTTTTTCAGGTTGTTTTGTAATACCGTAAAAATTGCCCATTACAGACATGGTATTAATAATGTAAAACATATTGCCAATCTGACGGTAGGTTGCCAGGCTTTCTTTGAGTATCTGTTCTCCTTCGGGTATTTTATTATTAATGCCGAGGATGACCGCTTTTAGTCCGAGATTATATGCAAGACCCCCAAGGAATTCATTTTTGCTGCTGGAGGCAATAGCTAAATCTGTGTAACGAACCGATGAATCAAGCGCTGGTTTCATTTGGTTTGCCTCATACAGGTGCATAAATGTAAGTGCAAGGTTAGAAAGGATAACACCATATGCCTCCTGGTAAATAAAAGATCCAACTGGTGGATATATCTGTAACGCTTTGTAACACCACCGTTGTGCCTCTTTGTCATCGCCTGCAGTAACAAGTGCCGATACCATTCCATTCATGGTTCGCATTTGTGTAAGTGTATCTGCTTGTTTTTCAGCCGTGGCCAACAGTGGATAAAGCAGATCAAGTGCTTCCTTGCCACGGTTAAGGTTATTAAACGTTCTGGCTTTTAGCAATATATAATCAACATACGCTTCTTTTTCTTCTGTTGTATAATGCAGTTGTTTCAGGTTCCGGTCGGCAATCGTGAGGCTGCTATCCGTCATCCCGCGGGTTAAAAACTGGTAACCAATATAATAATCAGCCAATGCTGTTTTTACTGCATCGTGTTGAGAAACAGCCAGCACTTTGGCAGCCATTGCATATTTATAAACGGTGTCAGGGTTAAGCGAAAACTGTTCTTTGCAAAGTTGCAGGATTGCAGCAATTTTTTCTTTGTCAGCAGCTGCCATCTGCACCTGGTTCTTCAGGCTATCAATCCGCCTTGTTTGTGGAAAGCAGAAAAGGGGAGCCATTGCTGACAGAAATAAAAATACTGCGCTGATTTTTTTCGACGGCATGTGTTTAACGTAATAGAGCAAAGTATAAAAAATAATTGTAAATCCCTATTTGCCTGCACAAAGTAAGAACGCCTGCGGCTAAAAAAATAACTCATTTGAGTTATTGTAATCTTTTTTAATTAAATACAATTTTACGGTGTCATCTTTTAACCCCAAAACATTATTATGAAAAAATTCAACTGACAGCACGTCTGGCTGCGGATAGAAAATTTCATTGCAGCGTCTTCCAATATAACCATCCATCAAAAAATAGTAGCAGCAACTACGCCGCTGTAAACGCAGAATGGGCGATCATCATTGCAGGTCAATGATAATGACTCCCTTTGCGTCCTGATCCAACATCCGCTGCGTAATCCCGCAACACGCTTACTATATTTTTATCAATAACAGGTCTATAAACTACCTGGTCAAAATTTTTATGCCCAAAATAAATGATTATGAAAAAATTATTATTGTGTCTGTTCATTTTTCCTCTCGCTGCGGTTGCACAAAACCGTTATACCGTATCAAACACTCCCGGTAACACAGCAAATTTTAAAACACTGCAGGGCGCACATGACAGCGTAGCGGCTGGCAGCATCCTGTACCTGATGCCCAGTTCCTACAGTTACGGAAATGCTGTTTTTACAAAGAAACTAACGGTGTATGGCACAGGGTATTTTTTGGGTCAAAACCCGGAGCCCAATACACAGGCTAATATTTCACCTGTATTTGTTAATTCCATCACCTTCAGACCGGGTAGTGATAACAGTTACCTCGAAGGCCTGCAAATTGCTTACCAGGCATTGGAACTAACAAATCGTATTGTGCTGGATACTGTTTCTAACGTTACTATTTCGCGTTGCCTGATTGTATCTCCTACTTATGGCGCTTATGGGGGTGCACATTCATTCTTTGTTATTAACGGCGCCAATAACTGCATAATAAGGCAATGCTACCTGCAGAATATTAACGGCTATACAGTACCGCCCCTTATTACTTACCAAACCAGCCAGCCTGCTTTTTCAGGTGTGCAGTTTATCAATAACATTATCGACTGGCAGGGGGTGTCTTTCTTCCGGGTAGGGCCATACGGAAATGAAAACCTGTTGAATGGTGCCATCAGCGGGGCTTTTACCAACAATACGTTTATGATGGATATGAAGAGCAGCTCGTTTGCAAACTTTAGCTATACCAATAATATTATTATAAATACCGTACCTGCAGATGCTCCGGATGCGGCGTACCTTCATATTGGAACAGCTTTTAATAATATCTCAAATGCCACCTCTGTATTTGTAGATCCCGCAAATAATATCCAGGGGATCAATACAGATAATATGTTCTCCGGTAACCTTGCAGGGTATCATTCCACTGATCAAAAATGGATGTTACGGGATACCAGTTTTGCAAATACATTCGGGCAGGGTGGTACAGCATGCGGCGCATATGGTGGCGCAAATCCGTACAAGTTGTCTGGTATACCCAATCTTCCTTTTATTTATAATCTTGCGGTTCCCCAACAGGCTACTGCACCGGGCAGCATTTCTGTACACGTTAAAGCCCGTGCGTCTAACTGATCTCCCACCTAATATTTACAAAACGTTATGAAAAAAATATTTTTACTTATAATGATCTTGCCGTTACTGGCGCATAGCCAGCAAGCCTATACCGTTTCCAATGTTGCCGGTATGACGGCAAATTTCCGTACACTACAGGGGGCAATAGACAGCGTTGCTGCGGGCAGTACATTGTATCTCTTCCCCAGTACAGTTGATTATGGCAATGTAAACATCAATAAAAAATTATTCATCATTGGTACAGGATATATGCTGGATCAAAATACCACGCCGTTTATGGCACCCACTGCCACCGGTGTAATGATCAGCTCTATTTATTTTATGCCAGGCAGCAGCGATAGTTATATACAGGGCGTGGCCATGAATGGTGTAACTACCGGCGTGCGTTATTACCGTTTTTTCCTGGACAGCGTAAGCAATATAACCATCAACCGTTGCCTGGTGGAAATCTGGGGTGCGTTTCCAAATGGCAACTATTTGTTTATAACTAAAAATACTAATAATTGTACCATCAGCCAATGTTATATAACAGAGACCAACCTTGAGTTTTTCAATCATAGTGGTGGTGAGACTTTTATTGAAGAAGGAACGGGCTCGCAAAATTTGCAGTTCAATAATAACCTGTTTGATAACAGGGGCAACGGCCCCGGATTTACGTTTAACCACAATGTTAATCCAACTAATTATGGCAATATCATTTTTAACCACAACACTTTCCAGGGAGATCTTGGAAGCTCTTCTTTTTGTAATTATACTTTTTTCAATAATTTTTTTGTCAGCAATGCAAACAACTCTGGTATTAGTTCAAGCCTGGGTTTGAATGGTGTAACGTCTTCTAATATCAGTAACCGCAGCGGCATATTTCCTGCAAATTCATTCAATTTACTGGTTCCAAATCTTGATGGTGTTTTTCAATATTCTGCTTTTGGTTACCATTCTTTTGAACAAAAATGGCAGGTGTATGATACCAGTTTTGCAAAGCATGCTGCAAATGATGGGGGCGAAGTAGGGTCTTTTGGTGGCGCCAACCCCTATGTGTTTTCAGGCATACCTCCACTTCCGGAAATATACAATCTTAGTGCAGTGCCTGATCCAAAAAACCGTGGCCGCGTATTGGTGCATCTAAAGGCAAAAGCATCCTATTAATATATGCTGCTCCGGCGGCTTAAAAATACAAGTATGAAAAAAATATTTACACTTTTACTGGTGGTGTGTTGTACCGTTGTGCGTGCGCAGCAGATAACTACTGCGGAGTATTTTTTTGACACCGATCCCGGTATTGGAAATGCAACGGCTGTCACCATCAACAGTGGCGCCCCTGATGCCGACATCAACTTTAGTGTTAATGGTTTAAGTGCAGGCCTGCACATATTTAATCTCCGGCTCAAAAATTCAGATAATAACTGGAGTACCACTTACCAGTCGGGTGTTTTAATAGCCAATGGTGCGTCGGGCGATGCCACGATTGTATCTGCAGAGTACTACTTTGATACAGATCCTGGTTTTGGGAATGGCATACAATTACCTGTTGGCAAAACTTCAATGGATGAAATTGTAAATTTTGATATCACCAGTCTTACCGCAGGCCCCCACACCATTTATGTGCGGTTGAAAAACAGTGTTAACGAATGGGGATTTTTGTCGCAAGGAAGTTTTATAGTATCTAATGGTGCCAGCGGCGCAGCACAGATACATACACTGGAATATTTTTCAGAGAACGACCTGGGTGTTGGCAAAAATTCAATTATTCAATTTACAGCTGGCGCGGCACTGGATACTACTTTTTCTATTCCTGTGCCAGATAACGGCAGCGATAGCAGTGTGCTTGGATTACGTCTTGTTAACAACAATGGCCAAATGGGAAATGTTGCATTGAATACCGTTAGTCTTTGCGATTTATATAAACCACAGGGAGGCTTTCAGTCTACCAGGTATTCAAGCGGGTACAACTTTATAGATAACTCCAGTTTTAACCCATCTAAAAAAATAAAATGGGCAGTGGATGGTGTTGTTGATACAGCCTATAATAACAGCGCTGTTTATAACTATAATTTCCCGTCCGGTGTTCCAGGATATAAGTTGATGAGCCAGATTACCGGTTCAGGTTGCCGGGTAGACACCAGCACTCAGTCAATTGTTATGTCGGGAATAGAAAGTATTAGCCCCGAAAACGGATTCTTGAACCATGATTATGTAATGAACATTTTTGGTGGTGGCCTGGACACCAATACTGTTATTTATCTGCAGAGCGGCTCCAGCATTATTTACCCGTATAACAAAACGGCTTACGCCAATAAATTACTGACGTTGATTTTTGACCTTCACACCGTTACGCTTCCCATTCCCGCATTGTATAGTTATTATGATTTGCATGCCCGTCTTAGCAGCGGGTACGATACAGTTATGGTGGGCAAGGTTTCTATAACGGATTTGAGTTATGGACCGTTCGACCAGGGCCCTTGCCTTATCGCTGGTGCAAGGCGAACAACTGATCACCGGCCTGGCTGTGAACAGTTGATAGCAGGCGCTCAAACATTTATAACAACGGAGCTTACAGGATCAAGAACAGTGAAAGCAGGTGTATGGAATTATTATACGGTGAACGCTACCAATACCAGCAACGTCCTGGCCAAATGCCCTGTTATCTGGATAATGGCACCAGCAGAAAACGAGATAGTGTTTGATGTTGACTATTATATTCCTGACGGATTCAGCAGCGACAATCCGCTGCCGACTGAATGGATTCCTATTGATACAGTGATTAATGGAACCCGGTACCAGTACAAACTATACAGCTTTATACCCGCTTATATGGCCGGCGGCGATACAAGATCTATTAACTTTAAAATGCGCAGTACTTCTACAGGTGTACAGAAAGTTTATTGCTGGGCCCAGAAGCCACAATTTGGTTCTCCCTGGCAGTCGTACTGGAATTGTGTTTGGGATGCGCTCGGGTATGTGCCTTATGTTTCCTGCTTTACATCTGTATATGACTGGACAAGCAGCAAAGGGGGGACAAGTGATTTTACAGATAATCCCGCACACGGACATCTGTATAACGCAGGCGCTTTTTTTGCCAGTTACTGGTATAATACGGCTGGTGCCATTGCATCGTGTTCAGGTGGTAAAATTGTAGGTCAGGCTTACAACAAAGTGGCCGCAACGATGGCCAAAATTGAAAACATTGAAAGCAAATTAGATAAGACCTTAACGACCATAAATAATCACGCCGGTTTTAAAAATGGATGTTTTGATCTTGATTACATAGAAGATTTTATAGAAGCGCCCATCGACTATGTTTTTGGTTTTGATCCGAACCATTTAACAGGAAACAGTAATTACGATACCGCAAAACATTTTATCAATAATTTATCACCGCAACATTATGAAGTGGCATTTGAAAATCTTGCTGCCGCTACTGGTAACGCACAACATGTTTATGTTACAGACACACTTGATAAAGCCAGGTTTGATTTCAACACGTTCAGATTTACCGGATACCGCGTTGCAGATTCAACATACCTGGTCCCGCCTTTCAGGGGAACAGTGTACCAAACATTCAATGCACCGGGCCGTAATGATATGAAGGTTCTGTTTGTTGGAAATTTTGATACACTTGCCGGTATCATCCGAAGCGATTTTTTTAGCATGAATGCGGCAGGAACCAAAGTGCTGGCTGATACATCGCTGGATGGATTTCTTCCTCCCAATGCTGATGGTATTTCCGGAACAGGCACTGTGCAGTTCCAGGTTTCAGCGAAAGATCTTAATACGCTCGACACATTCAAAAATGTTGCGCATGTTTACTTCGACAATAATCAACCAATACAAACCAATTACTGGATGAATACCGTGGACATTACATCTCCGGCCGGGCAAATAGTAAAAGCGGAAAGAGTAGATGATACCACAATGAAGATGACGATGCAGAAATCTGATTTTGGATCTGGTTTTGCGTACAACAAATTATATGGAAAAACATTGTCTGATTCGACATACAAGTTCCTGGGAAATTTTTCTTCTGACACCCTTCTTTTTGTTGGTGACAAAGACTCCACCTACCAGTTCTATACAATAGCAGTTGATAACGTTGGAAACCTGCAGGTGAAAGGTGCCGATGCAGATGTTACGTATACTTTCAGCAACGCATTGCCCGTTCACCTGTTATCATTCTCGGCCAGTAAAGAAAATGCAAAAGTGAAATTGTTTTGGACGTCCACCAATGAAAGCAACTTTGCTAACTACGTTGTAGAAAGAAGCGCCGACGGGCTTTCCTTCAGCAGTATTGGAACAGCAATAGCCAAAGGCGGGCCACTCAATAATAATTACCAGTTGTATGATGAGCACCCGCTGGCAAAAGCAAATTACTACCGCCTGAAACAAGTTGATAAAGATGGCTCATTTACGTACAGCCGTATCATTCGCATTGATTTTGATAAGGCATTCACCATTTCCGTAACGCCAGTACCGGCGCATGATTACATTATCATTGATGGTGCACAGAACTTCAGCACGGTTCAGTTGGTAGACATGAGCGGAAGGGTAGTAAAACAATTCAGCAAACCTTCTGTAAACACTTTCAATGTAGCAGATATGCCGGCTGGTATTTACCTGGTTCGCCTGGTATCAGACAACGCAACAGAAACATTGAAAATGGTAAAACAATAATAGAATAATAGTCCTCCGGAAAAATAAAAATTTAGAAGTGTAACTTAGATCAGCAATTTAAATCCCCGGACGTTTCTACGCCCGGGGATAATTTTTTAATTGAATGATGAGAATTAAAGTTGCCTCACATATAAAATGTTTCTCTAATTATTTTACCGTCTTTTACTTCGTAGACACAGATTTCCGTCATGTCCATATGACCGCGTTCTTTCATCGTTGCATCCATACGCAGGGTACATGTAAAAGAATTAGTTGCCAATAAAGGTTCTGACACTTCCAGTGAATGCATTTTTTCCACCATGGAATCAAACTTATGGCCCTTTTCAATAATTGCATCAAGGCCGGTTATTTCTTTTTCAAACGCTGGCGAAGCATATGGTTCAACACTAACAGCGTCTTTACTGAACAATTCTTTTTGTGCAGTTTCAAATTGCCCCTGGCGGCAAAGCACAACCAGGCGGGCAGCAATCTCTTGTGTAGTCATATTTTTTTAATAAAATTACTAACTATTTTTTTGAAGTGATGCAACCAGTTTGCCTGCGGCGCATTTAAAATTGTCGCCGCATTTTTTTACCTCACCCTTTTAATTCCCTCTCCACCTGCGGCGTAGAGGGAAAAGCGGAACGACAATTTTAAATGCACCCGTTTGCCTGCGGCGGAATATTTTTCCCGCAATGAAACAAAATTTGACATTTCGAATGCCCTTCAAAAATTAGTATCGTGAACACCGTGTTAAGGAAATGGCTAACAAATGCTTTTTTAGTTCGCCATATCATTGTAATCATCCTGCACAGTATTCTTAGCAAGCGGCTCTTTTAACTGCACAGGTTTTTGTTTTTTACTTCGCCTGCGCATCCACATGTTCAGTAATTCAACACCAAAAGAAAAAGCCATGGCAACATAGATATAAGTTTTGTCGATATGACTGTGATGCAATGGTTCCAGCCCTTCAAAAAATAAACTGAAACCAACCATCAGCAGAAAGGCCAGCGCCAGCATTTTTAATGCAGGGTATTTATGAATGAAGGATGAAATTCTATCAGAGAAAAAGAACATAATAATCATCGCAATGACAACAGCGATGATCATCACCGTTACAATTTTTGCCAACCCTACCGCGGTAATGATACTATCAAAAGAGAAAACCATGTCAATAAGTATAATCTGACCAATGACTGCGCCAAAAGAAACAGGTTTGCTTTTATCTGTTTGTACTTCTTCTTCTCCATCTAATTTGTCATGTATTTCTTTAACTGTTTTATATAAAAGGAAAATACCGCCGGCAAGCATAATTATATTGCGCAGGTTAAATGAATAGCGGTTGCTGCTCCAGTTAAAACCGAATAATTCCCTGTTGCCACTGTTTACCAGCCAGCCAATACCGAGCAATAATAATATTCGTACACCAATGCCTGCAAACATCCAGATGCGGCGGGCATCTAATTTTTGTTTTTCATTTAGCGGCCCCATTAATATAGAAACAAAAATCACATTGTCTATACCCAGTACAATTTCAAGTACTGTAAGTGTAAGCAAGCTGATAAGTGCATCAACAGTAAACAACTCCTGCATAAGTGGATTCTTTAGATTGTCGCAAAAATAGTTGAACTCCGATGAAATAATGTTTTTTTACGATCGTTCATATTTAGATTTCACTGCCAATTTTTTTGGCACAGTTTTCATACATCGGTGTTATCCTTTATTAAAACTTATATATGATAATGTTTTTTACGTATTGATTTTTTAGAATTCTACACCGGCACACAAAATAGCCGTTAATAATTTTAACCCCGTAACCGATGAAAACATTATTTTTATTTTTGTTGACAGCAATTTCAATTACAGTAACTGCACAATATGGTGGTGCTGACAATATTAGTGGCGGCAGTATTCGTTTGGGTGCTGGCTATGTACATGATTTTCCAGGTCTTGCAGGATCAGCTGCATCTCTCGGATATCGTTTTCCTTTAAATGAGTGGTTGCAGGGTGGTATAGGAGCAAAACATATCTCAACCAGTGGGTTTCCCCGTACAAATACGGTACGTGAATATACTAAGGCCAATACAATTGATTTTGAATTACTGCTTGTGCCACTTCATACAGACAACGCAGCGCTACGGATTGGCCTTGGGTATACGTTCTCATTTTATAACATACGGCGGTCTTACCCGGTCTATACAACCAATCAAGATAAAACAACAAACATCACGTGGCCGGTTACGGACGCTAAAGGCCAGGTACATGGTACCAGCTTAATTGGAGAATACGAGTATTGTTTTGGAAATTCCTTCTCTGCCGGTGCAAGGGTTGAAGTTGCAAAAGCATATGGTTATGTTGTTACCGGCGGCCCTTTTGTAGCAATCAAATTGTAGACGTGTGGCGTGAAGGATAAGGTTGAAGATTTAAAATTGTGCAATGATTTTATGCAAGTAAAGGTGGTGATTACTTACGATTGCCGCCTGGCGTCTCCCGATAAAAGCGCTTTACAAACCTTCCGTACTATACCCGGCCCTTCATAAATAAAACCGGTCCAAACCTGTATCAGTGCCGCGCCTGCATTCAATTTTTCATTTGCATCAGCAGCTGTAAATATTCCACCGGAGGCAATGACTGGTATTTGCCCATTTGTTTTTTGATGGATATATTGTACGATTTCAGTTGAGCGGGCCGCCAGGGGTTTTCCGCTTAATCCGCCGGCGCCAATAGTTACCAGCCGGGTGGCGTTTGTAGCAAGTCCTGTTCTGTTAATAGTCGTATTGGCCGCTACCAGTCCATCTAATTTTATTTCCATCGCCAAATCAATTACATCATCAATTTGTTCTTGTATTAAATCGGGTGCAATCTTTAGCAACAACGGCTTAGGTGCTGTGTTTTGCTGATTGATCGTTTGCAGGTGTGATAGAATTTTTCTCAACGAGTCTTTTTCCTGTAATTCACGCAGGCCTGGTGTATTGGGAGA
>JBDUAY010000339.1:0-6521 GCA_040004415.1 Bacteroidota bacterium | reverse complement strand
GCCAATTTAACTGCGAACAAATTCGTAGAACGAAAAAAGCAGAAACGAAAAAGCAGAAGGAAAAGCTATGAAAAATAAAATGCTTAAGAGATCGCACCTGTCTGAAAAAACCTGCCGGGAAATTATCCAGTTGTTTTCGGACGATTTAACTGCCACACAAATTGCGGGCATTACCACCGTAAGCCGGGTGACCATTAACAATTATTTGAAGCTGATACGCACGCATATTGCAAAGCATTGCGAAGATCAATGCAATGAAGATGATAATATCAATTTATCAGCTCATTCAGCGTATCAATTAACCCAGCATAAAAGCACGGAGCTTGAAGAGAGTGCCTACTATGGTTTTTATAAGTTAAATGGAAATGTTTTTACAGAAGAGTTGCATGCGATTGATAAAACAGGGATACGTGAATTGCAGCAGGCAACCATGTTGCACCGGCAGGAAAATGGACATTTTGGTGACCTGGCAAGGTATCATGCCATCGCGGATTTTGACGAGTGGCGGCTGTACCGTGTTGATACAAATAGCGCCAGCGGAAAAAGTTATCACGATGATATTACGGTGTTCTGGGGCAATACGCGCAGCCGGTTAATGAAATTCAGGGGAATGAACAAGAATACGCTGTATTTGCATGTCAAAGAATCTGAATTCAGGTATAATTACCGGGAAGATGATATTAACAAATTATTACTAAATATTATTTATAAATACCCGCTGCATTTATCGAAGACTTATGTGTAGGAGGGAGGGCCTTTCCCTGGTTGGTGTCTTCACCGGTCAGGGCATGCGTTTAAAAAATTTTTACCCTTGGCCTGGTGTCTTTGCCAAACACAAAAGTGAATTACAACATTTCTCCCGGATTCTCACTATGCACTGCCGCCCGGGATAAATTATTGAAGGCAGTGATGTAAGTTTTCTCATGTTATAACGCGGGTGGTTTCTACTACCCGCTCTTTTTTTGCTTTCATTTCAGATTTTGCTCGTATTTCTATATTTTTGCAGCCCGTTTGAGATTTTATGCTCAAAACAGGGCGAGGTAGCTCAGTTGGTTAGAGCACAGGATTCATAACCCTGAGGTCACGAGTTCAAATCTCGTTCTCGCTACAAGGGCCCTATAAAATGGGCCTTTTTTTATGCTTTATACCCAATGGGGCCCATGGATACAAGACTGGGAAATAATCAACAGCATCCCGGGAGAGATAAATTAAATCAGTTGCTTTATACTATAAAAAATAGCGTTCGTTAAATTAGGCAGTGGAAAATTTATAAAACGGGCGCATTGACAGGTGACCCTTTCTACGGCAGCCCGCGATCCGTTATCCTGGAACGCGACCTGCGGGAAGAAGCGCTTATTCCAGAAGGTTGTGTGGGAAACATGTTGCTGTTTTTATTTTATGACCAATAATCAATATCGATCAGTAATTTAGAAGGGAACAAATAAACTGCTGTATAGTAAGATTAGCCTGCCGGCAGGATTGATTAATGCAATTTTCAATTTATGTGGTAATACAGATAGTGGCTTGGTCATTGTAAAAGAATAACACAGGCTGGTATTAAAAAAATTCACTTTAAATAAGCAACGATGGAAAAACGTATACTTGGAATTGTTCTCTCCGTTTTAGGCGTGGTGGGTTTGATTTATGCCGGAATATCGTTTATCAATGGCGGTTCCGGTACGAAAAACGTAAAAACAATTATTTTTTCGGCAATTGTTGGGGCAGTTTTCTTTTTTGCCGGCATTAGCCTGGTAAAAAATACAAAGGATAAAGCCACCTAAGATATAGCAATCCCCCCAATTCACTATTGGCACCGCTAAACCCGTTGGCTTGCGCAGCCTGTCAATTTATTAGATTGATGCGCCAGGTTCTCACCTTATAGTAGAATTTATCAATCCTGTTCAACCTGCCGCTGCATTTACGGGTTGTCATAAACGCGTTTTTGCAATTTTTGCCACATGCACCTTTTTTAAACGTTCCAATATGCAAATAATAATTAAATGGCGTCAACTTATTGCAGGAGTCAATTAGGTGACGGATTTTGCCCATTGTAGTTTTGATAGTGAAACCGGTTCACACTTTTAATTCTTACTCAATATTATTAAAGAACATCTTTCACTATTAAAAATTAAAAACATGAAACCAAGACTATGGCTGATAACATTGTTGCTGGGTCAATTTTTCCTTTCTTGCAATAAAGAGTTAAAAAATGATCCGCATTCTGCCTCCAATGAAGACAACATTATTAAAGACTGGTACGGACTTGCGCATTCAAATTTGAAAATTGCAGTTGTCTCAGACATACATTATATGGACCCGTCTCTGCTGGGTAAAGGCGGTGCATCAGGAGCAGCATTTCTGAATTACCTGGATGCAGATCCTAAACTGGTGGAGTACAGTGATCCGATATTCCGAAAAGTGATGGCAGATGTAAAAGCAGAAAGGCCGGATATATTACTGATTACCGGTGATATTACCAAAGACGGTGAAAAAGTTGGACACCTGGCGATGGCCCGTTTTTTTCACCAATTGGAAAGAGCCGGAATAAAAATATTTGTTGTGCCGGGTAACCATGATATCAATAATGGTAAGGCAAAGAAATTTATTGGCGACAATGCCTACCCGGTAGATAAGACTACCAAAGAAGAATTTGCTTCCATTTATGGTGATTTTGGGTACAACAGCGCCCTTGCAAAAGATCCCAGTTCACTCAGCTATGTGGCGCAGTTACAACCGGGTTTGCGACTAATATCGATTGACGCCAGTAAATACGAAGAGTACGGCCCGGAAGGCGATGTGGCGGCCGGCAGAATAAAGCCCGCTACGCTCAGCTGGATATTAAATCAAATGGAACAGGCAAAACAAAAACACATTGCGGTCTTTGCCATGATGCACCACAATCTTGTTGAACATTATGCGGGCCAGTCGCAACTGGACCCTGGTTATGTAATTGACGATTGGCAAAACGTTGCCAATACATTAGTTGACGCCGGGTTGAAGATTATTTTTACGGGGCACTATCATGCCAACGACATTACACCATACAGTCACAACGGCAAACAACTATTCGACATACAAACGGGATCATTGGTAACTGCCCCAAGCCCATACAGGTTCATAACGGCATCGGCTACCCGCCTTGACATAACAACTAAAACGGTACAATCTATTGAAGCAAATTTGCCCGGGGGGCTGAGCTTTCCGGCGTACTCGGGTATGTTTCTTTCCCAACACCTGGATGGTTATTTTAATTATTACCTGGCTAATAATTTAGGCGCTCCGGCACCATTGGCAAGCTTTGCTGCGCCGCTGTTTAGAAATGGAATCATGGCCCATTTTGCTGGTGATGAAAAAATGCCGCCTGATCAACTTGAAAAAATCAATGAACTGGGAAGTATGTCGCCACAGCTGGCGGGTATTGTAACAACTTTATGGACAGACCTTGGTGAAAAGGATAATAAGAATATCATAAAATATTAGCAAATACCCCGCTGATTTTAACCTGCTTTTTCAACCCGATTAATGCATAGGTCTTCCGTACCAGGAAGACCTATTTTATTTCCAGACAGATTTAAGTTAATTAAATTTCTCCGTCTTGTATTTAACCGTGAAATACCCGGCATCTATTTTAATAATCCTCTTCAGTTACATCGACACCACTGGCTTGTTGGTCGAAATAATTTCCGGCCCGTGCCTGTTGCGGTAGCTTTGCATCTTGGTTAAGCGGTAACGTGTATGCCAGGAAATAGCAATAAATTGTTTAATCAATCCCTAAAACGGCTGCCAGATGGAATACGATAACGATCGGATTATAAAAGGATCTTATAAGATTGAATTGTATTGCTGGATATTATTTGTAGCAATAGATCCGTTGGTGAATATCCTGGGTGCGTTTCCTCACCAAAGACCCGCCTGGTACCTGCTAACAGTAGTGTGCCTGCTTTTGTCACCGTTATATATTTTATACGCCAGGATAGTTGTACCAGGATTTTTGTTTACCAAAAGATACCAGTTATTCGCGCTGCTGACAGTTGCCTTTTTTGTACCAGTACATTTATTGACTTTTCTTTTCTACACAATAGCTTTATCCTTTGATAATGATCCCTGGACAGCGTATTTTTCTTATTCAGCTATCACCATTGCCCGTGAAAGTAGCTGGATAATGATCAATATTTGCCTTGCAGTTTCCATAGCATATTTAAAAGCAAGCCTTGATGATAAAGACAGGGTAGTTGCTATTCAAAAAGAAAACACTTATTATAAGTTGCGTTATTTCCGCACGCAGCTAAATCCGCATTTTCTTTTTAATACGCTCAATAGCATTTATTCGCTTAGTTTAAACAACGCTGAAAAAACGCCGGAAGTAATTATACGTCTCTCAGATATTATGCGCTTCTTTATCTATGAATGCAATGAAGAAAAAATTCCTATTGAAAAAGAAATTGAGTTTATCAAAAATTATATTGAGATAGAAAGAATCAGGTACGATGCTGATATACAATTTACGCTGGAGGGGGAAACAGGTGGTATTATGATCGAGCCATTCTTATTTATTTCATTTATTGAAAACGGATTCAAACATGCTATTGATACCTCTTTTGCCAAACCATTTATTTACATAACATTGAAAGTAAGTGCCGGTGAAATTGTGTTAAATGTAATTAATAACACCAGTCTTGGACTGGAGGCCCAGGCAAAACGTATCCGGGGAAAAAGTCTTGAAAACAGTAAAAGTGTGCTTGAGTTACTGTATCCGGAAGCGTACGCGCTGGATATTATTCAAACAGAAAAAAGCGAAAGAAAGGAAAGTAAATCAAGATTTAAAAATGCACAGGAAAGATTACAGCGGCTGTACCCCGATACTCATACACTTGATGTAATTTTAAGCAATAATACATTTACCGTATCATTAATTTTAATAACGGCTTCCCTTGATAAGATGTATCATTATAGAAGATGAAAGGCTGGCACAGGATGTTATCAAAAATCATTTGCAGAAAGTAGCAGACCGGTTTAGCCTGGTGGGCAGTTACCGCAATGCGCCGGAGGCAAAACAAGCACTTGAAAAAGAAGACGTAGATCTTATTTTTTTGGATATACAATTGCCCGGTATGACGGGCCTTAATTTCCTGCGTTCTTTATCCAGTCCGCCATTGGTCGTTTTCACAACAGCTTATCCGGAGTATGCACTGGAAAGTTATGAATTTAATGTGATCGATTATTTGCTGAAGCCGGTTTCCTTTGAACGCTTTTCGAAAACAATAGATAAAATAATGGATGGCAAAATTTTTAAGACACCACCCAGTGAAATAAAATCGTTTAACCACGAACATATTTTCATAAGATCAAACAGTAAATTTTTCAGGATACGTTTTTCTGATATTATTTACATAGAGGGCATGAAAGATTATATAAAAATTCATACTGCGGAGCATGTTATTATTACGCACCAGACAATGGGCGAGACAGAAAATATTTTACCTGCTGGTCAGTTCATCCGAATACATAAATCATACATCGTTGCTTTTGCATGCATCAAAGCAGTCTTCGGTAGTTCCGTTGAAATGGAAAAAGCACTTCTCCCTATCGGGCTGAATTATAAGGAAAAAATAATGAATTTAATTGCGGGCAAGCCTTCGGGGAAGTGACTTTTGCTATGGAACAGGGGGAAGCCCGACGCGTACAGGTCCGATGCTAACGCAGGCTCATACGCGCACCCATGGCTATATCTTGCCTAATGCTGTCTTCATCCAACTTCGCTCCATCGCTTTTTAGTATCTTAGTCAAAATTAATTTATTATGAAATCCATCTTTTTTACATTAACGATAATTGCTGCAAGCTTTGGTACGGTCCGGGCGCAGCTGAGCCCGCCTGATACCATAAAAACAAAAATGGGTTCGCTTACTATACAACCTGTTCAACATGCCAGCCTGGTATTAGGAGTACAGGGTAAAACTATTTTTGTTGACCCCAGTGGTGCAGAAAATTACTTAGGGTTAACGGCCCCGTCAATTATTCTTATCACAGATATACACGGAGACCATTTTGATATCAAAACCATTGACGCTGTAAAAACAGCCAATACCATAATTATTGTTCCGCAGGTGGTAGCGGATAAATTACCCGATACGGATAAAGATCATTTGGTAATACTTAAGAATGGCGACAACACGTTGCAATCAGGTATCGCTATCAAAGCCATTCCAATGTATAATCTTCCTGTAAGTGCCACAGCCATGCATACAAAAGGAAGAGGTAATGGATATGTACTGGGCATAGGCGGCAAGAATATTTATCTTTCCGGAGATACACAGGGCATTCCTGAAATGCGTTCACTCAAAAAAATAGATGTTGCTTTTGTTTGCATGAACCTGCCTTATACAATGGATATAAAGGAAGCTGCCAGTGCAGTGCTGGCATTCAAGCCAAAAATTGTTTATCCTTATCATTACCGGGGCAAGGGCGGGTTAAGTGATATTGGTGGTTTTAAAACCCTGGTCAATAAAGGCAATAAAAAAAT
>JBDUAY010000338.1:0-6558 GCA_040004415.1 Bacteroidota bacterium | reverse complement strand
CACCCGCTTATTTAACCTACATCAAAAACTATGTTGATGCGTATGTTAATTCTAGCGGTACCATAAGTGCAAGCATTGAATACAGCAAAGACGGTGATCATTGGGCGTTGCCGGTTCTGTTACAAAAAAATATTCAAACCCTGGTACGCCGGTAGTTTATACGCATGTTCAAAGCCAGTACTCAAAAGGTAATAATTTTTACAGGATTGTTCAAAAATCTTTAGCGGGCAAAGAAAATATTTCAGCAATAAAAATTATAAACACAGGAACCAATGCTGTAATCGCTATTGGGCCCAACCCCACAAAAAATATCATTTACATGTACAATTCCAATGATGGTGTTAAATACCTCGCACAGGTATTCGATAAATCTGGAAGAATGGTTTATGCTGCCGCTGTAGATCAAACACAGCAATATATAAACGTGAGCCATCTGCAAAAAGGAAGCTATATACTTAAATTATCCTCGCCAGCAAATAACCGCATAGCTGGTTACCCGTTTATTAAATGGTAGTTTTTTTAAGGTTAAAGAACTGAATGATTCAGGAACGTTTTAATGCTTATCAAAAAAAAGCATTTTTGCAGCCACAATTATTAGTAAAAGGGCGAACACTTTTTTAACTGTTTCCTGTGATACAGACAACGAAAGCCTGCTACCGAGCCATCCACCCAATACAAAAGTTACGCTCATTATGCCTACCACTTTTATATCGATATAACCTTGTTTATAATAATTCATTACTGCCAGTATACCCACCGGCAACAATAACAGGCCCAATGATGTGCCCTGTGCCTGTTGTTGGGAAAACCCGAGTATGAAAACCAGTGCCGGAACTATAATAATCCCGCCGCCAATACCGATCATACCGCTTAAAACGCCGGCTGCAAGGCCAATGATTGCAAGCAGGAAGATGGTTTGTATACTCATGCCAAACAGTTTAATGGGTCAGTCTATGAACGTTTAAAATTTTTCTTATAAAAAGCCATTGCATCTTCAATTACTTTCAGTGCCTGGCTCTTATCACCAAACTCTTCTACTATCACTGTTTTATTTTCAAGCTTTTTATATTCTTCAAAGAAATGCCGCAATTCGTCAAAAAAGTGTTTGGGCAATTCTTCTATATTGTTATAGTGATTTACTGTAGGATCGTTTGCAGCAACCGCTATTATTTTATCATCTGCATCGCCACCATCTATCATTTGCATAACGCCTACTACCTTGGCCTGCATCAAACACAACGCCTGCACCGGCAAAGAAGTAAGTATCAAAATATCCAGGGGATCTTTATCATCGCCGTAGGTTTGCGGAATAAATCCATAATTACACGGATAGTGAAAAGAAGAATAAATAATGCGATCCAGCTTCAGCATGCCGCTGTCTTTATCTATTTCATATTTACAACGCGAGCCCTGAGGTATTTCTACCACCGCATTTACTATCCTGGGTGCGTTATCTCCGGCCGAAATTCCATGCCATGGATGTGAAACTAACGTATTCATACTTGTTTATATTATTGGTACAAACGTACAAATCAATTCCCGCAAATGGAATTGAATTATTTTTTGCACGTACTTGCAAATATCATTTCCATACCAATACCAGCAACCCGGTAAAAATAAGCGTTGCCGCCGCCAGCAACCCGCGTGTTAACGCCTCTTTCAGGAAAGGAAAACCGCCCTGATAATAGTAAATAATATACTGTCCTTACCAGCAATGCTTACTTCTGAGGCTTTGCCAGTTTGCAGTGTACGTTTAATAAAAGAGCCGGGAGGCGCCGGTTGCAAGGGCTGGAAGCGTAAGAAAAAGGCAACTATTTTTTGAAAGTCCGGGTACACCTGGCCACTTATACTTTTAAAAAACATAATTGTGCAACATCTGCAATACCTAATACTTCATTTTGATACACGAATGCTAAACACTGTTGTCGTTTACAGCAAGTACCGATAGAATTTTTGCAACGGTACCGCCTGTTTATTAAAACTCTTTATCGATTTTAAAACCAAAAAGCTGACCTTTTTTCCAGGTCTTATAATCTTTTTTATAATACTTGCTATTCCGTTCGGTCAGTTCAGGTTCATCCAGCTGATCCAAATTTGGACTACCCGCATTTATCCAGGCGGTATACCAAAAATTGGCTGTTGCTGTAACGGATGCGCGTAATTGTTTCTCCACCATACCATTCAGCGCATCATGAAAAGCTTTAGCATATTCATAACTGTGTACCGGGCTGTTGTATTTATTTTTAACGATATTTCCAGCTGCATCCTTTAAATAAATTTTACTGGTATCGAAACCACTTTTTAGTTTTTTCTCAATCATTAACAGTGTATCGGCCAGTTTATGACTTCTACCCACAATACGCCAAACTTCTGATTGAACATCTTTGACGTATACAGCGTTACCGGTATAAAAATTATAGCTGCTGCCAAACTGTTCCGGTAACTGAGATTCAAAAAAAGCATGGATACCATTTTGGTTAGTTAACTGACCGTCATGGTTAAGCGCAGTATGCAACGGCATATTGGCATCGCCGAGGTAATGTGCCAAATCTGCTGAAATAAAAAGTATCTCCGCCTTTTTTTTATCCTGGAAAGCTTTCGTAAGTTTCTGCATGAGGTCAATCATGTACCAAGGTAATATGCCGCCTTTATCCAGCAGTTTGGCGTCATATTTTACTGATGCACCCTTTATCGTAAGCGGAATACTATCCGTACCGCCTGAAGATTGGTACGTTTCCATATTTATATAATGCCGTGGAAATTCTGCTTTATCATTGATGGTATATTTCCTGACATCAGGTATCACCGACTCCTCTGTTATAAAGTCAATATGGTTATAATAAAACCGGCGCATAGAATCTGGCAACGCAAAAACGGCAGCATGGTTAATGTGCTGATGGCCCCAGGTTCCCCATGAAATTAAAAGTATACCACCTGACGCAAGACAGGCAATTAAGCCCAAAGAAAAAATACTCTTTTTCATTCAGTATTATTTGTATTATTTCCTACTAACAGCTAATAGCTATCAACTAACAACTTAATGTATGTCCTTCAAATCGACCAGCCATTCGCCGTTTGATTTTACAACTTTAATAGTAGTAGTATCCTTTTTATAGGAATTAGAAAAGACATAGTTAAGTGCAGAATCTTTCAGTGGTTCCGTTGTAATAACAATGATATTGGCATTCTTATGACCCACCTTATCTTCCTGGCTCCACTTACCATAATCAGACTCCCATTTGCTCAGCAACATCTCATTAACACCAGCAGAATCTTTGAAGAGATAAAATTTGGCCCTGTCGTAATTGCCATCCAGTGATGAGCGTACAAATTCACGTGCCGCTTCCTGTGCATCCGTTGCTTTTGTGTAACCTGCTTCTGTGGTACTGCAGGATGCCACCATTACCACCAGTGTAAAAAGTATAATAATTTTTTTCATGTTTTTCGTTTCGCTGCAAAAATATCAAAATAGACGGTTGACCGGTAAAACATTTTTACATTAACATATACTACACATAAAACTTTAACACCAGCGCAAAAAGAAAGGCGCTTTAAAAGCGCCTTGTTTTTATATTTCCGGATATTTATTGTTGGTTTCCATCTTCCTTTATTTTTTCTTTCTCGTACGCCCTGATAATCGCTTTTACCAGGCGGTGACGAACTACGTCTTCTTCGTCCAGTTTAATGTGGGCAATGCCATCAACACCCTGCAAAATACGTACAGCTTTTTCAAGACCGCTGCGCTGGTTACGGGGTAAATCAACTTGTGTCATATCGCCCGTAATAATGGCTTTTGCATTGCTGCCAATACGGGTAAGAAACATTTTCAATTGCAAATCGGTTGCATTCTGTGCCTCATCCAGTATGATAAAAGCATGATCCAGCGTGCGGCCGCGCATATAAGCTAACGGCGCAATTTCAATGGTGCGGGTACTCATATAATAACCCAGTTTATCGGCTGGTATCATATCATCAAGCGCATCATATAACGGGCGCAGGTACGGGTCAATCTTTTCTTTCAAATCGCCCGGTAAAAAGCCAAGGCTTTCGCCAGCTTCTACTGCGGGCCGGGTAAGAATGATTTTCTTAACCAGCTTATTTTTCAGTGCGCGTACGGCCAACGCCACGGCAGTGTATGTTTTACCAGTACCGGCAGGCCCGATAGCAAACAGGATATCATTTTTTTCAATGGACGCCACCATCATTTTCTGGTTGGCAGTCCTGGCCCTCACTGTTTTACCATGCGGGCCAAATACAAGAATTTCATTGGGGTTCTTATCAATAAAATTATCCACTACTTCTGCATCATCGCCACCCAGGATCTGTTCGAAATAATTTTCACTCATGTGCCCGTTCCGTTCCAGGTATTGCACAATGAGATCAATCTTTTCTTTAGCCGTTCCAACCTGTTCGGGTGATCCGCTCAGCTTTACCTGTGTACCACGACTCAACACTTTTAATAAGGGAAATTTCTTTTTTAGGATATCCAGTTTACCGTTATTTACGCCAAAAAATTCTATCGGGTTAACTGACTCAAGGTTGATGATAGCTTCTGTCAAATCTTTTCAGTTTTTTAAGTTTCAGCGCTGTACAGGGCTAAATCTTTTGTTAAAGTGTTGGTACAAATTAATATCGTAACCGGTATTTCAAATATAATTCAAGTAACGATATATAACCTAAGCTTAATTACGCACAAAGTGTGGATAATTGATCCATCACAATTATGATTACATTATAATAACGAAACAGTCCACGATATGTTCTACCCAAACGAATGTTTTTTAAAACTTTTAATTATCAGGTTTTTGCCTGTGCCGCTGTACCTTTGTGCACCCAAAAGTTAATAAAATGAGCAGTGTATTACAAGCAGAGACGCTTATCCGCAATGCAGATAAAGAATTAAAAAAAATTGGAGAGAAAATTCTGGCAGCTGAAAGAATTACCTTCAATGAAGGATTGCAGCTGTTTGAAAAAGGTAGCCTGTCCTACCTTGGAACGCTCGCCAATTATGTTCGTGAAAAATTACACGGTAATAAAACTTATTTCAACCGAAATTTTCATATAGAACCTACTAATGTTTGTATATTCTCCTGTGCATTTTGTGCTTATTCAAGACTGTATGCCAACCGCGAAGAAGGATGGGAACTGAGTACTGAACAGATGATGGATATCGTAAAAAGTTATGATGGCAAACCCATTACAGAAGTTCATATTGTTGGTGGCGTGCATCCTAAATTAAACCTGGCTTTTTTTATTGATCTCATGAGCCAGATAAAGGCACACCGCCCTGCATTGCATATAAAAGGCTATACCGCTGTTGAACTGGATTATATGTTCCGTAAGGCAAAAGTATCCGCTGAAGAGGGTATGAAATTATTGCATGAAGCCGGGCTTGACTCCCTGCCAGGCGGTGGCGCAGAAATTTTTCATCCGGATATTCGGGAACAAATTTGTGCCGATAAAGTAAATGCAGACGGTTGGCTGAATATACACCGCACCGCACATCAACTGGGCATGCACAGCAATGCGACCATGCTATACGGACATATTGAAAAATTTGAACACCGCATCGATCACATGGATCGCTTAAGACAGTTACAAGACGAAACACACGGCTTTAATACATTCATCCCGTTAAAGTTCAGAAACAAGGATAATGATATGCGCCATGTTGCAGAAAGCACTGTAATAGAAGACATGCGTTTGTATGCGGTAGCGAGATTATACCTTGATAATTTTCTACACCTCAAAGCTTACTGGCCAATGCTGGGCCGCCAAAATGCACAGTTAACATTGTCGTTTGGCGTAAATGATCTTGATGGCACAATCGACGACACAACAAAAATTTATTCGATGGCCGGCAGTGAGGAACAAACGCCTTCTATGAGTACTGCGCAACTGGTAACACTTATTAAACAGGTAAAACGCCAGCCGGTAGAACGTGATACGCTATACAACGAAATACGTGATTACAGTAATGTGGAAGTGAAAGATATTGATGTGGATCCATTATTGAACTAATGTCTGATGTCTGGCGTATCAATGTCTGAATTTTCGATGTATGATGTCTGCTATTTTCACATTCATCATATTCTCACATTTGCCATATTTTTTGGAGCCCTGCTTTTGTTCTTTGGGCGACATCCTTGCGACGCTCCTTTCAAGTTTATAGCGTTGTGGATCTGCCATATAAACGGCAACATGGTTCAATTTTTGGTCCCGGCTTGTCGTCGGGTAACGACAAAGCCGCCATGCATTTTCAAATAAAAACACCATCTAAAATAAAAGAAATCAGGCATCGAAAAATCAGGGCCGTCCGAACGCCAGCCCGAAAGAATTCTACATTATGCTATTTCTTCATCCCAAATACCTTCACCTGCTCATTATTTACTGCGGCAAGTAACAATCGTTGTCCCGCAACATGTATTATTTTCAGATCTTTTGTATCACCATCTATAATCAATCCGCTTGTTACCGGTGTAACAGGCGTAAAAATCCCTTTGCCATTCCCGGTTAATAACAATCCGTAAGAAGCATCGTATCTTCCTGTCATAACCT
>JBDUAY010000337.1:0-6564 GCA_040004415.1 Bacteroidota bacterium | reverse complement strand
TAAAACCTGCCATCGCCATAAACAGTCCCACGCTTAAACCGCCGGAACCGCAACCTATAACTACAATATCATATTTTTTTTGCTCCATGTTATTAAGAAGTGTGTTTGCCAAAATTGGAAAATCCGGCAGACCTGACCTCATTCCGCTACGTCACATATGTTTAAATCGTTGAGACAACAGGGACATGGCGGGTGGTTTTTCCACAATAGGGCATAACCTAAAAGTAAGCTGAAAATTCGCGGGAAAACCAGTTATCAATGGTTTTTTTCAGGCTGCCGCAAATACAAGTATGTCCGACAAAGGAAAGACTACCGTTAATACACAACCGCAGCCAGGCCTTGAAACAAAATCTGCCGTACCGTGATATGAAATGGCACGGCTTTTTATATTGGCAACGCCTATTCCCCTGCTTTTTATGGAAGTATTAAAACCGACGCCGTTGTCTGAAATAGTGAGATGGATACGGTTGTTTTTCGCCGCCAGTTGAATGGTCACCAGCGTAGCTTTTGCATGCTTTAATATGTTGTTTATTTCTTCCTGTATAATGCGAAAAAGATTAAGCTTGAATTTTTCATTCACGGTATATTCGTTGAAAGACTTCAGTGAACAGGTTATTTTTACCGGGTTCACCTCCATAGCATCTCTTGCAATATTTTCAATGGCACTGCACAAACCCAAGTTTTTTATCGTGTCTGTAGTAAGGCCTTTGGTCAGTTTCCTGATTTCTTCAATCGCTGAAAGTGTATACTGCGCTGATCGTGAAATATACATGTCATTGTTTGCAGGACCCTCTCTTTTAGCCATATCAAGGTAAAGCCTTGAGGCACCAAGCAACTGGTTCACATTGTCATGCAGTTCTTTTCCCAGGTCTGAACGTTCCTTATCCCGTGCATCGTCGGTCGCTTGCGTTATCTGCATTTGTTTCAGGTTCATTTCCTCAGCCAATTTTTCCTCCAGCATTTTTTGCTGTGTTATATCGTGCATAACACCTATCATTCGTTGTGGCTTTCCATCTGCACCCCGGATAATTGCGGACCGGTTGAATACCTTTGCAATGGTACCGTCGGCTTTTATAAAACGATAAGCGTAATTCCAGTTCGAGTCTTCTCCTGCGAGTGCAGAATATAAATCTTTTTCAACCGCTGCCCTGTCCGCCGGATCAATATAATTCGTCCAGTCTTTTTTGATATCACCTGTTTTGCCCTTTATGGAATATCCGAACAATATTTCAAACCCCTCACTTAAAAAAAAATCATTGGTAATTATATTCCATTCCCAGATACCATCAAATGAAAGACGGTTTGTTACCATAAACATTTCTTTCAATTCATTACTGATTGATATCTGGGCCTGCAATTTGTTTTTACTCTCGGCCAGCAGACTTATATCCTGTGTTGCGCCTATTAAACGAACAACCCTTCCGGATGTGTTTCTAACGAGACTTGCCCTGCTGGTGGTAGAAGCCATACTTCCGTCGCCGCGTTTAATCATGTAAGAATCATCCCAGTGCTTCTGGCCGGATCTGAAGGCCTTTATAAGTTTTGTTTCTACCCGGGATATCTCATCGCCTGGCATCCAGCGGACGACCATGTTAAAAGTTAACGTATTGTGTTTCATTTCATGAAGAAAAATCTCAGAAAAGCTTTCTCCCACATTGATTTTTCCTGTTGCCAAATCCCAATCCCACATCACATCGTAAGAGCTTTTTCCAATGAATTGCAGAAGTATATTGCTCTCTTTTACATTGGCTGCGGATTTGGCGAGTGCTTCCGCAACATTATCCTTTATTAATTTATCTTTTTTGTTATCAATTAATTGCTGGGCTTTTAAGGAAGGCCGCAGATCGCTAAGGGTCGTGATGGACTGCATTATACCATTTCTATCTGCAAAGACCGCTGAATTGATGTTACATGGAATAAATTTACCGTTACTTTTAATAACAGTTACTACTGCGGTTGCATGTCCTTCAGCAGTTCTTTCCTTCAGCATTTTTTTAAAACCCGATTCGGTAATATTAAATATCGTAGATCGTTTTTGCTGTAGCAGTGATTTTCTTGAATATCCCAATAGCTTACATGCCGCCAGGTTGACCAATATAATTTTTCCAGTGCTTACAACAGAAACAATGTTTGGTTGTACCGAATTATCAAAAACCTGGTGATGAAGGATATTATCTGCAGTGTCTGTAAGTTTCAATGTCTGCACTGGTATATGACCTTTTGAAATCTTCTTATGCATCGCAACCGGGTTAAATGAATTTTGTAAAAGATATGCTTTTTTACCTTCTGCTTATGAATTTATCTTTTTTTACGTAAATAGCTGCACGTATTAATATCGTCTAAGTGTAATATGGCGCTGGGACAGTTTCACCGGTGCTGGCAAAATAGATTTGCCTGGTTGCAGGCGAAGAAAAAAGCAAGAATTTGGGTGATGTCGTTTTACAAATCTTCGGCGCCCGGCAATTTCTTCCCGAGACACACTGTTAACTGATGTGAAACAGAGAATAAAGGTTTCTTCATAGCATTGTTTTCGACATACATATATGAATGCCATGCTCAAACCAGGCTGTTGGTGCTCATCCCTTTATCGAATTATCTTTTGAATATTTTTCCATTTGCAGATGACAATTCCCTGGTAGGCATAATGCGCATGTTCTTTATTTCTTCAAAAATTTCAAGCCCATTTTTACCGGTTATTGAAAGCTCTGACATAAGCAGATTCCAATCGGACTTACAAAGGCACTGGCGTCTTAAATAATAATTGTTAAAAAAGGCCAATCCATTTATGTGGGAATTATGTAATTAATTACAAAACTTTTATAACACCCGGCGCTCATGAGTTGGTTACCTTGCTGCATTGCTGAAACAAATAACCATACCTATAAAAAGGTACAACGCGGCCTGGAGAAAGGGGTACAAAACTGCGCATCATTTTCGTTTTGTAATCACTGCGCAAATAGTGGCAGATAGACCTAGTAGGCCGCAACAGTCTTTCAACTTTTTTTCATGATTAAAAACTGAAGCCAATTTTTTTATGAAAGACAAGAACCGCAAACTGGTTTACATAGTCGACGATGATCCGGATGACCGGCAGATAATCCTGGATGCTTTCCTGGAAAATAAATACCAGGGCGATTACGAGTTTATAGAATCCGGCAATCAATTGCTGGACAACCTTGAATCTAAGGATAACGACTTCCCTTCACTCATTTTGCTGGATCTGAACATGCCAGGGATCAAGGGCCTTGACGCACTGATCGAAATAAGGTCAATAAAGCAATTTAACGGGATACCTGTTATTATTCTTACAACTTCATCTTTGCAAAGCGATCGGAAATCTGCGCTCGAAAATGGGGCAAATTGCTTTATTCACAAGCCAGACTCATTTACAGATCTTGTACAACTGGCCGATGCTATCTTAAAACTTTGGTTGATTGAAATTTAGCCGGGCAACTTTATTTCTTTGCGCAGGTTGTTCCGTACCATTTGACTACCTCATCCGCTTTTATAACGCTAAGGCGCATATTTGCCGCCGCCGTTAAGCCAATAGATTAAATACTTTTATGTCCAAAAAGCAAAACAAATCTCGTTTGAATTTTCCAAAAGCCCCTACTGGCATCGAAGGACTTGATGTTATAACACATGGTGGGTTACCCAGGAACCGCCCTACCTTACTACTGGGCAATACAGGCTGTGGGAAAACGATAATGGGTATTGAATTTCTTGTGCATGGTATTACGTTGTTCGATGAACCGGGGGCATTCATCTCCTTTGAAGAAAAAACAAACGAACTGGAAGTAAATATTGGCTCCTTTGCGTTTGGCACTGAAAAGTTCATTGCTGACGGAAAACTTTACCTGGAGCACATTGCCATTTCACCAGGACAAACAACGGAGACTGGAAAATACAATATCGAGGGATTGTTTGTGCGAATTGCTGCAGCGATTAAAAGTGTTAATGCAAAGCGGATTGTACTGGATTCAATGGACAGTCTTTTTAATGGGTTTGACTATAAAATTCTGCGGTCAGAATTTAAAAGACTTCTAAGTTGGTTAAAGGAAAAAAACGTTACCGCCATCATTACAGGAGAAGCCGGAAATGCTTTTCTCACCAGCAATGGAGCTGAGGAATATGTTGCAGATTGCGTGATACTTTTAACAAACCGTGTCGTCAACCAGATTACCACAAGGCGGCTGAGGGTTGTTAAATACAGGGGCTCCATTCATGGCAACAATGAATATCCCTTTACCATTGATGCAAAAGGGATCACCGTTTTGCCGCAAATATCCCTTGCTGTTAACCAGTTGTCCAGTTCAAAACGTGTGCTGTCTGGTATCGGTGCGCTTGACAGCATGCTTGACAAAAAGGGGTTTTATATGGGAAGCAGTATTCTTATATCCGGCACCGCGGGTACAGGGAAGACCAGCATAGCTGCCACGTTCGCATCGAGTATTTGCGATAACAAACAACGTTGTCTTTTTTGCGCATTTGAAGAGGCACCCAACCAGGTGCTCAGGAATATGCGGTCTATTGGTATTGATCTCAGGCAATACGAGGCATCGGGGCACCTGCATTTCTATTATGCCCGGCCGACTTTACAAAATCTTGAACTGCATTTTATGGCCATCCGGAAAACCATAGAGGAAAAAAAACCAAAATTTATCATCCTGGATCCAATTACCAACCTGATGACCGAAGGGCCCAACAGCGATATCAGGTCTATGTTAACCAGGTTTGTAGATTATTTAAAAACGCAACAAATTACTGTCATGTTCACCGCAGCCATCACGGTAGGTTCCATAGAGCGTAACCCTAGTGACGAAGGTATCTCTTCTATGGTTGACACGTGGATAATGGTACAGGATATTGAAGTTGATGCAAAACGAACACGTAGTCTTTGCATTATGAAATCAAGGGGAATGCCGCATTCCAACGAAGTACAGCGGTTTGTCATTTCAAAAAAAGGTATTCAAATACTGCCGCTTATTACTGCAACAAATAATTCTCAGGCTAATATAAAGAGATCAGCCAAAGAACACTGGAACCTGTCAACTTCCAAAGAATCAATTGGCATTAAATAGTAGAATTGTGACCGTTTAATTTATTTTATCATGAGCTAATCACAATGGCAAAAAAGATCGCGAAAATACAAACGGCAAAAAAAAATACCGGGCTGGCCGGCGGTGAAAAATATATTTTACGGTTATTTGTTACCGGTATGCTTCCAAATTCTTTAACCGCAATAGTGAATGCCCGGAAAATTTGTGAGAAGTACCTGAAAGGAAGATATGACCTGGAGATAATTGACATTTATAAACAACCCGGCCTGGCCGTCCGTGAATCAATCATTGCCGTTCCGGTATTAATAAAAAAATTTCCATTTCCGGAAGAAAGAATGATTGGTGATTTGTCAGATACCAAAATGGTATTAAAAGGATTGAATATTGACGCTTAAATGGTTTCTATGCCTTTGCCAAAAGCAACTGGAAAATCAAAAAAAGTAAATAAATTATTGCTGGAAAAATTCCGGGATGCAATCATTCCTGTAAACGATATTCAGACAGGTGAGATCGATGCAATCCTGGTGGCAGATAAAAATACCACGAATATTTTTACAGAAAACGCAGCTGATAAAATATACCGTGTTTTGATTGAAAAAATGCATGAAGGTGCTGTTACCGTTTCAACAGATGGAATTATTCTCTATTGCAACGCTGCCTTCGCTGCCATGGTTAAGCAGCCATTGCAAAAAATAGCCGGCAGCCGATTCAATCGCTTTATCGGGGTAGCTTCCAGGCAGCATTTCGACGACCTGTGCATGAACAGTGGCCAGCATCCGGCAGGAGAACAATTTTTTTTACAAACAACAAAAACCTGCCGGTTACCAGTTCTTATATCCATTAATGCCATTCCAGCTGGTACTGCAATGGTCAAAAGTATTATTCTTACCGATATATCATTGCAGATTCAACAGCAGGAAGCACTGCAACAAAAGACAGATTTGCTCGAACAGAATAACCGGCGGCTTGATAATGCAAACAAGAACTTAATTTCCTTTTCCCATGTTTCCAGTCATGATTTGCAGGAGCCTTTGCGCAAAATTCAGAACTTTATCAGCCGGCTTGTTCTGGATGAAGCCGGTCATTTATCTGAAAACGGCCGGCGATACCTTGATGGCATTGCTTCAACAGCCATGCGGATGAAACTACTCATTGAAGATTTACTGGATTATGCCCAGGCAGGACATATTGAGCGAAAGTTCGAAAAAACCAGTCTTGCAAGCATGGTTAATGAAGTAGAAAAGGATTTGACGGAAAAGCTAATTGCAAAAATGGGATCCATTGATACGGGTCACCTTGGCAGTGCAAATATTATACCTTTCCAGTTCAGGCAGTTGTTGCTCAATCTTATCGGCAATTCATTGAAATTCTCCTCCACCGACAGGAAGCTGCATATAAAAATCAGCAGTAGAAATATAAAAATGCGTTCTGAATTTACGCCGGCACCAAAGCTAAAATCCATTTACTGTCATATTATTTACATTGACAACGGCATCGGATTTGC
>JBDUAY010000336.1:0-6588 GCA_040004415.1 Bacteroidota bacterium | reverse complement strand
ACTGTTACCATTGATCTCAATAAAGTTTTGTCTGTAAGACTAACCTGACAATGGCGTATAAAAGATTCCCGGCTTACTTGTAATTTTGTATTATGATAGATTTTATTAAGCGGCTAAAGGCCATTTATGCCGGATATAATTTTTTTCATAGAAAAGAATTAATACACAATGTGGCATTGCTGCAAAAATATGGGCTGAAGAAAAAATATTTCTCTTCGCTTTCCAGCAAAGATTTCAAAAACATTGACACCGGAAAAGTTCATCTTAATGAAAAATCAACTATTACAGAAACTGAATTATTTAAGGCCGCTGACATAGAAAATCAAAAGAGTATACTTGCTTTTGAAGAAAATGGTTTTTTAATTATCCGAAACTATCTAACACCTGAAAAAGCAGATGAAGTAAACAAAACAATTGACCTTTTACTTCAATCAAAAAAAATAAAATTCAGGTTTGGGAATAAAATAATGTTTGCCATTCATCAATCTCCATTATTAAAAGGCATTGGTGAAGATAAAAAATTATTAAATTTTTTAGGCAGCCTGATTGGGGGTGATGCTATTCTTTTTCAAAGTATCAATTTTATCATGGGTAGCGAACAAAGAACCCATTCAGATTCAATTCATATGACTACTTATCCGCTGGGTGGTTTATTGGGTGTATGGATTGCGCTGGATGATGTTAATGAAAATAACGGACCATTACATTATTATCCGGGTAGCCATCAATTACCTTATTACCTGAATGCAGATTATGATAACGAAGGCTCATCGCTGTTGCTGGGAAAACATTCCTATACGAAGTATGAAGACATGATAAAGAAGAGGCTCATTGAAAATGGTGTTGCAAAAAAAATATTTACAGCTAAAAAAGGAGATTTACTGGTATGGCATGCCAATCTTTTTCACGGTGGGGAGCCACATACCGATAAAAGTATTACCCGGAAAAGTATGGTGCTGCATTACTTTAAAAAAGACGCTGTTTGCTATCATGAAATAACCCAGCGGCCAGCGCTGATAAAACCATACAGCGGGTAAGATCTCGTAGCGAATGATGGCACAAATAACATGACAGGTCACATGCTAATAATATAGTAAAACTGTAATAGTAATATTCAGATGGCTATCGTAAGAATTACATAATCATATCGGAAAAGACTTCGTATTTCTCCGTCTATTTGTTATTTTCAGCATGGTTGCATTTTCCTTTTTCCCAAAAAAATTCCCTGGGCGGGAAAAAAAAATAAATCATTTAATACAATCTCCTGTAATACAATTTATGCGTTATTGGCACTCATATTGAAGGTACTTACGCGGAATAAATATCCTTATGAAAAAAACAAACACCTCAGACTTCAAAACCCTCTTTGTCATTTGTCTGTTGCTTTCAGTTAACCAGGCGGTAGTGAATGCACAGACCATTATCAGCAGTGCCAATGTAGCGCTTAACAAGACAGCTACGGCGTCATCCTTTCAAACCGATAAATATGTAAAGAATGCATTTGATGGCAACGTTGCCACACGTTATTCAAGCTTGTACAGCGACAATGAGTTCATCAGCGTCGACCTGGGTCAGATGTATCTTGTGAGCCAGGTCGTATTGGTATGGGAAAGAGCTTACGGTAAAGATTTTGATATCCTGTTTTCACGTGATGGATCATTTACAGACCTAAATAATTACGGAATACAAATAAGGGGCAACTCTTTAGGAACCGACAGTATTGCGGGCACCAACACCATAAAAATGCAGGGCAATACCATAGCCCGCTATGTTCGTATGCAGGGCGTACACCGCGCCACTGAATTTGGTTATTCTCTTTTTGAATTCCAGGTAGCTGGGTCTGTTTCTGTATCAGATTTACTGCCTGTTACTTTAACCGGGTTTACCGTATCTGAACAGAACAATACAAATATTGTGGAATGGACCACTACCACAGAAAATAACGCTGCTGGTTTTTCAATTGAACGCAGCAATGATGGCACTAATTTTACTTCCATCGGATGGGTAAACAGCATCAATGGTGGAACGGTTGTCAATCATTATTCATATACAGACAAGCAGGCAGGAAGCGGTAAAAGTTATTACCGGTTAAAAGTATCTGATCTTAATGGCAAGACCGGCTCTACTGCGGCCATTTCTATCAGCGCGGTAAGTAATATGGGTTTAAAAACATATCCTATTCCTGTAAAGGACCATCTCTCAATTGAATACAAAGGAACCCCTGGGGAGACCGTAAATATTTCTCTGTACAATACTTGCGGACAGCCGGTATATACAAGTAAGCAAGCAATACGGGGCAGTCAGCAAACAATGAACATTACAAGAACAAGCAATATGCTACCGGGCATTTATACGCTAACCATTGGTGCACCGGGCAGCACGCAATATTCTGAACAAATAGTTTTACAATAAAAAGACACCAACCAATTAATAAAAAAAGGATGCCCAAAGCATCCTTTTTTTATTAATAACCTGTAATTTTTTTCTTCCTTATCATATCTTAACAATACAACATTAAAACGAATTAACTCTTGCCCGGCAATGATCTGAACCGTGTTGGCCCGCACAGGCTGCGCACGCCTGCCCTGCCAATAACATGCGTATCATCTAACCATCCGGCTGCCGTTTTTTTTTGGAGATCTCACAATGGTTATTTAAATAAATCAGGATAGTCGCTGATGATTCCATCAACCCCCATTTGTCTCAGTTTTTGTATTTCAGCTTTATCATTCACCGTCCAGGCAATTACTTTTATATTTTTTTGGTGGCAGGATAGCAGCAGGGCTTCATTGACTAGCTGGTATGCAGGACTGTAAATGGTGGGTGTAAAGTCCAGCTGTTTTAATTGATCCTCCAGGGATCGTTTGTCAAAGTCTTCAATCAGCAATGCTGTTTTCATAAAATGATATTTCTGATGAATAATTTGCAACGTACGCGGATCAAAAGATTGTATAATGACGCGTTCCGCAATTTTTTTTGATATGATTACATTCATCAGCAACTCGACAAATTCTTCCGGCGCGGGATGATAAATATTATCTGTGAGCGGCTGTGTTTTGGTTTCAATATTATAAAATGGCAATGCACGATGTGTTGATGCCGCAAATGCCTCCGCACTGTCTATTACCTGGCTGAGTAATGGTTTGTTTGCTTTTAATTTTTGCTGATGCGGAAAACGCGGATGCGGTTTTATGCCCACATCGTATTGCTGGGTTTCGGCATACGTCATACTATAAACATTGTATTTTTTTTCTTCTTTCTCATCAATAAAAGTGCCGTCGGGCTTAGTCGTTATTTCATGATTGAAAAAAGGTTCATGAGAAAGCATCACCTGTTTGTCTTTTGTTATTACCGCATCCATTTCAAGTGTGGTAACACCCATTTTCAAACCATTGATCATAGAGAAAATAGTATTTTCGGGCATTAATCCACGGCCGCCGCGATGGGCTTCTGTATCAAAGACAGGCAAATTCATGGTGATTGGTTTTGTTGTGCGGCAGCCCGCTGCAAGAATTGCAAAAAGCATGATTATTTTTGACATGCGCATATTCATCAGATTGGAAATTGGGAATTTGTCATTGCGTTTTTATTACGAAATCTTTTTATTAGTGACCAGGGCCTTTATGAACGGTACGAAATGAAAACAAGATAAATGGAAGAACTAATCTGTGATTACAACTCGATGAAACCGGTTAACGTTGTGTTTGTAAAGTAACGCCCGAATAGCAGCCCGCTTTGTAAGACGCGTGAATTTGAAACCTGGCGACCAATCCCAAATTGCTAATTTCCGAATAGCTTCTCACGGCGTTTCTCCATCTCTTTTGCAACATCAGCAGACTCACCACCCCCTGCTTGCAGATTTTTTTTGATGGAATCAAAATTTGCTTTTTCGTGGTTCTGACTGAGTTTAAAAACATTGTCGAGATGCGTTATTTCCATTTCGAACGCCACAATAGCCTTCATCAATTTGCTAACATATTCTGGCGGCATTTTTTCTACCAGCGCCGGTGAATGTTCATCATTTTCATACAACGCAGTGGTTCGTTTTAGTATATCTAACAGCGCAGCTTCATCCAAAAATTGAAGCGTGCCTTTTGCATGAACTGAAATATAATTCCAGGTAGAAGCAATTTGCTTATTGGTGTACCAGCTGGCACTTACATACGTATGCGGACCAGTAAAGACTGCCAGTACATTCGGGTTGTGTTCAAAAGCAAGCTGGTGATCCGTTTTGCGCTGCACATGGCCCATCAAGAATAATTTATCTCCACGCGCTTCCAGCAACAACGGTACTTGTGTGGCAACCGGTTCATTTTTGGCATCGCAACCAATGACCATCGCAAAAGAATTTGCTTTCATAAATTCCTTCACAACAGCAATATCTTTTTCCTTAAAGTAAGAAAGGTTGTACATATGACAGAACGTAAATTTGTATGATTTGAAAAATGGAACGTATGTTTCCAGGTTTTGGCAGATTAATTATGATTGCTGAAAAAAATCATTGGATTTCTGATAATGGTATGCTGTAAATTGTCAGGCGCCGAATACTGGTATACAGTACAACTGGGTGACACAACCGGAGCCCAATAGAATTCCCGGTGCTGGTTCCAAAAAAATATTAGTACCGGTATTACACCACCACTTCAGCAACCTTCGCTGTTTCTATATGTGCATTCAGCATAGAAATACTTCGTACAGTTTGATCTGCAAATGCAATGAAAGCTTTCTTTGTAATTTCATCATCGCTCATCATAATGGGTATACCGTTATCGCCGCCTTCGCGGATATTTTGGACCAATGGAATCTGACCAAGAAATGGCAAATCATATTCTTCCGCAAGTTTTTTTCCACCATTCTTTCCAAAAATGTAATATTTATTATCGGGCAATTCTTCCGGCGTAAAATAACTCATGTTTTCTATAAGACCGATGATGGGAACTTTTAATTGCGCCTGGCCAAACATAGCGATCCCTTTTTTTGCATCTGCCAGCGCCACATCCTGCGGCGTAGTTACAATGATAGCGCCGGTTACCGGTACCGTTTGAAGAACAGTTAAATGAATGTCCCCGGTACCAGGCGGCATATCAATAACCAGGTAATCCAGTTCATCCCAAAACACATCTGTTACAAACTGGCGAATGGCGCTACTTGCCATGGGACCGCGCCAGACCACCGCGTTTTTTTCATCTACCAACAGACCAATGCTCATTAATTTAATGCCATATTTTTCGAGCGGAACAATCTTTCCTTTTTCGTTTTCCCCCATGTCCATCATCATGGGCCGCTCGCCACGTACACCAAACATAATAGGCACGCTGGGCCCGTAAATGTCTGCGTCCATCAACCCAACCTTTGCATTGCCTTGTGCCAGTGCCAGCGCAAGATTAGCGGCGACCGTACTCTTGCCCACACCTCCTTTACCACTCATCACTGCAATGATATTTTTCACTTTGGGGAGCACCTGCCCGGTATCTTTACGATTGGTAGACGTATTGGAGGTAAAATTTACTTTAACCTGTGCTTCTTTGTTAACCAGCAATTTAATAGCGTTTTCGCAGGCATTGCGCATCATATCTTTCATTGGGCATGCCGGGGTTGTCAGCACCAGGGTAAAAGAAACATTATTGCCATTGATAACGATATCTTTTATCATGTTAAGGGTAACCAGGTCTTTACCCAAATCAGGCTCCTGCACATTACCTAAAGCGCTCAATATTTGTTCCTGCGTCATTGCTGTTAAAAAGGTTATGTTAAAAAACTATTTTGACGCAAATTTAACCAATAGCGGGGGCAATTTGTTGTAATTCTAAAAAATGAAGTAATTATCTTTGAAGCGTACACGGAAGCTTTTTAACTAATTGCAAGTGGCTGAGGAAAGGCAATTAAAAATAAATTAATTAGATAAGGGCGGTGCTGGCATAAAGTTTTATATGCAAAGAAACTACCGACCTTTATAAAACAATTATTTCGGATGAAAAGATTGCTACTTTTTACTTTGTTTGCTACTGCAATAGTGTGTAAGTCACAGGCTCAGTTTACGCAATTAAAAGATTCTGTTGTTCAACTGTACGGTGTAATTATGACGGCCGATAGTTTGAAGGGAATTCCGGCTGTGAGTGTTATTGTAAAAGGGCAAAATCGTGGTACCATCAGTAACGAACAGGGTGTTTTTTCCATAGTTGTTTTAAAAGGAGATGCGGTGGAGTTTACCAGTATTGGTTACAAACCCAAGCTGGTAGAAATACCCAGAAATTTAGAAGGCAATCAGCAAAGTATTATTCAATTGATGGTTACAGATACGATGTACCTGCCCGTTACAATTATTAAGCCCCGGCCATCCCGCGAGCAGTTTGAACGCGATTTTTTAAATACTGATATACCAGCCGATAATTTGGAAATAGCCCGGAAAAACAACGATGCTGCTACCAGGCGGGCACTGATGCGTGGATTGCCGAGAGACGGCCGCGAGTCTGCCAATTATGCGCTTGCACAAGGTGCCAAAAAATACTATTATGCGGGCCAAACCCCTCCCATCGGCCTGCTGAATCCATTGGCCTGGGCCGATTTTATACAAGCCTGGAAACGGGG
>JBDUAY010000038.1:0-22153 GCA_040004415.1 Bacteroidota bacterium | reverse complement strand
TGGTGAGGTTCTTATTGGGATACGGATTGTTAATTATTTTTTTAAGGATGTTTGGGTTTATTGGTTTTCTGAGGATTTGGATATTTCGTTCTTGCTGATACAAAGATGCATCGCGCAAAGCGGTCCTCTAAATTATTTCGGCTTTTGTAATATTTTCTTCGATAAATGGACGCCAATGGGGGATAAGGCTGGTGTCACGCGGCGAATATAGCGGGCAGCGGACGCGGCGATAACGTTTAACACCGAAAAGCGAATGTCATTCCCAGGGCTTTTCTCCAATTGCGTGACCCGCCGCTTTGCCATCTTCGCCGTGCGAAATGAAGGTCTGGCTTATAGCAATTTCTCCGCCCGTTCCAAATCCTCTGGCGTATCTATTTCAACACCCATATAATCTGTTATCACCATTTTCAGCGGGATACCGTGCTCCAGGTAACGCAGGCATTCAATCTTCTCCGCTGATTCCAACGGAGTCATTGGCCAGCTGGTAAAATTCATCAGCGCCTGCTTCCGAAATGCATATACGCCAATATGCTCATAATAAACCACGGGTATATTTTTTTCACGCGGAAAGGGAATTACACTCCGCGAAAACATCAACGAATTCATGCTCAGATCCACCGCCACTTTTACATAATTAGGATCCTCTATAAGCTTTTGCGCTTTCAATACCTGCATCAGCGAGGCTACCTGTACCTTTTTACCTTCTTCACCAGCAAAAACCTGTAATAATTCTTCCAGGGGCTTTCTTTTTACAAAAGGTTCGTCGCCCTGTACATTTACAATAATATCTATGTCCATATCAGCCACTGCTTCGGCAATACGATCGCTGCCGCTTTCATGCTCCTTTTTACTCATGATAGCATTTCCACCACAACTGGTAATTTCATTATAAATAACATTACTGTCTGTTACTACCCAAACCTCCTCAAATAAACCTGTTGCAACCGTATTATCATAGGTATGGCGGATGACCGGTTTATTACCCAGCAACTGCATCAGTTTAGCCGGAAAGCGGGTAGCAGCATAGCGCGCTGGTATCATGGCAATCATCTTCATGCAATAAAGATAATGAAACAGTTTTGCCACAGATCCGCGGATTAGAATTGCTGTTTTTTAATTTGCAAATCTGTGGCGTGTCCCCTTTTCATGCCAACCAAGCCCAATGCTTTTCTACTATATTTTATGGCAGGATTTTTCAAATTATCGTATTGTCTCCGAACATAATCGCCTGGCTAAAAATTAGAAACGGTGCACTGCTCAACTTATAACCCGAATCCTTATATTTGAAAAGGAACTCAACGATTGCATGTAGCGTAACCACCTTCAAATTTAAAAGCCATGCAAGCCACCGAATTGCTCAATGATTATATTGTAGACGCGCATACCTGGGACGAAATGTATAGCGATAATGCTGTTCGTGAACAATACAAAGGCGCGTTAGAATTTCTGCAGCAGTTAAGCATAGATGAGCTTAACAAGAAAGAAGAATATGCCAAAAGGCTGTTTATGAGCCAGGGCATCACTTTTACCGTATACAGCAGTGGTGAAGGCATAGAAAAAATCTTCCCGTTTGATATTATACCCCGCATTATTACTGCCGCTGAATGGAATTTCATTGAGGCGGGTATCAAACAAAGATTGAAAGCACTTAATCTTTTTTTGAAAGATGTATATCATGAGCAGTTCATCATTAAAGATGGTGTAGTGCCAATTGATATGATCTACAGTTGCCCGCATTACCTGCGCGAAATGCATAATTTTCCCGTTCCATACGATATCTATGTGCACATCGCTGGCATTGATTTGATACGCAACAACGATGGCTCTTTTTATATACTGGAAGATAACCTGCGCACGCCGAGCGGCGTAAGCTATATGCTGGAGAACCGCGAGATTACCAAACGCATTTTCCCGGATTTAATTCCTAAAAACAATGTGCGGCCGGTAATGGATTACCCCACTATTCTGCACAAAAACCTGGTCTCACTATCGCCCCGGCAGATACACAATCCAACGATTGTTGTATTAACGCCCGGCATTTATAATTCAGCTTATTTTGAACATACCACGCTTTCAAGATTAATGGGTGTTGAACTGGTTGAAGGCCGTGACCTGGTGGTAGACAATCATCGTGTGTATATGAAAACCACCACGGGTCTGCAACAGGTAGATGTTATTTACAGGAGGGTGGACGATGATTTCCTGGATCCACTTGTCTTTAATTCGGAAAGCACCCTCGGTGTTGCTGGTATTATGAGCGCATACAGAAAAGGAAACGTGGCCATCGTAAATGCCGTTGGCAACGGTGTGGCAGATGATAAAGCGATCTACACTTTTGTGCCCGACATGATTAAATATTACCTCAATGAGGATCCAATATTAAAAAATGTACCAACGTACCAGCTGGAGAATAAAGATCATCTTAAACATGTTTTTGATGATATCAGCAATATGGTTATTAAAAAAACAAATGGAAGCGGTGGATACGGTATGCTGATGGGCCATGCAGCCACCGGTAAAGAAATTGCTGAATACAAAATAGAAGTACTGAAAGATCCGCGGCAATTTATTGCTCAGCCTATTATTAGCTTGTCTTCTGCACCTTGTTATATGAATGGCCGGTTACAACCGAGAAGAATTGATCTTCGCCCGTATGCACTTTGCGGACCAGACGGAATAGAGATTGTTCCGGGTGGTTTAACAAGGGTTGCATTGAGAGAAGGATCGCTGGTGGTAAATTCATCACAGGGTGGGGGAAGCAAAGACACCTGGGTATTGGCGACCTAAGATTCAGGGTAAACGGCTTAGGGATAAAGTTGTTCACACAATTTTTAATCCTGCGCGAAGGTCTTGCACCCTGAACCTTTAACCATCTATCCTGGCACAGATTACAAATAAAATACAAACAATACATGCTAAGCAGGGTTGCAGATAGTTTATACTGGATGAGCAGGTACATGGAACGTACCGATGGTATTTTACGCATGCTTAAGATCAACTATGCATCGTCGCAGGATGATTTGCATGAGTTTTCCTGGGCGCCGGTGCTGGAGATTTTTACTTACCTGGAAGACGAACAATACAGCGTAATTGGTAATGATTCGAGAACCGTTTTGCAATACATGGTTACTGATAAAGAAAATCCCAATTCTGTCTTAAACATCGTTACCAAAGCACGGGAAAATGCACGCAGTGTACAGGATCATATTACCAAAGAATTGTGGCAGTGCCTGAATGATTTTTATCATAGCGTGCGCGACGAGCGGTTGATAGAATGGCTGAAAAATGATGATCCCGTGAGTGTGCTGGATATATTAATTAAGCAGGGTCTCTTGTATTATGGTACAATAGATATTACAATGGCCCGTGGCGAAGGATATGCATTCATCAACCTCGGTAAATTTATAGAACGGGGTACACAATCTGCAGATATCCTGGATGTAAAATTCAGTGACGTAAATTATGATATCTCCGCAGCGGATACTACGTACTGGAAATATTTACTGATGTCTATTTCCGGTTACGAATTATATTTAAAAACATACCGCAGTGGCTTTGAGGCCAGAAATGTTGTGGAACTGATTGTACTGAATAGAGACTTTCCCCGTTCGGTTATATATTCTATTAACCAGCTCATGCGTTATTTTACACGTTTAAGAAGCGATCGCAATGCAGACAGTTTTCAGCAAATTGAATTTTTAATTGGCAAGCTGAAAAGTAAAATCAATTACTCTACAACCGATAGTGTATTAAAACAGGGCCTGCACGAATACCTGGCAGAAGTAAAAACGGATCTAAATGAAATTGGTGTCAGCCTGAATCAAAATTATTTTGCTTACACCTGAGAGAAGGACGGAAGGTGAGCGGTGTAAGGGCGCCTCCGGTTTTCTCAAAAAACTGTCTGAAATGCCTTACGCCCTAACCTTTATACCTTTTGCTTTTTTTAAAACCACACTAACTAAATTGTCTCCATGCCCCGCTTTAATATTCGCCACGTTACCCGGTACAGTTATGAATTGCCCGTCAGGGATAGTGCCAACCAGGTAATTCTTTTTCCATTACAGGATGAACACCAGGATGTAATTAAGCAGGATTTAACCATCACCGGAGATCCGCAGGTTGAAATGTTCAAAGATTATTATGGCAATACTATTGGATCCTTCACTTACGCAGAATCACATAAGCAACTTGTTATTGATTCTAAAATAGATGTGGTGGTTCATGAAAAAACAATGCCGGCAGATACGGAATCAAAAGAAAAACAGTGGCAAAATTTACAGGGCGTAAGATATACATACCCTTATATAGATTTTATAAAGCAAGAAAGATTTGAGGCAATTGAAGAGTTAAGAAATCTGGCGGTAATAATTGATGGTAAAAAACACACACCGCTTGCCGCTGCTTTGCAATTGAACGAATATATTTTTAAAAACTTTTCTTATAACAGCGCAGTAACAGATGTTGAAACCACAATAGATGAAGTCTGGAAATTAAAGGCAGGTGTTTGCCAGGATTTTGCTCATGTGCTGCTGGTTATGCTGCATATGATAGATATACCCGCGCGCTATGTGAGTGGTTATGTTTGTCCCAATAAAAATGGAATGCGCGGTGAAGGCGCCACCCACGCCTGGGTAGAAGCATATATACCTTTTTATGGTTGGCTGGGGCTCGATCCTACCAATAATTGCATGGTGAATGATCTGCATGTGCGGCTGGCTACCGGCAGAAGTTTCAGCGATGTATCGCCTGTAAAAGGAACCTATAAAGGCACATCTCATCACACACTTGAAGTAGGTGTTACTATTTCTTATGAGGATGGAAGTGTAACCGACGAGCAACCCGCTGCTCTGGTAGCACAACCAGTTAAAAGTAATGATAATACTGATTCCAATTCTTACCGCAGGCACCTGGAAATGATACAGCAACAGCAATGACGTGGATTGGGGAGGGTTGTTCGGATCGTTGGGATGATGTGCCTACGCATTCTTTGCTTGGGCAAATTGCAGCAGTATCCGCTATTGCTATTATTTTCACCGGCAAAATGAACTGGATTCTTTGTACGTCCATTTATCATCAATCCACTTCATCCAATCAATCCAATGCAGAGTCCTGTTTTCAATACACTGATTATCCCTCCTGCAGAAAATATATATTGCAGTTAATCACTCAATAATCCGTCTTCACATTTTTATCGAATGGAATTTTAAAAAGATATCCCAGCTTTTCATCTTTTTCATCTTCCAGCACATCCAGTCCATAACGCAGCGTTGTGGGGTCGGTGTATCGAAATGTTCCGAGCAAACGATCCCACAAAGAAAAAATATTACTGTAATTACTATCTGTAAAAGGTCGTTTATAATGATGATGTATTTTATGCATATTGGGAGAAACAAATAGGAGGCTGATGGGTTTGTCCAGCCATTCCGGCACAATAATATTAGCGTGATTAAAATGCGTAAACAATGCTGCCACACTCCGGTATAAGAAATACAACCATACCGGCATACCCATCACAAAAACGCCCAGGATCATAAAAGATTCCCTGAACAACCATTCGCCCGGATGGTGGCGCGTTCCGGTAGTAACATCTACATGTGTATCGCTGTGGTGTATCATATGAAATTTCCACATCCATTTTATTTTATGCATAATGTAATGCGGAATGTACTGACTGAACAGATCGCCCAATAATAAACCAACAATAATTGCTGCCCACCCGGGAAGAGAAAACCAATTAATAATGCCAGTATGATGGGTGGTTACATAACTGCAGGCTGCAATAGTAACCAGGCCAAAGATTAAATTCAATACAACTGTAGTAAGTAAAAAAAGAAGATTAACGCCGGCATGCCGGTATCGCCTGAATGAAAACCGGAACAGCGGATAGTACCCTTCCGCCAGCCAGAACAATACCATTCCCCCAAGTAAAATAAGTATACGGTGCGCACTGGGTATGTGTTCCCAATACTGGATAAACTTTTCCATATGGCAAATATGATATGAAATGTACGAACAAAAAAGAAGCCGGATACTGTTTGTTAAACGTTTTCCTTAACTACAGGTGCTTCCGGCAGATCTTTAAATTCAAATTCACATTTGTAGCAATGATATATTTGTTCTGAAGCCATGGCGTAGCTGGAAAACAGCCAGGAAACCAGTGCTGTAACCCAGTTTTTCAACCCGGGTTTGCTGATATATTCAACGTCATTAGATCCGCATTTGGGGCAGGTGATAGCTTCACGGTAATCTTTATCAAAACCGGTTAAAAGAGTCTTTGCTTCTTCCAGGTCACCAGGATGTACCATCAGTTTTATTCCGCCTACCGCGTTAGAAAGAATTGGATCGATGGTAACTGTATATTCATCTTTTAAGTAGCAGGTAATACCTTCCTCATCCAGCCGTGCAAGGGTTATGCTGGCATTAATATAATTATCAAATGTTCTAAGCAACAGGAAGTCCATACAGAAAAATACAAAAAATTATTTATTCGATAATTAAATTTTTTGCTCTCTGCCATCCTGCGCCGGGCTGTTATAAAAGCAATGCTTTCATTATGATAATGCCCATAGGAATAACCTGTTTTAATCCACAATAGAAATATTACAGTTAAAACGATTTAGCTTTATGAAGCGAAGATTACAGGCTAATTGTAATTAACTAAAGATGTAAAAATGAAAATATTAAAATACGCACTGTTTTTATTTTTAGTGAATTATACCCTTTCCTGTGTTACAGTACAAGACGATTCTATGGAGCAGAAAATAAAACGTGAACTTACTACAATCGATTCTTTATTAAGAAGCCAGGATTTTAGTTTATCGGTGGCAAAGACGCAGGACACGGCCTATTACACCGGCGTTGGAGAACCTGTGCCTGCATTTTTAACTCCTGCAGAAGATACTGCTACCGTTACCAAATCTGTAAAAGAAGAAAAGATTGCGACCAGCATTGCCGGCTTTTACGCGGTGGAGTGCTGTATCGGTTTATTGTGTGATCAAACGCATGAAAAACCCACGGCATGGCTCGAAAAAATTATTAATAATAAAACAGATACTGCTACTATTTTATTGCTGAACCGTTTTGCAAATGCTACCTGGAAAGCGGGTCAGCCTTTCAGGGCACTGGACAGAATTACAAGGCCCGTTTTCACCGGAGCAAGTTTTTTACCCGCAGATGAGGTTAAAAAAGATTTTTACCAGGTACAAACAGCGGCAACCAAATTACTGTCGTCAATGCAGGATGTGAAGGACAGTACGCTCAAGATACAAATGCAAAAGATTCGCAGTCTGTTGCATAGCCAGTCGTATGCACTTGAAATGGCTTCTTTTATGGAAGCAAATTATTATACAAGTCAAAATCAAACAGCGCCGCCTTTTACATCTGCTAAAGAAGATACGGCAACGGTACGCAGGTCAGTAAAAGAGCAAAAGATAGCAACCAATGTTGCCGGTTTTTATGCGCTGGAATGTTGTACCAATTACCTGGTAACAACCAGAAATGTATTGCCATCAGATGTCCTGAAATCAATTGTTGATAATACCATCAGCAAAGAAGACAAAAATTTATTTTCAAGATTTGCCAATGCCACCTGGAAGGCGGGCCAGCCGTTCAGGGGTTTAAGCAGAATAGAAAGGGAAACATTTACACCATTTTATTTTTTGAGTGAACCTGATATAGATAAAGACTGGGTGCAGATAAAAGCCGCTGCGAAAAAATTGTTGACGGATTTGTAAAATCATGTATTCCTGTCTATGGGAAAACCATACATCATAAAATCTCAGGGCAGCTGTCCGCAAAACGCTGCTGCCATTTTCTGTAATTTTTCTTCGTCGCCTTCGCGGCAGTCTGCCCAACTATAAATGCCCATGATGGGCGGCATCGATGTATCGTTATAAAGGTAGATGGTTTGAATAATTTGTTGCTTACTGTTATACTCCATTAATTTAGCGCACTGAAATTCATCCCAGCAAACAGGTGAATTGCTATAATCTGGTGAAAGAAAAATTAAAACTTTCTTTGCTTTTTGAATAGCATCAGATATTTGTTTGATCCACATCCCCCCTGGTGGAATACTACTTTTATCATAAAAAATTTGCAATTTATTATTGCCGGCGGTCAGGTTATTTACAAATACATCAACTATATCTGCATGTTTATGCGCATAGCTTACAAAGTAGTCGTACTGCTTATCTGCTGAAACAACGGGCGATGGAATAGCCTGGGCATTTTTTATTTCAGGAGCCGTTATAACTTGTCCGGAAACTGCTGGAGCCGGTGGCGGTTTCGGCATATCAACCGGTGCGGTAACAAAGCCGGAATTTATTTCGTTTTTTTCCTTTTGCGCTATTTCTTTTATTTCCGACGTTAAAATTTGCATACTTTCTTCGCCGGGAATTTGGTGTTGCTTTTTTACTTCCAGCATTTTCATTGCGTCAATGCCGGTTATACTTCCATCACGTACAGATTGTTTTAATTCATTTTGCTGTTTAGCCCCCGCAAAAACGGGCAGCGCAACATTTGCCTGTTCGTCAGAAAATAATACCAGTTTTATGCAGGTAAGCGGCAGTCCGCTTTCCATCCAGAATATACAGGCGTCCAGCAAAGCAGGCAGCATTTTTTCGAATGGTACTTTTTGTTTGCCGCTTGCCAGCACGGGCATGGCAATAACATTATTATTCTCACCAAAAGCAAACGTATTAATGCAACGGAAAATATTACCTACTACAGATGCCTGATCGGTGTTCTGTTGCCAGGGCTCAAAACAAAGAATTTTTTTAAAATTAAATTGCGCCTGCTGCTGATCATTTAATGATTGTGATAACCAGCAACCGAGCTGATCGCGCAGATCAAATGCTTTATGTTTTGCCAGTTCTTCTACACTGAGTCCTTTATTGTCGAGTGCAGCAATCAGCGTTCGCTCTACCGGCACGTAACTACCCGGATACGCTGATATGATAAGAATATCCACAGCGTGTTCTTTTGGAAGAGCAGAAAGATCGCCCTGCAATAATTGTATTACGGCGGGTTCGTTTTGCGGGCGTTTAATAATAATTTGGTCAAGCACTTCCATACTTTTGTTCATTGATTTTTTTTGATTTGACACCTGTCAATTACCCGTCAATAATTACCTGGTTAATTCAGGCCGGTAATTATTTCCTGCAGCCACGCAAGATCTTCCTTGCTTTTAGTTTCCGCGGCTTTATTATAAACTTTTTGAATGTTTCCAGCTGTTGATTCTCTCATCCATTTATCAGGATTGCAAAAAAGTGCAGCGGCAAGATATTGATTTGCCTTCTCCGCATTCAGATCAAGCACCGCCAGTTCAAGCGCTGTAGCCTGTGCCCAATAGTCTTTATTTTTAGTCCGCAGTTGTCTTTCCGCAGCATAGGTAACCAAAGGCATAAACTTAGTAAAACGCGGATCCGTTTCTTTACTTAAAAACATTAATGTAAGTGCGTTAATACCTGGATAATAATCCCGTGGATCGGCTTCGAAGCCGGCCAGGTAGGCTTCCACAGCATTCTTGAGGCAAACCTGTTTCAAAGCCGCGTTACTGTTATCATCCATCATTCCTTTATAGACTGCGCCCAGCAAGCCATTGGTTTCAGGATCCGCACCGTATTTGTTTGTAATGCCCAGCAGTAATTTTTCTGCATCATCCCGTTGCTTTGTTTTATTATACGCCAATGCAAGTTGTTGCCCGAGATAAATATTTTCATTCGCAGAATTGATTACATATGGTTCCAGTATGCTTACAATTTCTGCAAACGCATTCATGCTTTTATAACTATTCAAGAGCACATATAATAGATCAAAATTAAACTTCAGGTTATGTCCCTCCGCAGTTTCCATCGCTTTTACATTTTGCACGCACACGGCCTGGCCCGGTTTTTTTATAGTATCATCTTTTTCTTTATCGAGTTGCCTCCATTTTTTTACGGCTGCACCTAATTTGTCTTTTGTTTCATTTGTGCTTTGTACCTGGGTGGCGAAACAGTCTGCGTCTTCCTGCAGATAGGTTAGATCAGGAAACTTGTATGCGCTAATCATTTGCCCAATAGGGCTATCCTCTTGCGCCTTTTTAGCATCCAGGTTTATTTTTATAAGACTGGCCAGTGCATCTGCCTGCACGTCCTGGTTAACAACAGCACCGTCTATAAATTCGTAAGGAAACGCCCGCAATGGTGCCGCATCAAAAGCAAGCTTTGTATTTTTTTCGAAAATGATAACCGTGGTGAACGGTTTTACCGCGTGCCGGATACCCAGTTCATAAAAAACATTGGCATTGTCAAAACTTAAATCTGCCACTGCAAAACTACAGTAGAGCAGCCTTTCATACATGGGCTTATGTATGAAGCCTCCTTCTTTTTCTTCATCGGCCCGAACCGGCTCCAGTCCTGCTTTTATAATTGCAGGTTTAATGAAGTTTTTATACACCAAATCAAAATTAATTTCCTTTTTATTACCATCCGTTTTTATACCGAACGGCATTAATACAAAACATAAAGGCACCATATATAAAAGATTAAAGTTTGAAAGTGGCCGGAAAATGGCTGTCTGATATTTTTACTGCGGCATCTTTGCTGCCAATATCGTACAATTCAAAACGGCTGTCTGCATTACTCATTTCATCCAAATCATCTATTTGTTTTTCCGTGTATGTTTTATTCATTAAAGTATTCAACCCGCTTGCTTCTATCCATACATTATACCGCATGTAGGAAAGCATACCTCCCCCATTAGGACCAAAATTAACCATGTCGTCTTTTAAATCACCCATTTCTCCGTCAATTGGCCATCTTGTATCACACTTCGACAGCCATTGTAAAATAGACTGGTTATGCCAGCTGGCATCCTGCATCAGCATATCCGGAATTTCTTTTGCCCAGTTTAATAAATTGTTGTGCGTAATATCCTGCGGGATTTGCGACCAACGGCCCATTCCCGTTCCAACAGAACATAGCAATATGTTTTCGGCACCCATTTTCCAGTGAAATGGAAAACCTTTCAGCGTGGCCATCATTAACAGGTGCAATGCAGGATTGTTAGCCATACTTACACCGCCATCAACAAAAGCAGCAGTTCCTAATGAGCCGCCAACATCAATGATTTGTGGAAGAAAATAAGTTGGCGCAGCTGCGCTGGCTCGTACCGCTTTCCATAACAGAATGTCACTGTTCTTTCCAAATTCGCTATTGTAATATTTACCCCCCGGATGATTCAGTAGCGGCCACACACTATTCGTGTCTGCTCTTTTAGTTACAATACATAAACCGGTTTTAATTTTATCGCTTCCAAGTGTTATATCGCCAAAAACTTTTTGCAACTCCTGTTCAAGCGGTGCGGCATTGTAGCTACCCTTTAGTACGTCATTGATCTGAAAAATATTCCACCACTTATATTTTTTATCAAAAATTTTACCGCCCAAATCCATGTACATAGTTTTTATGGCCGCTACCTTCATTCCAATTGCCAGGCATGAAGCAATAATAGATCCGGTGCTGGTACCACCGATTAAATCAAAATAATCGCTGAGTGTAAAATTTGGATCCTTTCCGTTTTGTTCGCGCAGAATATCTTCTATGCGCTGCAAATAGCCGAGCGTTAAAGCACCACGGATTCCACCACCGTCGAGTGCAAGAATTCTTTTGGGTGAAGTTTGATTTGACAAGTGTGTTGTTAGTGACATAATTGTAAGTTTATGATAAATAAAGATTTGTTAATATTTCTCTGATGTTTTTGTTGGTTGCCCGGTATTTGTTGTAACTGTCATTGCTGTTATCTGGTTTCTTTCATTGGTCGTTGGCACGGCTGTAATGTTTTTTATAGCTTTCATATTCTTTAATGCTTTGCACATTTCAGTAAATGCCATCGTCTTCCCATTGAATATAACAGCAATATCGTTTGCCCTCAAATAAATAATAAAATCTGTTGCCGTTTTTTTGCCGGTGCTTACTTCCAATAACATGCCGGACAGCTGCGCCGCCGTTATTTTTGGAATTGGTTGTGGTTGCCCCGTGCCCATTTCACAGTATGATCCATAATCTGTCTTTCCTGATGGCGAACCCGCATCAGCTGCTTTTTTAAAATCTTCGCAGGCCGAACTAACATTATTTAAAAGCAAATTAGATTTGCCCCGCAGTTCCAGGGAAGAAATATATTGTTTTTTAAACGCAGATGAATTAATAGCAATGACCCTGTTGAAATCCTGGATCGCCGCTGCATATTTTTTCAGCTCATACAAAACGCTCGCACGCCTGTACAAAGATTGTACATCTTTGGCGTTGATACCAATGGCTGAAGTGTATTGTTCGATGGCATCTTCGTTATAATTACTGCCCAGGAGCTCGTAACAAATTCCCATCTGGTAAAATGCAAGTGCATCCAGCGGATTTGATCCTACCGCACGTTTATACGCAGCAATAGCTTCCTGGTATTGCTTGTTATAAAAAGATTCATCGCCCATCCTGTGGTATCCATCTCCAGATTCTTTGTCTGCGCCAACAATGCTTTTGTAATCTATACTATCTGGTGGCCCGGATGTATTCAAAAATAACATCGGCGGCGCAGGCGGTATTCTTTCTTCAGCAATAAACTCTTCTGTTACATGTATGTTGAATGTTTGTTTTATTATTTCAACAATTGAATCAGCTCTTGCTTTTTCATTTCGCTCATAATAAACAATCCTGGAAGAATCTGTAAAATCAGCCTGGAGCGGCGAAAGGGAATATTCGTAGAGTGCATTTGTAAGACCAGCTTCCATGTTGCGGTAACCGCTTGTATCATTATACCGTATATACAGACCTGGTTTCTTAATCCTGTTTGCATCAAAACAATTGATAGTCACCGAATCCGGCAAATGTGCCTTGTTAAAATTCAACTGAGTAACTATCGATTTATTCGCACCCCAGTTAAACATTATTTTGCCTGCGCCTGTAATCAAGTTTTCGTATGGCACATCAAAAGAAGCGGTCGAAAATTTTTGATTATATAAAAGCGGAAATTTTTGATTGCTTATTTCCAGGTAGCCTTCCAGCTGATCAAAATTCTTGCGCAGTGAATCACCGCAATGCCTGAAATTTTTAATTACTTTCATTTCAATTGAAACAATCTCCGGAACTTTTACCTGGCCAAGCGAAACCAACGAGTCAAATTTTTCAGCACCGCCGGCAAAGGCGAGAAATATCCATAATCCAATTAGCAATACAGCGGCTATCGCAGTTAATATTTTTTGATCTTTCAACGTTTTATCCAGCGTTATTTCGCGCAGGTTAAAGTAAGTAGATAAGCCTACAGAATTTGTACCATTGGTTACGGGTGTTTGCCAGTTATCGTTATCCTTCCTGTCAAGATATTTTTTAACCGGCATATCAAGTATTGAGTCATTTTCCCATAATTTTCTAAAGGCCTCTTTGCTGCCGGCATACTGATTATATAAATTATTATCGCTGGCGTGCAAGACAAATTGGTTGGTTAATATTTGCCGTCTTTTTTCCTCCTCAAAAAAGTGCCCGCTTCCGCCATAAATAACAGTTGAATAATTAAGCATGTGCAACAACTTTTCCCGCGCACATATTTCATTCTCCGTCTTTAGTAATTTCAGCAATTCAAGCCGGGTTGCTTGCGGAAATACGCCTTGTTGCATCCAGGAAATACGACAGAGTTTAAGCAGGTTGCTGTAATTAAGGCTTTCCGGCTGACCGTACTTATCAAGAACAGCCTTTCCAATTTCAACGAATACTTCCCATTTAAGCTTTGGGTATATGCAGATGGCACAAAGCCACTGAAAAAGTACGTTGTCTTTACCCAGGTAATTTTTAAGATCGTTTACGTCGCGAAAATCAGTATTGGCAAGAGAATATTGATCCTGCTCTGTAATTTCAAGAATACTTTTACTAAATTTTATTTTTTCCCTGAGTGCTGGTAATAATTTCTGAAGTGCTGCAACATCGGCCGGCAGCAAAATGATATAGTCCTGCAAAATCTTTTCTTTTACCGCCCAGTCTTTTATTGGAACCGGTGTAATGACGGCTTTGCTTTGCCAGCGGTTAAGCTCTTTTAAAAAATTTTCTTCAATTACCGGGTAAACATTATACACCAATTCATGCGCTTTGCCCAATATAATCAGCGTAGCATGGCGCCAACTATCTGCTACGCGCTGCAGCGATAACCCACCGGGAAACTGATCATTAAAACACATGAAATTTTTATCATAATAAAAAACCACCACCGGCATTCCCTCTTCGGCCATGCTCTTGGCCAGGTACCTGAAAAAACGAGTCAGCATACTTTTCGGATTTGCCCGGTCTATCAATAATAAATATTGTTGTTGTTGGGTGATGGGTGCAAAAACAAGTTGCGGACTGCCGCCAGATTTGATGATGGATTGTATCGTTCCATTTATATTAAGCGCCAGGGTTTCTTCTTCTGCCTTGTATTTCATTTGTGTAAAAAAATGACGCAATTCAATTTCCGGCTGAATGAATTTCGTATCATTCTGTTCAAAAGGGATATCAAAAGGACCTCTGGGATTTATATTTAAACCGGGCTTATTCTCATGACCAGCCGTTACATTTTTTTTTCTTTTTATAAAACTGTAGCATAAACCTGCGGCTGCCAATAGCAATAAAATCGGAGAGACCCACCATTTCAATTCAATACCAGCATACGATCCGGCCCTTGGCGACGAAAAATGTGCGCTGTAATGCGTTTCATTATCTTCAACGTGGATGATTGCGTTATCTGCAACCGAACATGGTGACGAAGGAGTGCCAACAATAGCCTTGCATTCCACGGTATAATCGCCTTCCTTAGAAAAAATAAAATCATTTACCACAGGTAGTGACGTGGTAAAAACCGAATCATTGATAGTCCACTGGTAGCCGGAAACGGTTCCCGCACTTGCCTCAACATTTGCAGAAATGGCTACCGGCTTTTTTATCATAACTGCCACTTCAGGCACTTTGATATTCACTTTTGGTAAATCATTGCATACGTGCACCAGCAGAGAATCTGATTTTTTGGGCAACGGTATGCTGCGTGAATAAAATTGTCTTTTTACCAGGTAATCACCGGGTATATTAAAAGTATGATACACTTGTAAACCGGCCTGTTTTGTACCATCACTAAATAGCCAGATAAATTGTATTTGGGAACTATCTGCCGGATGATCTTTTAATAATGTTGATGCATCCAGAAATAGTGGCTGTCCTTTTTTTATGGTTCTTTGCTTATTGCTTTCTTCGAGGCGATAAACATTTTTTTGCAGGGAAAGACAAATCGTCAGGGAAAGAAATACCAGAAAGAAAACGAACAGGGCAATCTTAAACCAGCGTGGAAATTTTCTTTCCCGGACTGGTCTTTCACAAGCTTGGGCGGATTCTATCTTTTTATATTGTTCTATAATGTTATAGAACTTTAACTGTTCCGTTTCGCTGGTGGCAATAATCGGGCAAATCCATTTTGCAGTCTCGTCAATATTAACAGAGCCAAAGCGCTCTGTTACCTTAATCATTTCTATATAATCTTCGGGCTTAACATTAAAGCCATTGCTGTGCAGCAGGTAAAACAATTGCCCCATCGGCAGATGTGGAACTGTTTCGTCTTTACAATCTTCGGTATGGCTTTTTTTATCCATTGCACCCGGATTACACGCCGGCTTTATTATTTAAAATAAGCTGGTCTTCGTAATTCTTAATCAATGTGCTCTTGGTTGCTTCGTACAAAGGGTCGGTATTATCCGGTGCGAAGCTGGCATTATTTAAAAGATTATAATGTTGCAGCAAGTTTATCCAATCAAGGAATTCGGACGTGGATGGTTTTTTATTCATAGCACGGTTGCGGATATTATTAAATTCATCAATAGCTTTTTCAATCAGTGTATCATAATCGCTGTTATCTATCGCAAGCCTTTTCTTTGCAATTTGAAGCAATTTATTTTTATCCGGAAAACCTATATGATAAAAAACACACCGGCGTAAAAAAGCATTGGGAAGGTTTTTTTCTGAATTACTTGTCATAATAACCAGTATGCGGCAATCGCTGGTGCAACGGGTAACAGACTGATTTATTTCTTTAATATCAAACCGGTAATTCTCCATTTCATTCAGCAAATCATTGGGAAATTCGCGGGGAGCTTTGTCAACTTCGTCCACTAAAACGACACTGCTGCAGGGTTGTGGCTGAATGTATTCGGCAGACATATTTCCAATCTTATTAATGCCCTGCAATCCTGCACTGTTAAGTCCGTGTGTTTGTGCGATTGCAAGACCCATTGCCTTCAGTTCAATAAATTGTTCCGTTGTTGTATCTGCATGCTGACTGCGAAAATGACTTACTGCATCATAAAAATAAAAAAGATCTGTAGAAACAGATGTGGATTTAGTATTAAAAACAAACGGCGTGTTTAAAAATGCAAACTCTTTTCCTTGTGTTTGTGCGGCCAGTTGCATCGCCACATAATCTGCCAGTTTTGTTTTTCCTGTTCCGGGCTCACCACTGATAAGAAGTGGTTTGCCAAGTGCTATCGCTATTTCCACTGCTTTAATGATTCCATCATCGGCCACATAATCAATGGCATTATTGTTCAGATAAATTTTATCGATCTCAATATTCATAAACAGCTTGTTTAATTGATGATGCTGCAAATTGCAGGGTTATTATCATTGACTTCGGAAATAAATGCGTGCATTTTTTTATCTGCTTCGTACATACATAACGGAACGGAAAGATCGTTAAAACAGGCATCCATTAATGCTTCTGCCCTGCCGGGGTTGGGTGTAATATAATTAATGAGCCATGTTTTTATAAGCTGGCTGCTCAATGATTGCAACCTGGGCAACACAGAGAGATATGTTTCCTGGGCAGGCAACTGCTCTAGTTGTTTTAGCTGTTGCTCAAGTGTATCTGATTTTGTATTGTCTTCAAAATTTACAAAAAGGAAAATACGCAGGTTTTCTTGCGCAAGTGTTGCTTTGTACAACTCATCTATGAATGCTTTAAGAAAAGAAAGCTGGTTGTCTTCAAACATTGTTGCATCGCAATTAATTACAAAAACCAGCGGGGCATTAAGAGTTTTAAATGCAGTTAGAAATACATCCACCGAAATTTCTGCCGGCATATTATTGGGAAAAAACTTATCGTAAATATAGATTAGCAGGCTATTGCGGTTCTGAACGTAGTCATCGCTTACGAGGAAATCTTCGAAGCTTACCAGTTGGTTCTGAATAGAATCTTCCGGCAAATCAAGTGCAAAAATATTAACCCGGTTTATCAGGTTTAGGCCGAGTTCCTTTCTGTCGCCATAAATAATAATTGTTTTAAAAGCTCCTTTTGTACGACCCATCAAAAAGCGTGAAAATTGAGGAACCCTGTCGCAGCAGTACGCTCTTGCGCTATCCAGTTTGTACGCAATAAAAGATCGGCGCATCAATGATTCTGAAATTTGAAGAGCAAGCTGGTACGCGGAAACAAATGGTTCAGGGTTGGTTATTCTTGCTTCCCGGACCCTTGTTTTAAACGCTGCCAATTTATCTTTCTTCTTTGCGCGGACCGACTCGTCTGCATCATTATCCGGTTCAAAATGCGGATCTGTTTCGTCTGCAAAAAACGCAAGAACGGTTTTCTGCGGATCCTGCAAAGCAGTATTGTATTCTATTTCTGTTATAGAAATTTCCGTTGTATTATCAACCGGTGGAATAAATCCATAACGGTTGGCAAGAATCAGAATATAAATATTGCAATTCTTTACGTCTTCAATACATTCCATCGCAGGCGCTGTGTTATCTGCAACGTATCCTTCCATACTCAGCAAATCAAAATTCTCTTTAATGGTTTTCTTGCCAAAAAAGCCTATTACCTCTTGACGGTAATCTTTTAGATCAATATAAGTAGACGATATGTATACCTTATATTTTGCCATAATTATGCAAGCTTTTATAAAAAACTGTGTTCGTGTACGGTTTGTTTTTTTATGCTGATAAGAGCTCCTGCCCGTACTGGCTGTCTTTTGCGTAATGACTACTATTGAAAAAACTGTATTAAGGTTATTATTTCATGGGGCGGGAAGTTTGCTGAACAGGCTCAATCAGCCTGACAAGGTAGGCCGGGGTAATAACTAACACAATACCCCTTTTGTGGTATTTTTCAAGTTAATGATTTTATCAGTATTTTTTATGCAAAGGATGTATTAAAGTTTGAGATGTGCTTCAACAATGAAAGCCAAATAAACTTTGGAAAAATGAATAAGACATTATCAGTAACAAGAAATTACATGATAAACAGGTTGTTTTGATTGATGCTATTTGTCTGAAGCTGCTGCCTTTTTAAAAACAGGAACGGTGCTGCAAGGCTCACCATACATAATACTCTTGGCTACCGGCCGAAGTAATTTTGTTATTTCAAAGTAAGCAAACGGTCCTGTTTCTACATCACCGCAACCTTTTATAACAATTCTCTTATCCTGATATTCATTTATATTAATGTTATTGATGTTACGCAAAAAAAGGGTTTGATGCAAAAATGCGATGTCCCCAAAAACAATTTCTTTCGCCACTGGCTGCAGGTAACCCGCCACCAGCATATATGCCCAAACCGGAATAATAGCATCTGCGGTACAGGTTACCGCTACTATTTTTTCGTGGTAAAAGCTAAAGTCCAGTTTTTTTAGTGCTTCGCGAAAATCTTTCTCTTTTAATATCAATTCCATAAATAAATAATCCTTGAGATCAAAAAGAACCAATTCTTCTTTTGGATAATATTTTTCAAGATCAATTTCAAGCAGGCCGCTTTCTGCTACTTTATTTATAATGATGTCATCATTCATAAAATTAATTTCTTACGTAAAATTAAGGCCGAAATTTATTATAGGCGCCTGTTTATATCATCATCACTTTTATAACCAATGCAGCAGTAAAAAGTTGCAAAATAAAAAAGGTCCCAAAACCGGGACCTCTTTTTATAATAATTATTTTATTAAAAAATCTTACTGCGGGTATCTTTAATTTTAGATGCTTTTTTAAGCGCTGCTTCCAAAATCCCCCTTCCGGCGGCCATTTTCTGATTTTGGATAAATGTGCTACGCAGCTGATCCAGGCCGCCCCCGGTGTTTGATTTTGCATATACATTTTCTGTCCGGATGCTGTACACCCCGCCGTTGCCGGCAATAGGTGAAGAAACTTTCCCTTTGGCGTTTGCGCTGAATGCATATCCGCCTACCTTTCCTTCCTGGCCAGCGTTTGGAAAAAATGGAGTGGAAAAAGCAAGACTGTCTGCTTTTAATACCTGTTGGCCGGTGGCAGAGGCTATTGTTTCTAATGTATTGGCTGCTCCTATTTTCTTTTTTATCTGTTCTGCCTTCTTCTGGTTACGAATAATATACTCTACCATTGGCCTTGCTTTTGCAGGACCTGCAATTCCTTCTGCGTTTATTTCTGTTACCGTAGCTACAACATATTTGTTGTCAACGGAGAACACTTCAGAAACATTACCCCTGTCTGCCCCATATATCCATTTAACCAATTGACGGCTGCTTCCCAGGGCAGGAATATTCATATCATTGGGCTTGATATCCGTAGCCAGTAATTTATTATAATTTCTTTTTTTAAGGTTCTCGTCAAAAGATTTTGCATTACGGCTTTCGCTGGCAAACTGGCTGGCCAGTCCCGATGCTTTTTCATCTGTTTCCGGGCTGGCGCTAATTGTTTTTGACAGATATGCTATTTTGTAAGCGGGGTTAAAATTCTTTTGATCTTCTATCTCTATTAAATGATAACCAAATTGTGTTTTAACTACTTTTCTTTCTCCTTTCTTTCCGGTAAAACAAAATTCATCAAATTCTTTTACCATTCTGCCAGAAGTAAAATAACCAAGATCGCCACCGGTTGCCCGGCTTCCCTGGTCGTCAGATAGTTTTGCGGCAAGGCTATCAAATCTCGCTCCATGGTCAATAGCTGTTTGTATGCTGTCAATTCTTTTTTTGGCAACGCTGTCTTCAACTATCTGCTGGCCGGAACGATCTGTAGTTGCTATTAATATATGTCTTGCTTTTACAGAATCCGGTAATATTTTTTCATCCAGTTTTTTGGCAATGTTCAGGTTGGTTGCATCCTGGTACGGACCAAATACACCGCCTTTTGGTAAAGCCATAATAGAATCTTTACTGGGCACCTGGATAGAATTCTTAGAAATATAAGTGTCTGTAAAATTAATTGTGCTTCCGTTTTTTGCAAGGAAAGCAGCCATGTCTGACTCAGGTGTAGTACCCATTTCTTTTTTCAGTGATTCAAGATTGCTTTTTAATGCTGCTGTATCTGCTGCAGACGGTGATGCATCAAAAACAACATAAGAAATACCCCTGTTTTCATCCTGCTTAAATTCTTCTGTATGTTTATTTACGTAGGCAGTAATATCATCATCTGTTACTTTTATTGAACTGTCTGAAACTGTAGAATAAGGAACATGCACATAAGAAACTGCTGCCAGCGCATTATTGTCGCTGTTCATTTTTTCCAGCATCCATTTTGGAATATACGTTGTGTTGGAAAGCAAAGAAACAAATTTTTCATGCAGGCGGTTATTTACCAGGGCAGGCAGGTAAACATTAATAAAATTATCTGCCATGGTCGTTTTTTGCTTGCGCAATTGTGCAACCGCGTTTTTGGCGGCGTTCGCATCATATATACCTTGTTCGTTTGTAAATTGCTTTTTAAACTCTTCCGGCGCATTTGGTCCAAATAACAAATCATCCAGTTCTTTTGGTGAAACACGCAGGCCAAGTTTATCCACTTCGTCTGTAATATTATTTTCACTTATTAATTGCGTCCATGCATTTTCACGAACACTCTGGCGCATCATATCATTCATAGGATAACCCATGTTCTGATACTGATCCTCCATCTGCTTAACCTTTTGATTATATTCAATAGCTTCTATTTTTTTTCCGTTAATCTCTCCAACGGTTGTATTATTATCACCAAATAATCCCTTGCCGGTTTTACCTACAAATGCATCCTGCACCAGGAAGCCCAGTAAAGAAACACCGATAAGAATAAATACGATCCATGCAGCCTTATCACGAATTGTTTGAATGATTGACATAATAATATGTGTATTTTCCTTTTTTAAAACAGGATGGCAAAAATAGGGTAATTTAGCATATGAACAAATTGTGTAAAAACGGCCGAAAGTTGCTTCTATAGGGAGTTCCATAAGTTCTTCTTACTTTGTTCATTGCCGGTTTATCTTATTTATTACGCCTTATTATACATTGTATAGCAGCGGCCCAATAAAAATCCATACTATCATCTTTTTATTGTTTTTTTTCCTGTTAATAACGCCTTGTGGAAAAGCCGTTTTTAATGTTGGTAAGTATGTTTTTTGTATACTTCTACATGTTATCAATTAGATTAGAAGTTTTTTATTTTGTAAGAGGCTCAAATAATTGTGGATAGGGGCCTGTTTATTATTGTTCCACACAGGTATTTTTTTTGAAATACTTTTACCGCGGTAATTATATTAACACAAGTTAATAAGCCTTCTAAAACCAATAGCAGTATGGGTTTGTTAATGTTGGGTAAATGTGGATTGATGTTGATAAACTGCTTGTTTTGTTTTTACCCAGCGTTTGTAAAAATTAATATCCACTAATCCACCGTTATAGTAATAATAGATTTTTATAAAAAATAGTATACTATGTATATTAGTGATGTGCAAATAACAGATAAAAAAGAAAAAATTGAAAAAGTTGGATTTCTCGATATTGAGGTTGATCCTTCGATAGATTTGTTCGCAGAGATCGAAAAATTGAAAAAAGAAAAAAATGCAATTGTGCTCGCCCATTATTACCAGGAGCCGGATATACAGGATGTGGCGGATTATATCGGGGATAGTTTAGGGCTGGCGCAGAAAGCGGAAAAAACGGAGGCTGATATTATTGTTTTTGCCGGCGTTCATTTTATGGCGGAGACTGCAAAAATTTTAAATCCGGGTAAAAAGGTACTGTTGCCGGATTTGAAAGCCGGCTGTTCGCTGGCGGATAGCGCCCCACCTGAATTATTCAAGAAATTTAAGGAAAAGTATCCGGACCACCTCGTCATTTCCTACATAAACTGCAGCGCGGGAATTAAAGCCTTGAGTGATATCATCTGCACCAGCA
>JBDUAY010000335.1:0-6629 GCA_040004415.1 Bacteroidota bacterium | reverse complement strand
ATTTTGTTTTAGATTTTTGCAAAGGTAACCACCCTGCGTTAATAACAACCAATGAGGCTAATGGTTGCGTGCCGAATCGTGCGGCGTGAAACGGGAGGCGCGGGCGTGAAGCTTGCCTCCAGAAACCCGGGTAGCGTAAATAGTTCAAGGTTCCTACCCCTGGTCATCAGCCTTTTATTTCATGAGCCGTTTCGCTTCTGCACTAATGGCTTCCTGCACAAGTGTATGCATTGATCCCTGTGGCTGGTTGAGTACAAAATCAAGTATTTTCTTGTTTAGATCCATACCATTGGCTTCGGCGGGCAATACGGAAGCCACCTGGTTTACCAGGTGTATATTCTGATCTTTCAGGCTGCGCACCGCGTCCCAGGCGTCGGCACTTACATATATCTGCTGTGATAAATTATGCTCATACTCCTGCTTAATAGTTTGTGTCAGCAGTTGCTGCATGTCTGTTTTACTGAGGCCAGGCTGGTTGCTGCGGCTGATTAAATTGGGTATGGCGATGCGATCTGCCAGTATTACCAGTCGCTCATAGGCCGCCAGTTGCAGCGGCTGCGTGCTGGCCGGAACTGCTGGCGGCGGCGTGTTCACTTTAATTTCTTCGGGAATTGATTTTTTATCCTTCTGATAAAAATAATAATATACAATAAGCAGGGCTATCAATACTCCGATGCTAATTAAAATGGTACTTGTCTCCATTATTCAGTATTTATTGAGTTACAAATGTAATGCAGCGCCCAAAACCAGCGCTTTAATCTTCTTTGGAAAAGCTATAAACTATATAATGCCAGATTTGTTGTTATTTTTGTACAAATCGGCGCTAAATATTTGAGGCTCTTTTATTAGCGAAAATTGGTATTCAATAATTAGTAAATCCTGGAAGATATGGAAGCAGTTGCAGTGGCGCCCGTAAGTCTTACTGAAAGGGCGGTAACAGAAATAAAAAGATTGATGACGGCAGATGATTTTGATCATTCCAAAGCATTGCGCATTGGCGTTAAAGGCGGTGGGTGTTCAGGCATGACCTATATATTGGGCTTTGATGAAAAGCATGCTGCCGATGAAACCTTTGAAACATCAGGTTTAACCTATATCATGAACCCCGGGCACGGTATTTATTTGCTGGGCATGGAAGTTGACTGGCAGAATGGTTTAAATGCGCGCGGGTTTACTTTTTCAAATCCCAATGCCAGTAAAACATGCGGCTGCGGAACGAGCTTTGCGGTGTAGCCAGGCATTGGTTGGCAGAATGATTGATGTAACGCCCTAACAGCACAGGAAGCTCCGCTGGAGCTGTTTGCTATTTTAATTATTTGCTACAAACAGGATGCTCTTACCAGAGCAAAGATTCTTAACTAAACAACATGGTATTTGGTATTGGTCCACAAATTCCGAATCGCTCATCCCACATTCCATAAAACTACAGCTCAATCCCAATCTTTTTCATCAATATGGAAGCGTTGATACTTTTACAAATGCCCTCTTTTAGTTTGTAGTCGAAATACAATTCTTCATTGGCTATCTGCGCGTCAAAATGATAATTATGAATATTGGCAGGGTAATCGTTTTGCAACTGCGCCAATTCTACATCGTGTGTAGCCAGCATGGCGACTGCATTTTTATTGATCAATTGTTTTATCAATGCTTTTGAACCGGTATGACGATCAAGTGAATTGGTGCCCCGCAATATTTCATCGAGCAGCACAAAAACTTTTTCGTGGTTATTCACGCATTCAATAATCGATTTTAATTTTTTCAGTTCCGCATAAAAAGTAGACGTACTTTCTTCCAGGTTGTCTGCTACCCGCATGCTGCTGATAACACGCATGGGCGAGAGTTTCATTTCCTTTGCACATACCGGCGCCCCCATCATCGCCAGTACAATATTTACTGCAGTGCTTCTCAAAAAAGTACTTTTGCCGGCCATATTAGAACCAGTAATCAATGCCACCTGCGCGTTGCCATGCGTTGAAAAACTATTGTACACCATTTTATTTTCCGGTATCAATGGATGTCCCATGTCTCTTGCCTGGAAAGTGCCGTGCTGCATGTTATCAAATTCAGGAAAAATCCACGCAGGATGATTGAAATGAAGGTTGGCAATAGTTGATACTGCTTCCATCTCTCCCAGTGCTGCAAACCAATGAAGCGTCTTTGTTTTATTATCTGTTCTCCATTTCTCCAGTTGAAAAACGAGTTGAAGATCCCATAACAATAAAGGGTTTAAAATGATGGCGAGTAACAAATTCAGGCTGGCATCAAAATTATCCAGTATGCTTTTTAATTTTTTGATAGCGACAGAAGAACGGATACCATTGCTAAGAAAGTATTGCTGCAGCTGCACGAGGTAATTGTTATGAAAAGGATTTGATTCTATACACTGGGCACTTTTAAAAAGCGCATCTACTTCCGGCACTATTTTATCCAGCATGTTGTATTGAGGAAAAATCATTTTCTTTATAACGCCAGATACGCCCAGTGCAATAATATAGGCAGCCGTAAACCATTTCGTTTCTAACATATCGGCAGCATATAATACAACCAATGTAAGGGTAATGATGGGGTACATCCACCTAAGAATTTTCCATCCAATTTTATCGCTGAATTTATTTTCCTGCTGTACCCATTCAACCACTTTTTTTTCAGTCGCAATCGTAACCGGTTCTTCCATGCCGTAGGCTTCCAGTTGCTGCCGCCATTTGTACTGGGGTGCCAGTTCTTTTACCGCAGCTTGCCTGTCAGCAATTACTTCCATGGCGGAGGGCTGCAATAGCCAGTTGGCCAGTATTGTATTGCCCTGCTGAGAATGTGTTCTGTTGATGTACTGGTATACAGATGCCCTGCCGAATATATCCAGATCGTTGGCGTAGTTATGTGTGGGATAAAGGAAATCAGCGCCATTGGGCAGTTGCGTGTATACGCCGCCTGCAACGGCAATCTCATTCTTAATAATAATGATAAGTCTTTTGGTATTTTCAATTGCAGTACTATTGTTTGCTGCCAGTATGATTAACCGTACAAAAGCGGCTATCAGCAATGCGGCAATCACGATGGTGAATAATACGCTGGCGCGATAAACATACCAAACGTCTGCCGCCACCAAAACAATTACCGCGAGCCGTAACCATGAAATGCGATTTTTTCTTTTTTTAAGCAGGCTAAGTTGTGCCTCCAGTTCATCTATGTGTGCTTGGTATTCAGTCGCCGGAAAACTTCTGTGATTCATGGCGCGAAACTACGTAATTATGGAATTAGGAATTTGTTGGTCCGGCTGGAGCACACTGTTTATAGAAAACACATGCAATTGCTGGAAAGCTCCAGCGGAGCCTCTTGTACACTGCAAAAGGTCTTTTTCAGCGCTGGATTTCTTGCAATATTACCAGGTAGGCACATCATGATATATTACACTAAAAACTTAACCCAAATTACAAATTCCCAATTCCTTTTAGTTTCGTAAATTCGCGCTCCACAATTGGGGCTGTATTGGTTTTGACAGCATAGATCTTTGAGAGTGTAAGCATGCAGTGCATTGTGTGATCAGCACTTTAATCTTGAACGCACAAACTTCAAATGGCAATACTCAGTATGCCATGGCTGCCTAATCAGTGATTAAGTAGTCATTAGGGCCGCATGAGCAGGTTCACCTGTTACCAAGCTCCGCCGCCGACTAAAAAAAAAACAGGATGCTGCAACCGGAGGCTGTGACGGTTGCTTAAGACTATCCAGCTAAGTACTGCATTGGTTTGTTCTTTTCCTGTGCAGCGCCGACAAATAATAAGGAAATAAGCATGTAGAAAGCTTTCGGCGAATATGTTTGGACGGCGGTTCGAGTCCGCCCAGCTCCACTAAAATTAATTTTCTGCAGTAAAGTGCAGTAAGAAAAAAGCCCGCAAACCCACTGTTTACGGGCTTTTTTGATTCCAGGGCTTTAAAAAACACCTCATTTTTCCCCCCTTTTTTAGAAAAAATCCGTCTATGAATCGCTGAGCATGCGTAATCGGAAAAACGGACAAAGCAAAGATGCTGAATGCGTACTCCATCACCTATCAACAAAAAGTATTTGAAGCTAAAAGAAAATTACCTGAACGCGATACTGAGTTGACTACCGGCAATATTAAAGCACTGATATTAGCTATTGATTGAATGAAAATGAACTTCAAACAATAATCGAAAAGTCTTTTTCAGTTCCGCCGCTGAACATTGTAAAAGACATTTTTCTTTTTACACATCTATATTCCAAACCGGCGAGTTGATTAGGAACTACGCCCATCAACCGGTTGCTTGCTGCCAGGCTGGCCAGAGTTGAAACAACCGGCGTATCTTTAATTAGCAGTGACTATCGGGCGACCATTGCAAAATAATGATCAGTTAAGCAGACATAATTCTGTTTCTTGCCGGGTTCAGTGGCCAAACGTTTTTCAAATGCCACACCAGCATAAGCAGGCCAACTTTGGCGGTAATTCTGTGATGACATTCCGTTAATTCAAAGCAGGACAAGAAACAAAGGCGACCAAGGCCGTAAATTAATTTTAAAACGCATTGACAATTTCTACAAATATTTATCCAGACCTTGACCAAATAAAAAAATTAGTTTTTCAAGCTTGCGGGCTTGACTTCTCCAATTTTGAAACAGAAGAAGAAAGCCAGGAATATGCAGCTTGTAGTTTTACACTTGACAGACAACATGTAAAATTTCGTAAAGCGAAAATTACCCCAACAAAAATTGGACAATTTGTAACAATTTGGAAACGTAACGAAAAAGCAACTACGCAACCATTTGACATTTCGGACGATATTGACTTTTACTTAATTGCGGCAAGACAACAAAATCAATTTGGACTTTTCATTTTTACAAAATCTGTTTTGTACAACCACAAAATTTTATCAGACAAAACACGGGATGGCAAACGGGGAATCAGGGTGTATCCAACCTGGGACTTGCCAACAAATAAACAAGCACAGAAAACGCAACAATGGCAGACAAGATATTTCTTAGAAGTTTCGCAGAACAAATTAATAGACTTAAAAAAGGCGAAGCTTTTATTTAACATTCACAGTTAAAAAGGCGTTGAGAAGAAGAACAGGGAAAGATGAGTATCATTCCTTTTAGTTGATAAATATTATTCAAAGCCTTTCTCCTCGCGGGTTGAAAAGTTATGTAAACGCCTTTTGACTGAATCCGATTGTAACTTTCACGTTTTCATTTTATCTTTTGGTTTAATTTCGGTAATGCTAAAGCAAACTGGTAACAGAAATTTTCCAGGCAAAAGAGCATTCAATATAAACGAGAAATAACGTGAACAGACGACAGGTTTTAAAAACATTTGCAGGCGTTGCCGTTGGTAATACCTTCGTACATAAAAAAGCCTGGGGCAATCCTTGGGGCGCGTTTTTCCAGGAGATATCGGCGCATTTCTCGATTACAGTGAATGGCATCCCCGCAGTTGTTAATCATGCAGCCGGATCGTACAGTTATGCCAACCTTGATATAGCTAAACCTGCGGATATTGTGATCACTGCCCTTATTCCCGGCTTTTGGAAAAATGGTGTTGAAATTTTGCCCTCGCGACATGGCATCAGGCCCACCGTGGAAGGCAACAGTATTCGATTTATCATGGAACATGCCGAAAAGCTTGCGGTGTCACGGCCCGGTGATTATTACGCAAATGCGCCCTTAATGTTTGTATTTGGCAATGCGTCACGTTCGGTGTTGCCTGCTAAAAATGAAAAAGGCGTTCGTTATTATGCGCCAGGCGTTTATCATGAACATATCCATGTGAAATCAAATGAAACAGTTTTCCTGGATGAAGGGGCTGTGGTGTATGGGAGCCTCAATTTTTGGGATGTCACCAATGCACATGTACGCGGCAAGGGGGTAGTAATTCACGATAGTACACAAAACCCTAACACAGATGAAGGATGGCAGCACCGCCCGAACTGGCACGGCATAACAGCACATAATGCAAACAAGTTTTCAGTAAAAGATATAACGGTGATCGTTCGCAGCCGCACGTGGATGATCCAACTACAAGGCTGCAAAGATGTGTTATTCGACAATATCAAAGTGATTGGCGGAACGGTTGCCAATGCCAACCAGGATGGCATCGATTGGTTGGGCTGCGGTGATACGGTTGTGCGTAATTGTTTCTTCAGATGCGCCGATGATATTTTTGCCATCTATGGTAACACCGGATTTTATGATGATACTGTTGCCATTCCGGGATTGGATGTAGAAAATATTTTGATAGAAAATTGTGTGCTTTCCACGAGTATTTCCAACATAATGCGGGTGGGCTGGCCGCGTAAAGTATTTAACAGCCGTAATGTGGTAATGCGTAATTGTGATGTGGTCCATGCCGGGCAAGGCGGTTGCGTTGTTCCTTTTGCATTGGCTGAATTCTGGGCCGACCCGGATGGAAAAGGCGTGCACAGCAACTACGTTTTTGATGACATCAGAATGGATAATGTTTATTCAATAGCCCAGCTTCTGCAATCCAAAAATGGTTCCGGAAGTGTAAAAAATATTCGGTTTAAAGATATCCGGTTATCTACGCCTCCGTTAGTAAATTCAGCAATAACCGGTGCATGCAGTGAGATTAGTTTCGAGAATATAAAATTTTGTGATC
>JBDUAY010000334.1:0-6643 GCA_040004415.1 Bacteroidota bacterium | reverse complement strand
AGCATCACCGCTTCCTGTTGAGGCAAGAAAAACACCACTGTTACCACGTGCCTGGCCTGTTCCTGTAATGTTGGCCGGAATGCGCCATTCAAGATGTAACTGGTAGTCTGTAAAAGATTTTTTCGTTTGTATATTACCGGCGGTCTTGCTAACCGTTAATATTCCATCTGCTACGTTCCAGCTTGCCGGCTCGCCTTTCATAGAAACCCATTGGTCAAGATTCTTACCACCAAATAGGATAATAGCATCTGACGGAGCATCAGCAGTAGTATTTCCTGGTGTTACTACTTTAGGAACTGGTGTATAAAATTCGGTGGCTTTGGGATCGCCTTTTTCCTGCGCCAATAAACTCCCTGAAACAATGCTGGCCAGTAAAAAGGCACTGATGATTTTCTTATTCATATGATGTCAATATTTTTAATGCTTTTTTTAAAAAAGATTGCCGCAGATTCTCAGATTGCGCTTATTTCTTATTCAACCTGGGATATCAATTTAAAAGTAAGTCTGACAAGTTGGGCATTTCATTGATCTGCCAATCTCCGGCAATTGTTTACACCGTTGGTAATTTATATCCGTTGTGATATTCTTTCAATAAATATTCTTTGTTGATGGCTTCATCTGTAAAACGTTCTTTTGCGCCATCCCATACTAATTTTTTACCACTGCGGAAAGCAATATTGCCCATCTGCGCAACTGTTGCCACGTGAGCACCCGCCTGGATAGAACAATGCAAATCTGCCATTTTACGGGATTTAATTACGCCAATAAAATTCTCCCAATGTTTATCCAGGCCATTGTCTGTTGGCTTTTCGTGTGGCTTGCTTACTTTATTTTTACTCTGTCTTTCTTCAATTACTTCCCATCCGCCACGATTTAGAATAAGTGTACCATTGTTTCCGATATAGGCAATACCGTGATCGAGTCCGTAAGAACCATTGTCTATGCCCATGGCAGAATCCCATACCATATTAAAACCATCAAATTCATATAAGGTAGTAAGTGTATCGGGTGTTTCTTCATACAGATCAGGATAGGCAAAACGTCCGCCCAGCGCAGCTACAGATTTTGGTATCGGAGATTTCATTCCCAACAAACCATAATCTAATAAATGCACCCCCCAGTCTGTCATTAATCCACCTGCGTAATCCCAGAACCAACGAAAATTAAAATGGAAACGGCTGGAGTTAAACGGTCTTATATTGGCCGGACCAAGCCATTGTTTATAATCAACCCCTGCTGGCGGCGCACTGTCTGGCACTACCGGTCCGGGTTTCATCCATCCCTGGTAGCACCATACTTTAACGGTGCGTATATTACCCAGTACACCACTCTGCACATAATCAACCGCATCTTTAAAATGCTGCTGGCTTCTTTGCCACTGGCCGCCCTGCACTACTTTGTTATAACGCTGTTGTGCAGCTACCATGGTCCTGCATTCTACAATTGAATTGCCCACTGGTTTTTCTACATACACATCTTTTCCGGCTTCACACGCATGTATCATAATTAACGCGTGCCAATGATCCGGCGTGCCAATTACAACGGCATCAATATCTTTTTGTTCCAGCAGCTTACGGTAATCATCATATATTTTTATTTTGGACGTATCAACGCCTGTCTTTGCCAATTCACCCAATCTCTTTTCAATTACGTTTTTGTCTATATCGCAAACTGCCACGAGGTTTACACCAGGCACTTTTAAGCCTGCTTTTACGTCTGACCAGCCCATGCCGTTAATACCGATCGCACCAATGTTAACCTGGTCGCTGGGCATAATTCTGTTTTTAAAATAGGCGAACGCTTTATTATCAAATGCTGATGCCAATGCGCCTGCACCGAGCAGTACGGAAGATTGATGTAAAAATTTTTTTCTGGAAGCCATAGTATAGATATTTTATTTATTTAAGAAGTTTTTCACGCAAAAGCAATTGTTTGATATGTCCAAATTTTTTGGATATGCCGCATAATTTGTTTGATCAAATTTGTATGTATCGAAAGGAAGCAGGTTCTATTTCTCATAAATGAAGCCGCAAGTACTGACCTTCGCTGAAAAGATATACGCGTGAGCATGGACAAGCTGGTTTTCGTTTCCTGAGAATGGAGACGAAAATTACGAAAATTTAATATGCGGATGTATTTATTAACAGACTTTAATAGTTTGACATTTGCCTGCTTAATTGTATGTTTGAGCCGATGTGAACCCGGTAACCGAATCGCTTACCCGGGTTATATCAGCCAGCATACGGCACTACAATAAAAAGCGTAACCCCTTAAAATAAAAAGCCTTTATAATTACATGTCACTGGCAGAAAAAATAAAATCGAATCCCTGGCTGAAAAAACTGACCATGTGGATGATTTCTTCGGAGGGTGGTATCCGTCCGCGTTGGTGGGTGCGGCATTTTGTAAATCCATTCTATCATAAAAAAGGTAGAAGTACGATTGTCTTTCGCCGGGCAAGAATAGACACCATGCCCTTTAATCACTTTGAAATGGGCAGCAACGTCACCATTGAAGATTTTTCTTTTATCAATAATGGAATGGGACCAGTAGTTATAGGCGACTGGTCTTTTATTGGCGCCGGCAATGTAGTGATTGGACCCATTAATATTGGCAAACACATCATGACCGCACAAAATGTTGTTATGAGTGGCATGAACCACGGGTTTAATGATGTTACTATTGGCTTTCGATATCAGCCATGCACAACCGCAGTTATAACAATTGGCGATGGTTCCTGGATTGGCGCCAACAGCGTTATTACCGCCGGTGTAACCATCGGTAAGTTTTGTGTTATAGCCGCCGGCAGTGTGGTTACCAAAGATGTTCCCGATTATTCCATGGCAGCGGGCAGTCCGGCAAAAGTGATCAAACAATTTAACCACCAGACAAAAGAGTGGGACAGGGTGAACCCCCTGACCCCCTGAAGGGGAGGCTTAGACCGGATGTCTTTGCTTTTTTCCTGACTTGTTTTAATGATAATTATGAAAAAGCAGATTGTCAATTATCTGTGTTCAATTATAAAAAAATTTATTGTGATTTCGGCATACATAATTAAAAATTAATCAACGGATTTATGAAAAGACCTGGCAACAATTACTAAAAGAAATCTCAAAATCCCTACATCGCAAAATCAGCCATAACAAAGACGTTTGTATGAAGAAGATATATCACCTCTCAACCTGTACTACTTGCCAGGCCATTATAAAAGACACACAGGTTGATAAAAAGAGCTTTGACATGCAGGACATCAAAATTGAAAAAATTACGGCCATGCAATTGGACGAAATGAAAAAAATGGCAGGTAGTTACGAAGCATTGTTCAGCAGGCGGGCGATAAAATACAAAGAGCTCGGGCTAAAAGATAAACAACTTACGGAAAAAGATTACCGCAATTACATTTTGGAAGAGTACACATTTTTGAAGCGGCCGGTAACCATCATTAATAATAAAATTTTTATTGGCAATGAAAAGAAGGCGGTTGAAGCATTGAAGAAAGGGGTAATGGATAATTAATCTTGTAACTTATTTATCTATAGATGTTGCAGTCAAAAACCGATATCAATCAATAAAATGTACAAAAGTATTAATTCACTTCCATTATTTGCCCCAACTGCAATACTTCACTGGTCTTATGTCTTATCCGCATGGCAAGTTCTTTATCATCAGCTAATGATTTACCATAAGAAGGAATCATTTCTTTCAGTTTGTTTTGCCAATCTTCCGTTTTCAGTTGTTCAGAGAAACAACGCTTCAATAAATCGAGCATAATAGCCACTGCTGTTGATGCGCCAGGCGAAGCACCGAGCAATGCGGCAATAGATCCATCCGCAGCACTTACAACCTCAGTTCCAAATTCTAATATTCCGCCTTCATTTTCACTTTTCTTAATTACCTGCACACGCTGCCCGGCAGTTTCCAGTATCCAGTCCTCCATTTTAGCAGATGGCATGTATTCATGCAATGCATCAAGCCGATCTTCTGCTGACTGACTTACCTGTTCTATCAAATATTTTGTCAATGGCAGATTGTGAACACCTGCCATGACCATCGGTTTTATATTACTAAACTTGATCGAGCCCGGCAGATCCCAAAAAGATCCATTTTTTAAAAACCTGGTAGAAAATCCTGCGTACGGACCAAATAATAAAGCCTTTCTTCCATCAATAACTCTCGTATCCAGGTGTGGCACGCTCATAGGCGGCGAGCCAACCGATGCTTTGCCATATACTTTGGCATTGTGCTGTTCAATAATTTCCTGGTTGTTACAAATCAGCCATTGGCCGCTCACCGGAAAACCGCCATACCCGCTGGCTTCGGGAATATCAGATTTTTCCAGCAATGGCAATGAACCACCACCGGCACCAATAAAAATAAATTTAGTTTGAATGTGGCGCTTGTTACCCGTGGTTAAATTTTTCGCTTCGATATTCCAGTTGCCTTCATCATCTTTTGCCAAATCACGTACTTCATGTGCAAGATGAAATGTTACGCCGGGTAAATCAAACAGGTAACGAAATAATTTTCTTGTAAGCGCTCCAAAATTTACGTCGGTGCCCAGTTCCATACGGGTCGCAGCAATTTTTTGATCTGCTTGCCGGTCTTTCATAATAAGCGGCACCCATTGCTGCAGCTTTTCTTTTTCTTCGGCATATTTCATCCCTTCAAATAAATGATGGGCAGACAAAGCTTTGTAACGTTTGTTCAAATATTGCACATTTTCTTTCCCCCAAACAAAACTCATGTGGGGCACAGGCGTAATAAATTCTTTGGGATTACGGATATAATTTTTTTCCAGCAAAAAAGACCAGAACTCTTTTGATGTTTCAAATTGCGCCGCAATTTGTACAGCTTTTGAAATGCTGATGCTGCCATCTTCTTTTTCAGGCGTATAATTCAGTTCGCAAAAAGCAGAATGACCAGTGCCGGCATTGTTCCAGGCGTCTGAACTTTCCAATGCTACGCTGTCCAGTCTTTCCAGTACTTCAATGGTAAAGGCCGGATTTAATTCTTTTAGCAAAACGCCCAGTGTTGCGCTCATAATGCCTGCTCCAATTAATACGATATCCGGTTGACTTTTATGTTTTGAACGACTCATAATACAATGTTTTGTGGTCTTACCAGCTAATATGTAAAGACAATGGTAAGTTGGTGGTGAAGGCAGGCAAAAGCGATGCAAATTATTGTTTAGTTGGATACATGCAATATTCCGGCTGATTAATGTTATTCGTACTCCTATTGTTGCCGCCCGGTAGCTGGATGGAAACTATTCTGTTAATATGGACGTATACATGATTGAATAAGGCTTTCACAAAACGCATACATCGTTGAAAAACAAGTAAATTTGACTTGATTACAGACCATGAAAAAAATGATTTTCTATATTATTATTTTGCTGCTGGCGGGCTGTCAGCATCAACTGCATTTTCCTGAAGCGCCGGTGGTGGTCGCGGGGCATGAAAAGCTTGTTACGAAAGTTGTTATTACAGATCCAACAGAAACTGATTACGATAGCCTGGTTTATCGTTATAGTACTGATAAAATAAGAGAAGTTCATTTTAGCAAGCAACGCGATTCCGTTACCCGCACTTATTATTATGATGCCTCCGGGCGACTTGCAAAACTTGAAGATGAACGGGCTATTTATTACACTAATAATGATGCAGCAAGGCGTATCAGTTTTAAATATGATGCCAATGGTCAGCTTCAGCAAACAATAACCGATTTTACAAAAGTACAAGGGGTCAATGCGTATTACGTATTTAATACTTCCAGCAGTGGCAATAGACAAATGGTTATTTTCGATACAGCATATATCAGCACTTCTTACAACCTCGACTGGAATAACCGGATTATTTATAGTACCATCAGCAACAGAAATTATATCTTATACGATTCGGCCATATTTATAAATACTATTACTGCCGGACTGATAAAAACAATTGTCAATGAATACAGTTATGGGACAGATAGTTCTGTAACGCTCATCAATAGACGCATTTATTTTAACCAGCAGCTAACCGAACACGGAATTGTAATCGCCAGAAGCGATCGTGTTGCGCCACTGTACAAAAGTTTTCGCAAAAAATTATACCAGAATCTTTCTAACTGGTTTGATGCCGGTGCTGTTTGGCAAGATGACAATTACCATTTGTTTCCGCTTCCCGGTGGTCCCTATCAAAGTATCTTATACACGGGGTATTCTTTGAGTGCCGGTCCTGCGTCGCCGCCTTACACACGGGACTATGAATTCAACAACAGCTTTAGCGATAATCAGCTTAACAAGTCAGTAGTAGATTATTCCCTGGCAGGCCAGGGAAGTAGTAAATACACAAATGTATTACGGTTTTATTATAAGGAATAACAGCTGTCCGGCCTCTTTAAATATGTCTTATATTAACTGCGATAATTTTACATTCACTTTTCAAAATGGATCTGGTTCATCATCTGTTTCTTCTTATTTAGTCGGGCCTCAAAAAGTTTGAAACCTTTGCTGACACTATTTATTCTTCGATATGGTATTCAAAAAAATGCTGGCTTTTTATAGAATGGGTTTAAAATCTTGCAAAATCCCCGTTTTAAATTTTTTCTTTTGGTACTTTTTTTATGGAAAAAAAGTACCGCAAAAAAGCCAGTCGAAATTC
>JBDUAY010000037.1:0-22242 GCA_040004415.1 Bacteroidota bacterium | reverse complement strand
CATACAGCCCCGTTTTATACAATCCATACGGAAGGGCCATTAAAAGCGACACAGCCATTTTTACCGGTAATAAGGTAAGCGTATGGCGATGGAGGGATGATTTTCAAAATGATTTTGCAGCACGCATGGATTGGACGATCAAAACGTATAAAGAAGCCAATCATCCTCCGGTACCTGCATTGAACCATCCAGATAAAATTACTGTGAAATCGGGCGAACAGTTTTATTTAGATGCAAGTGGTTCTACTGACCCCGATGGTGACCACTTAAGTTATTGGTGGTTTCAATATCCTGAAGCCGGCACTTACAAACAATCCGTAAAATTTATGTTGGCAGAAAATTTATACAGAACGTCTTTGATAGCACCCGTTGTTGAAAAGCCGGAAACCATACACTTTATTTTAAAAGTAACAGACAAAGGCACACCTGCCTTATCAAGATACAAACGTGTAATCGTGCAGGTGTTGCCAAAAGAATAAATACGAAAATATAAAGCATACAATGAAATTTAATTGTCATCTGCTACATGATGACCCGGGTGTAGTAGCGCCGGGGTGGTATCGTCAATGCAACCTGGGCACAGGCGATTTCAATAATGATCTTACCATCAGTAATACGCCGGGGGATGTTTGGACCAGTTCATTTACCGGTAAAAGCATTTCGGTTATTGCTCCAAAAGAATCAGGCGCAGGAAAGATTGAGATTAATGGAAAAACAAAAGCTATTGTCGATTTGTCTGTAAACAGTGCACGTCAGTCACAGCAGGTGCTGTATAAACAAAGCGGTCTCAATAGCGGCAAACATTTTATCAGCATTATCAATCGCAGTGGAAAGGTAGCGGTAGATGCGTTGATTGTTCAGTGAGCATGAAAAATATTATTGTATCGGAATAATTCGTCTATAAATCAATTTTTAAAATAATCATGAAAATAAAATGCCTTTGACAAATAAAATATTTCTGATATTATGGATATCCGTTTTTATTCGTGCTGATGTTTTTTGCCAGGATGTGTTATTCAATGCCAAAATTGAAAAAGTATTTCCTTTTCCGGGTGCAGCAGTTGTATTAAAGCCATCATGGATAAAACAACGGGAAGATTTGAATACGGCTTACCTGAAATCTCTTGACGCAGACAGGTTGTTGCACAATTTCAGGGTAAATGCCGGCATTGCTTCCAATGCAAAGCCTTTAGAAGGTTGGGAAGCGCCGAATATTGGTTTAAGAGGACATTTTACAGGCCATTATCTTTCTGCTATCTCCAAACTGGTAGAAAAATACAATGATAGTTTACTAAGTAAAAGACTTGTGTACATCGTAGATGAATTATACAAATGTCAGCAGTCATTTGGTAATGGGTATCTCAGTGCATTTCCCGAAAAAGATTTTGATATACTGGAAACAACCTTCGGTGGAGTTTGGGCGCCGTATTATACTTTTCACAAGATCATGCAGGGCCTCCTGGATACTTATATACTAACCGGAAACAACAAAGCGTATCAAATGGTAACAGGCATGGCTGCCTGGGTTAAAATGCGCATGTCAAAACTTAGCCCGGAAGCCATTGAAAAAATGTTGTATACAGCAGACGCCAATCCCGCAAACGAACCCGGTGCAATGAACGATGTGTTGTATAAGTTGTATAAAATTTCACATAATGCGGATCACCTTGCAATGGCAAAAATATTTGACCGCGACTGGTTTGTGAAGCCGCTTTCAAAAAATCATGATATTCTTAGTGGATTGCACTCCAATACGCACCTGGCGCTGGTAACTGGTTTTGCGGAGCGGTATGCCATCACTAAAGAACCGCTTTATCATGATGCAGTAATAAATTTCTGGAATATGCTTACTGATGCGCATGAATATGCGAATGGTTCCAGCAGTGGCCCCAGACCTAACGCAACCACACACACATCACTTACGGCTGAACATTGGGGAGAACCCAAATATCTCAGTAACACGATGACAAGAGAGATTGCGGAATCCTGTGTATCGCACAATACACAAAAGTTAACGTCGGTGTTGTTTACATGGACGGCCGATCCAAAATATGCCGGTGCGTATATGAATACATTTTACAATGCCGTGTTGCCTGTACAGAATAAAGAAAATGGAACAAACGTTTATCACTTGCCATTGGGGTCTCCACGGGTGAAAGTTTTTTTGAAAGAAAATGATTTTCGTTGCTGCAATGGTACAGGTATAGAAGCTTTTGCAAATCTCAATAATGGAATATATTATCACAGCAATACAGATTTGTGGGTGAATCTCTATATTCCTTCAGAGGTAACCTGGAGTGAAAAAAATATTGTATTGAAACAAAATGGAAACTTCCCGGCAGACTCTTCCGTTGAGTTTACTCTGGCTGCAAAAAATGAATCAGCATTCAATCTTAATTTATTTGTTCCGGGTTGGGCAAAAAAGGCAGAAGTATATATTAACGGTCAAAAGAAAAAAGGAGTTGTTTCACCAGGTTCTTATTATAGGATTAATCGTACATGGAAAAATAATGATAAAATAAAATTGGTTTTTCATTACAACTTCCATATTAAAGCGATGCCTGATAACCCAAATACACTGGCGCTGTTTTATGGCCCTAATCTGCTGGCATTTGAAGCATCTTCCGAAATTATTCTGAAGGGATCAAGCAAAGAGATATTGAAAAACCTTTCCGTAACTGGTAATAATGTATTTCAATTGAAGAATAATGACAAAATGTATGTTCTCCGTCCGCTTTACGATATAGTCAATCAGTCGTATGGGGTATATGCAACCATCAGGGAATATTAATTAAAATAAATAAGCGGCCGATCGTTTTTAACTATGTAGAAAACAATATTAAATGTTTTTATTAAATATGCGATGTATGAAAAAAATATTTTTCCCGGCTATGGTTTTATTTTCTTTGGTGGCCTTTGCGCAACAGCCCAAACCCGTTAAAGTAGCTGGCGGGTTATTACAGGGTACTGTTGAAGATGGCTTAAACGTGTATAAAGGCATTCCGTTTGCGGCCCCACCAGTAGGCGAACTCAGGTGGAAAGCGCCGCAACCTGCTGCGAAGTGGGATGGTGTACGCATGGCAGATAAGTTTGCACCGGGCGCTATGCAGGGTATTAATCCGCCGTCAGGAAAAAGCGAAGATTGTCTTTACCTGAATGTCTGGTCGCCAGCCAAATCAACTAAAGAAAAAGTACCGGTACTGGTATGGATTTATGGCGGCGGATTTGCCGTTGGCTATACATCAGACCCTATGTACAATGGCGCAAACCTGGCAAAGAAAGGTGTTATGCTGGTGAGTATTGCGTACAGGGTTGGCCAATTGGGCTTTTTAGCACACCCTGAACTGAGTGCGGAAAGCCCGAACCGTGTTTCAGGAAATTATGGTCTGCTCGACATGATTGCCGGGCTCCAATGGATAAAAGAAAATATCGCTGCACTGGGTGGCGACCCTGATAAGGTAACCATCTTCGGCGAGTCGGCCGGTGGTATTGCCGTTAGTATGCTATGTGCTTCACCGTTAGCAAAAGGATTGTTCCAGGGCGCAATTTCAGAAAGCGGTGGTTCGTTTGGTCCAACCCGTGCTACCACTTTTCCGGGCGAAAACATGAAAACCCTTCAACAGGCAGAAACAGAAGGGCAAGTGTTCGTTCAAAAAGCCGGCGTTTCATCTATTGCTGAACTTCGGAAAATGCCGGCCGATAAGGTTCCGTCCGGCTTTGGTATGCCAGGCGGTTGGCCAATTACGGATGGATATGTGATTCCGGATGATCAGCATAATTTGTACGAAGCAGGAAAATACAATGATGTGCCGATATTAGTAGGGTATAATTCAGACGAAGGCGCCAGCTTCTCGCCGCCCAAAACACCGGCAGCGTATATAGCAGGCGTACAAAAACGATATGGAAAATTTGCAGATGATTTGCTGAAGGCTTATCCAACAAATACCGACACAGTTCCGAAAACAGCGAGAGATCTTGCCCGTGACGCAGCGTTTGGCTGGCAAACCTGGAGTTGGGCAACATTACAGGCAAAGACAGGAAAATCAAAAGTCTTTTATTATTATTTTGATCAGCACGCTGACTATCCGAAAGATTCACCAAAGTACGGGTATGGTTCCTCGCACGGGCAGGAGGTGGCGTATGTTTTTCAACACCTTGATGTGTCTAAACCTGACATTAAGAAGGCTGATATAGCAATTGCTGATGCCATGAGTGACTACTGGACAAATTTTGCCAAATATGGAGATCCCAATAGTAAAGGCGTACCAGCATGGCCCGCTTTTACCATTGCCATGCCAAACGTACAATACTTTTCTACAACACCGTATACCGGTACTGTTCCCAGTGCAGCATCATTAAAAACACTGGATGCGTATTTTGAATGGAGGCGAACAGCTGAAGGAAAAGAATGGGCGAAATAAAAAGACAATGCATAATGCAAGTTTGTATAGTGATTAATCTGGAAAAGACACCAGGCAATAAAACGGTAACAAGGTGCTGATGCTGATGTAAGAATATAACGCAGTTAAAGATTTTGTGTTTGCAAACGTTTATGTCTGCGTTAGCGATTATTGTAACGACACACCAGATCATTAAAGACTTAATCTTGAAAGGATGGCTGGAATTATAGTTGAAGTAATTGTTTCATGGCTTTTGCTTTGGTTTATTTGCAAAAAGCATGTTTCTGTTTTAGGGTTTAGACCAACCAAAAGCAGGGTTATTAATTTGGGTATCGGATTTTTAATTGCAGCTTCGTGTTGCACTGTTTACCAAATAATGACAACAGCATTTATTAATAATAGCTGGGTATTAAATAAGCAGGTGACAGGAAAAAAAATATTGGAAAGTTTACGATGGACAATTGTATCTGTATTATATGAGGAATTAATTTTCAGAGGTGCGTTACTTTACATCGCAATAAAAAAGATAGGTGTTATAAAAGCATGTATGCTGTCAGCAGTTTGCTTTGGTATCTACCATTGGTTCACTTTCAACGTATTTGGAAATCCGTTTATGATGGTGATTACTTTTCTAATGACGGCAATAGTAGGCCTTTCGTGGGCTTTCGCATTTGCTAAAACAGGATCTGTTTATTTACCGGTCGGCTTGCATTTTGGGTGGAATATGTTTTGTACTGTTATCTTTTCTACTGGAAATTTCGGACAAGCAATTTTTGTAAGAACAAATGCAAATTATTTACAAGGTTTATTATCATGGTTGGTTTTTCTCTTTCAGGTGTTTGCTTTACCAATGCTTACTTTTTTGTATCTCAGACGGTTTATCTTTCAGGTTGACGAAACAAATAAGTCCGGCCCATCGCAAAGCGTTAATACACCACGAAGTGAAAAGAAATATTAATTCACACGAAAAATAGTATAAATGAAATACAAATTAGTAGTTGCGTTTTTCTTGGTAAGTTGTGTGACAGCAGGCAAACTGGTAGCACAAAATCCTATTATCAAAGGCATCTTTACAGCTGATCCGGCCCCAATTGTTTACCATGATACCGTGTTTCTCTACACAGGCCATGATACGGCATCTGTAACAGCAACCAATTATAAAATGCCCGACTGGCACGTATTTTCTTCTACCGATATGGTAAACTGGAAAGATTATGGTGCGTTGCTTTCACCTAATACTTTCTCCTGGGCTACCGGTGATGCTTATGCGGCACAATGCATTGAAAGAAACGGTAAGTTCTATTGGTATGTAGCCACGTTTCATAAAAAGGACAGTGTCAGCAATGGGGGAGCGGCAATTGGGGTAGCCGTGTCTGACCGGCCAACCGGACCGTTTAAAGATGCTGTTGGTAAAGCAATTATTATAAATGAAATGACCACCGATATGAAGTATGGCTGGGACGATATTGACCCAACTGTATTTATTGATGATGATGGACAAGCTTATTTATTCTGGGGCAACGGCAGTTGTAAATGGGTAAAGCTGAAAGAGAATATGATTGAACTGGATGGTGCTATTACTACTTTTAAGCCGCTTCATTACATAGAAGGCCCATGGGTTTACAAAAGAAAGGCGTTGTACTACCTTGTATATGCAAGTGCAGGAACCAAGCCCGAAATGATTGAATACTGCACAGCAACAAACCCTGCAGGCCCGTGGGAATACAAAGGAATTATACAGGAGAATGTACCGAATAGTTTTACTACCCACCCGGGTATAATAGATTACAAAGGCAAATCTTATTTCTTTTATCATAACGGAACCCTGCCAACAGGCGGCAGCTACCGGCGTTCCATTTGTGTAGATTATATGTATTATAATGCTGATGGTACTATTCAACCAATTATTCAAACAAAAGAAGGTGTAGCACCAGTTAAATAATATTGGATATGAAAAAAAATAAAATGCTTGCTGGAAAATTGACGACCATAAAAAGGCCTGGGATTTTGACGCTGCTGCTGACTACCGGTATGAAAAAAATAATTGTGGCATTGGCTATCATAACCTTGCCAGCCCTGTTTACCGGGTTTGTTGCTTTGGCGCAGCAAAAAGCACATAACCCTATCATATTTGCCGATGTGCCGGACATGTCTATGCTGCGTGCCGGTGACACCTATTACATGAGCAGTACTACCATGCATTTCAATCCCGGTGTTCCCATAATGAAATCGAAAGATTTAGTGAACTGGCAATTGATAAACTATGCATATGATACACTTGCTGACGTAGATGCACTAAATCTTGTCAATGGCAAAAGCACTTATGGACGAGGGTCCTGGGCCAGCAGCCTCCGTTTTCATAAGGGCATTTATTATGTTAGCACATTTGCGCAAACAACCGGTCAGACTTATATTTATAGCACAAAAAATATTGAAAAAGGCCCCTGGAAAAGAGTAACATTTAAACCGGCCTATCACGATCATTCATTATTTTTTGATGATAACGGTAAAGTATACCTGCTGTATGGTGCCGGCAAATTAAATTTATTGGAATTGAATGCAGATGTATCCGGTGTAAAAGAAGGCGGTATTAACCAGGTAGCTATTGAAAATGCCAGTGCGCCCAGCCAGTCAGAAGGCAGAAAGGGTGGATTAGGGGCAGAAGGCTCACAGCTATATAAAATAAACGGCAAATATTACCTGTTCAATATTACCTGGCCTCCGGGTGGCATGCGCACAGTGGTCATTCACAGGGCCGATAAAATTACCGGTCCCTGGGAAGGTAAAATCGGTTTGCAGGATATGGGCGTTGCACAGGGCGGTTTGGTTGATATGCCCAATGGAACATGGTATGCTTATTTATTCCGCGACTTTGGTGCCGTGGGCCGTATTCCTTACCTGGTACCTGTTAAGTGGGAAGATGGATGGCCTGTGTTGGGCGTTAATGGCAAAGTGCCCGAAATGCTGGATCTGCCTGCCAATAAAAGTTTAATACCGGGTATTGTTGCATCCGATGAATTTACAAGAAAGAAAAAAGATCCTGCATTGCCGTTAGTATGGCAGTGGAACCATAACCCCGATAACAGTCTATGGTCGGTTACAGAAAGACCGGGTTACCTGCGTTTAAAAACGGGAAGAATTGATACCTCGTTTTTGCTGGCAAGAAATTCTTTAACCCAACGTACTATTGGCCCGGTATGCACTGGTGTTGTATCACTGGATATTTCAAACATGAAAGAGGGTGATTTTGCAGGCCTTGCATTACTGCAAAAAAATTATGGCATCGCCGGCGTTAAAATAGATGGTGGCAGCAAAAGCATCGTCATGATAAATGCTGGATCTGGCCAGCCAGAGCAAGTTCAGGACATTCCGCTTAACCAGCAGACCGTTTTCTTTAAAGCGGCGTGCGATTTCACTAATAAAAAAGACACCGCTAATTTCTTTTATAGTTTGGATGGCCAAACATGGACGGTACTTGGAACGCCATTGAAAATGGCTTACACTATTCCGCAGTTTACCGGCTATCGGTTTACCTTGTTCAATTATGCTACAAAAAATATTGGCGGATATGCGGACTTTGATTATTTCCGTATTTCGGACGCCGTTAGCAAACCTTAATAAATAATGGATATTTAAAATACACATGGAAGTATTGTAAATTGTATCCGGCTTAATGGACGTTTACCCTTTTACGGCATTAACCAAAGCGGATAACAAAAACGTATAAGGCTTGCGTCAACATAAGACTCATTGGGGAACCTTGTCATTGGCACACCGAAGCTTATTATGACTGAAGCTGATCTGCGGTTTAAACATTTGACACATCATTTTGACGAAATGTAGCATAACAGGTTGACTGTTTGACGGAATTTTAACAGGCAGGGGATATATTAATCGTAACCGTTGTAATGGGTAAATTCCCATCAGTGTAAAATTCCTTAAACAGGCCTTATGACCAGACGACTGCATTTTTTATCCCTCCCGCTGATGGAAACCCAACGTTATTCTAAAAATTGATTGCCTGTTATGAAAAATCATTTGCATAGTTTTCTGCTTTCTTGTTTGATGGCCATTTGTGGTGCCCAGGCAAATGCGCAAAACCCAATTATACGTAACCAGTTTAGTGCAGATCCTTCTGCCAGGGTGTTCGGTGACAGCGTATATCTTTATCCGTCGCACGATATTCTTGCTGCACCAGGCAAAGGGCGTCCCGGTTGGTTTTGTATGGAAGATTATCATGTATTTTCTTCAGCGAACCTTACCGACTGGACGGACCATGGTGTCATAATCACCCAGAATAAAGTGCCGTGGGTGAGGCCAGACAGTTATAGTATGTGGGCGCCGGATTGCATTGAACGCAACGGTAAATATTATTTTTACTTTCCAACTTCGCCTGCTGATACGACTACTTATGGAAGGGGCTTTACTGTAGGGGTTGCAGTGGCTGATAAACCATCAGGACCATTCATCCCTGAAGCAACACCTGTCAAAGGAGTACATGGAATCGATCCCAATGTCTTTATAGACAAAGATGGCCAGGCGTACTTGTATTGGTCTGCAGGTAACATTTACGCAGCAAAGCTGAAAGAGAACATGCTGGAACTGGCATCCGATCCGGTAATACTTGGTGAACTGCCAGCCAAAGGACTGAAAGAAGGGCCTTACCTTTTTGAACGCAACGGTATATACTATCTGACTTATCCGCATGTGGAAAACAAGATTGAAAGACTGGAATACGCAACCGGTAACAGTCCCTTGGGACCCTTTAAATTTACGGGTGTAATCATGGACGAATCGCCCACCGGTTGCTGGACCAATCATCATTCGCTCATTCAATTTAGAAATCAATGGTATCTTTTTTATCACCACAACGACTATTCCCCAAAATTTGATAAAGCCCGTTCTGTGCGGGCAGATAGCTTGTTCTTTAATGCCGGCGGCACTATACAAAAAGTAATACCCACGCTGAGGGGAATTGGTGTTACATCCGCTTTAAGGCAAATTCAGATAGACCGGTATAGTTCGATAAGCGACAAAGGCGTAACCGTTTCTTTTATTGATACCTCAGATACATTCAAAGGGTGGAAGACGGTCTTTACGGAAAATAATGCCTGGATACAATACAATAGTGTCGACTTTGGAAAGAAGCCTTTAAAAAGTGTTTCGCTGAGAATTCTATCTGCAACAGGAGGAACTTTACAGATCCGGACAGATAATCCCAATGGGCCTGTGTTTGCCACGATAAAGATAACAGGTGATGATAAATGGAATATTATTACTGTTCCTTTGTCAGGATTTAAAGCCGGCATTCATAACCTGGCGGTATCAATGAAAGATGGTAAAGATGTTGAAGTTGACTGGGTGAGTTTTAAATAGATTGTACGTAATCATGAACGAATAAAATATACGCCAATGAAAAAGTTGATTTTAATTGCAGTATTGGGGATTTCAAATTACCTCAATGCGCAAACCGCGAAGATTAAAATAGATATAGACAGGCCCATCAGTGAAATTGATCCTAAAATTTATGGTGTGTTTATGGAGCCTATTCAATTCAGTGGCAAAAGAATGGGGCTTCCTGATTCGGTAAAGTTCAATACCCTCTACGGCACCTTATACGATCCATCGTCCCCACTTGCAAATGAAGCCGGCTTTAAAAAGAATTATATTGAAGCAATGCAGGAACTAAAGGTTACCAATATGCGCTGGCCGGGCGGAAATTTTCTGATGGGTTATAACTGGCAGGATGGCATTGGCCCTAAAGAAAAACGGCCGGCCCGTATAAACATGGCCTGAGGCGGCATTGATAATAACCATGTTGGAACCGACGAATGGTTTGCGTTGAATAAATCTATTGGCAGCGAGAATGTAGTGTGTGTGAATCTTGGACTGGGCAGCATACAGGATGCTGCGTACTGGCTGGAATATTGTAACTATCCCAGGGGAACTTATTATTCTGATCTCCGGGCAAAAAATGGTCACCCTGCACCATACGGTGTTAAAATCTGGGATTTGGGAAATGAAGTAGACGGAAAGCCCTGGGAGTTGGGTCATAAAAATGCAGACGACTACGTGGAGGCTGCGAGAGAAGCCGCAAAAGCATTGAAGGCAGTTGACAATAACATTGACCTGGTTGGTTGCGGGTCATCGTGGTACAGCCTCAATGCCTGGGACGACTGGAACCGCAAAATTCTATACGGTATAGGCGATAAAATCAAATATCTTTCTATTCACAGTTACTGGGAAAATTCAGCTGACTATTACAGCCATATGGGCGCCAGTGCAAAAATTTTTGACGACCGGATAAAAATTACGGCGGCCGAAATTGAAGCCGTATCTACCACACAGGGATTTAAAAACCCAATTTATCTTTCCGTGGATGAGTGGGGGGCCTTTGGAAGAAATTTCATGAGTATTTTGCCGGTTGCACAATCTTTTAATTCCTTTATCAGGCATGCAGATGTTGTTAAAATGTCAAATTTCACAGCGCTCACATCATTGTTATCTGATGATCCCAAAAAAGGAACTTTTAAAACGCCCTTGTTTTACATCTTCAAAGCCTATTCAAATAATTGCCGCGGTGTATCAATAGATTCCTACGTTGCGTGCGACACTTTTAATACAGAGAAATACAAAGGCATTCCATACCTTGATGTATCTGCCGTATACGTGGCAGAAAGCAAAAGTGTTGTTGTAAACGTGGTAAACAGGCATAAAGACAAAGCTATAACAGCAGATATTACAAATGCGGCCGGCGGATTTACGGGAAAAGCAGAAGCCAGTCTCATCAATGCCAAAGAATTGCAGGAAGGATTCACATTTGATAAACAGGATCAATACATGCCGGTAAAGAGTGAAGCAGATACAAAGAATAATCAGCTCACGTACACATTTCCACCACATTCATTTACACAAATAAAAATAGCAGTCAACAGAAAATAGGTATCATGAACACACAAATTGCAAAAATCAGCATCAGCATTAGTTTAATTTGTGCCATGTTGTTTTCAAGAGCGGAGGACGGGCATGAACTCTGGCTGAGAAAGAAAACAGCCGTTCCTGTAAATGTAGTGTGTTCGAACAAATCGGCTACCCTTATGATTGCAATGGAAGAATTGCATCAGGGATGGCAGGGGAGTGCCGGTGCGACAGTATCACTAAAAATAAGAAAAGATAAGGCACTTAAGCCAGGTGGATTCAGGTTGGGCAAGGATGAAATTCAGGCGGGTACGGATGCAGGTATTTTATATGGTGTATTCGAATTGCTGCGGCTTCAGCAAACGGGACAGCCTGTTGAAAATGAAATTTCCAATCCTTCTTACGATCTCAGGATACTCAATCATTGGGATAACCTTAATGGTTCAGTTGAACGCGGCTATGCAGGCGAGTCTATTTTCTGGCACAAGGAAAATCAGTTTGTTATTACTGGCAATGATATGGCACACTGGATAGAATACGCCCGTGCGAATGCATCAATAGGAATCAATGGTTCAGTAATTAATAATGTAAATGCATCACCAGCCGTATTGACATCGGATTATTTAAACAAAGTAAAAGCTATCGCTGCGGTCTTGCGCCCGTATGGTATAAAGACTTACCTGTCTGTGAACTTTTCGTCGCCCAAAATAAGCGGCGGTTTACCTACTTCAGATCCATTGGACACAGCAGTTGTACGGTGGTGGAAAAACAAGGTAAAGGAAATTTATGCGCAAATACCCGATTTTGGTGGCTTCCTGGTAAAAGCAAGCAGTGAAGGCCAGCCCGGCCCGCAGGATTACGGGCGCACGCACGCAGATGGCGCTAATATGCTGGCGGATGCGCTTAAACCTTACCATGGTATTGTGATGTGGCGGGCGTTTGTCTATTCGGCAAAGGATAAGGATCGTGCAAAACAGGCGTACATAGAGTTTGTTCCTATCGACGGACAATTCCGCGATAATGTAATCATCCAGGTTAAAAATGGCCCGATTGATTTTCAGCCGAGGGAACCATTCAGCCCGCTTTTTGGTGCGATGAAAAAAACTTCAGTCATGCCTGAGTTCCAGGTAACACAGGAATATCTTGGGCATAGTATTCACCTGGTGTTTTTATCAACCCTGTGGGAAGAATGTTTGCAGAGCGATACGTACCAGGCAGGACCCGGGAGCACTGTTGCCCGGTGCACTGATGGAAGCATATATCCGCAAAAATATACAGCTATTGCAGGTGTTGCTAATATTGGCGCTGATACCAACTGGTGTGGTTATGTTTTTGCGCAGGCTAACTGGTATGCATTTGGCCGCCTGGCCTGGAACAACAAATTAAAAAGTGAAGAAATTGCCGATGAATGGCTCCGGTTAACTTTTTTTGATCCTTCACTCCAGAAAAATAAATCAGGTCATTATGCTGCAGAATGGAACAACAGCTTTTTAACTCCCGTAAAACAAATGATGCTGGACAGCAGGGAAGCCGCTATCAATTATATGATGCCGCTGGGTTTTCATCATATCATGTCGGCCAATGAACATTACGGACCCGGACCATGGTGGGCACCCGCCAAAATGAGGGCAGACTGGACACCTCCATATTATCACCAGGCAGACTCAAATGGCGTTGGATTTAATCGCACGAAAACGGGAAGCAATGCAGTAAGTCAATATCATGAGCCGCTCGCATCTGAATTTAATGACCCTGCGACTTGCCCCGATGCTTACCTGCTTTGGTTTCACCATCTGCCCTGGGATTATAAAATGAAAAGCGGCAAGACTTTATGGGATGAGATTGCATTGCACTACGACAAAGGTGTCAAACAAGTCCGTTCGTTTCAAAAAATATGGGATGAGGCCGAAGGGTTTGTTGACGAAGAAAGGTTCACTGAAGTACAACGCAAACTCCGCAGTCAGACCAACAATGCTGTTTTATGGAAAGATGCGTGCCTGCTTTATTTTCAACAGTTCAGCCGTATGCCCATCCCTTATGAAATAGAAAGACCGGTAAATAACCTGGATGAAATAATAGCAAATGATATGAAAAGAACGAGGTAATCATCATATCCTTTAGCTGCCTGATAAGCACTCAATAAATAAAAAATAAAAGACAGTGATCATGATGAGACAAAAAATGATAATCTTTTTGGGCATTACCGCTTTAGTAATCTGCGGATGTTCAGCAGGCAGGAAAAATAGTGCTTCAAAAGACCCCGTTTCTCTAAAGGAAGTTTTTAAGAATGATTTTGGAATTGGAACAGCGTTGAACGCATGGCAAATTGAAGAAAAAGATCCCAAAGCTGCTGTATTGATACCCCAACAGTTCAACATGGCCACGCCTGAAAATATTATGAAGGCCGAAATTATTCATCCACAGTGGTCCACCTATAATTTCGACATGGCAGACAAAATGGTTGCCTATTGCCAAAAAAACAATATAAAAGTAAACGCGCACACGTTGATTTGGCATAGCCAACTGCCCGCATTTGCGCGGAGAATCCAGGATGTAGACTCCTTTAAAACCTTTTTTACAGAACACATTAAAACCGTTGCCGGGCGGTATGATGGAAAAGTGTATTCATGGGATGTGGTTAATGAAGCCCTTAATGAAGACGGCACTATGCGCAAATCTGTTTTCTTTCAGAAGCTTGGTGACAATTTTGTTACTGACGCTTTCAGGATTGCGCAATCGGCAGCACCCAATACCCAACTCTATTATAATGATTATAACAACGAACAGCCAGCAAAGCGTGCCGGATGCATTGCACTGATAAAAAAAATTCAGTCGGCAGGCGTGCGTATTGATGGGGTCGGTATACAGGGGCATTGGCATTTGGGAAAAATTCCATTGACAGAGATAGAAGAAAGTATTGAGCAATATGCGGCGCTTGGTATAAAAGTAATGTTTACTGAACTCGATATCGAAGTGTTATCACGCAACTTCCAGGGGGCAGATGTAAGTCAGCGAATGAATAACGCGGCATCTTCAAACCCTTATCCCAACGGGTTGCCGGATAGTTTACAACAACAACTGGCCGATGATTACGGAGCTTTGTTCAAATTGTTTTTAAAACATAAAGATAAAATAGCAAGGGTTACTTTTTGGGGCGTGAATGATGGACAGAGTTGGTTGAACAACTGGCCGGTGAGGGGAAGAACTAATTATCCTTTATTGTTTGATCGGAATTTCGCGCCAAAGCCAGCATTTTATAAAGTAGTAGCAGCAAAAAAGGAATTCGATAAACGTTAAAACAGTCTGTAGATAAACAGTGATTATATCATGAATAAAAATAAAGACAGCAAATTATCCGTACTGGAAAAAATTGGTTACAGTTTAGGCGACCTGGCTGCCAACCTGATTTTTCAGACACTCATGGCATTCCTGGCTTTTTTCTATACAGACATTTATAAGATTCCTGCGTCCAGTGCCGGTACCGTCATGTTGGTTGGCGGATTGCTGGGTGCGTGCTTCAATATTGTAATGGGTGCTATTGCAGATCGAACCAATACCAGGTGGGGAAAATTTCGCCCCTGGGTGTTGTGGACGGCCGTTCCGTTTGGTATTATCGCTTTACTTGCTTTTTCAACACCTGACTTTAATGAAACTGGTAAGATCGTTTATGCATTTATCACTTATTTTTTATTGGTTATTATTTATTCAGCTAACAACTTGCCTTATTCTGCCCTGAGTGGGGTTATGACCGGTGATATGAAGGAAAGAAATAGTCTTTCTGCTTACCGGTTTGTAGCGGTGATGCTTGCCCAGTTTATTATTCAGGTATTGCTATTGCCGCTGGCCATTTCTTTGGGCCATGGCGATAAGGCTGCGGGATTCGAAAAAGTAATGCTGGTATTTGCAATAACAGGCGTTGTATGTTTTTTAATAACTTTTCTAACCACCAGGGAAAGAGTTTTGCCTCCCGCAGATCAGAAAACGCCTTTTAAACAGGATCTCGCCGATCTTGCAAAAAATAAGCCATGGCGGATAATGCTGGTTTTGACGGTTCTTGTATTTGTTACCCTGGCTTTAAAGGGTGGTATGAATATTTATTACTTCAAATATTATCTGACATCAGCAAGCCAATCAATTTTTCTGAACAATATTGGGTTCGGCAAAATACTTGATAGTCTCAGTCATACATTTGGTGAAGCAGCATTTGAAGAATTTCGCAAGCCAGACAGTGCCCCATATGCAACCGCAAGTGTTGTAAGTGCTGCCAGTACCATTGCAATGATTGCAGGTATATTTTTTTCAAAGCCATTGGCAGACAGATTTGGTAAGAGAAATACATTTGGCATTTTCCTTTCGCTCTCTGCGCTTTGCCTTGTGTCAATTGCTTTTTTACCTGATACAGCTGTTTCTGCCGTTTTCTTTACACAGACATTGTACGGTTTTATATACGGCATTACCATACCGTTGCTTTGGGCTATGATAGCAGACGTGGCAGACTACAGCGAATGGAAAAATAACCGCAGGGCTACTGCAATTATTTTTTCAGCGATGATCTTTGGTTTAAAAGCCGGGCTTAGCATCGGGGGAGCCATCTCAACCTGGTTGCTTAGCCTATACGGGTACAATGCAGACGCAGTGCAACAAACTTCCCGGACGGTACATGGAATTAAATTGTTGGCAAGTATAATACCCGGGGTAATTTTTCTGTTAGGAGCCGTTTTGTTATTTGGATACGCCATTGACAAGAAAGCAGAATTACAAATTGAAAAGGACTTAAAGGCAAGACGTCCGTAAGATTTCGCGCGACATGGTTAAATATAAAAGATAACGAAAAAAATATGTATGCCAGAAGACAGTATTGAACACGTCAATTTTGATGAGCTTGAAAAGAAAGCCGTTTCACCGCCATTGGTAAGACATATGTATACAGCCGATCCTTCTGCACATGTATTTGATGGAAAGATATACATCTATCCATCTCATGACATTGATGCAGGGGTTCCATTTGATGATTTGGGCAGTCACTTTGCAATGGAAGATTACCATGTGTTTTCTATGGATAACCCTGGAGCGGCAGTAACCGATAATGGGGTCGCGTTGCATATTAATGATATACCCTGGGCAGAAAAGCAACTGTGGGCGCCAGATGCGGCTTACAAAAACGGGAAATATTATTTATATTTTCCGGCAAAAAGAGCGGATGGAATTTTCCAGATAGGCGTTGCAGTAAGTAACTCACCTGTTGGCCCCTTTGCTCCGGAAAATAAACCCATAAATAATAGTTACTCCATTGATCCGGCGGTGTTCATTGATGATGATGGGGCCGCTTACATTTATTTCGGTGGTTTGTGGGGTGGTCAGTTGCAGTCATACCGGAACAATATTTATAGTGAAAGCAATTCGGAACCATTGCCTGCCGCAAGGGCGCTGGGCCCGCGTGTGGCAAGGCTTACTGCAGATATGCTCCAGTTTGACGAAGAAGTTAAAGAAATTATTATTACGGATGAAACTGGAGGATTTATCGTTTCAGGAGACAATGAAAGGCGTTTCTTTGAAGCGAGCTGGATGCATAAATATAAAGGTAAATATTATTTTTCGTATTCAACAGGCGATACGCATTTCATTTGTTACGCAACCGGTACTAGCCCCTATGGGCCATTTGAATACAAAGGAAAAATACTTGAACCGGTGGTTGGCTGGACATCTCACCATTCAATATGTGCTTATGAAGGAACATGGTATTTGTTTTATCATGACAGCAGCTTAAGCAGGGGTATCACGCATCTGCGGAGTATAAAAGTGATACCACTCCATTATCACGATGATGGCCGGATTGAAACTATCTATCCTTACGGGCGGTAACTGCCTGCGCAAGTTTTTTCTTTCCATCTTCCTGGAACCAGATATTTAAAATAAATGGAGATATGTAACAGGCGAAGCTTCTTATTCCATTTACAGGCCTTTCCGCTTCATTAAGAGGTCTTTCGGTCGTTCACGTCATACGATACCTAACTCCCGGAAGAGAATTATTCTTTGCGCCAGGATGTATAGAAACCACCAGCGTACATAAATGGAAGTTAATATTGGTTAATAATAATACATTGCGTTGTTAACTGCAGCCTGTGCTCATTATAAAAGGCTATTACAGACACATTATTAAACCAAAACGATTTGCCATTATGACAAAAGAACCACGGCTTCGTCGCAGGCCAACTTTTTGCATGCATCTTCTATTGTTTCTGATGCTTGCCATTTGCTCATTTACTACTTCTGCTCAAAATGTTACAGGAATAATTACTGCCAAAGAAGGTGATAAACTTTCCAACGTTACAGTTACAGTGAAAGGAACTACTATCGCTACTTCATCAAATGCTGAAGGAAAATTCACTATCAATGTGTCATCAAAAGGCACGCTGATATTTACTTCTATAGGTTTTGGAACGCAGGAACTACCCGTTGGCGGGCGATCAGTTATCGATGTTACGCTTACAAAAGACCTGCGAAACCTTGATGAAGTAGTGGTGACCGCCCTTGGTATTAAAAAACAGGCCAGGGGCTTGGGTTACTCGATCACTAATGTAAAAACGGATGAGTTAACAGTTAACCGCACGCCAAATCTGATGAACGCCCTGCAGGGCAAAGTGGCTGGTCTAAATATTTCTTCATTGGGTACCGGCCCTGCGGGTACTTCAAAAATCCGCATTCGTGGTCAATCGTCCATTGGTGGCAACAATAGCCCGCTGATTGTTATCAATGGCGTACCTATTGATAACACCAATTTTAACAGCGATGCTTCTGCAGGTGTAAAGGGTGGTGGAATAACAGCCGATGGCGGCGATGGTTTGTCAAGCATCAACCCCGATGATATTGAAAGTATGAGCGTCCTGAAAGGTGCACCTGCAGCAGCATTGTATGGCTCCCGTGCAAAAGATGGGGTTATTATGGTTACCACAAAAACACGGAATAAAGGAAAAGGGCTTGGTGTATCCTATAACGGCAATTACACCAATGAAACGCCACTGGATTATACGGATTACCAAAAAGAATATGGGCAGGGGGAAGGCGGTGTCCGCCCAACAACTCCAAATCCCACATCAGGTGAATGGTCGTTTGGTGAAAAAATTGCGCCTGGCATGACGCAGGTGTTATTCAACAATCTTACGGTGCCTTATGTAGCACAGGGCAGCCGCATTAAAGAATTTTACCGCCATGGACAAAACTTTTCCAATACCGTTACTTTATCAACCGGTGGCGATAAAGGCGGTATCTATATGTCGTTAAACAACACCGACAATACTGGCGTTATGCCCAACAATAAGTTTAACCGTAAAAGTTTAAATCTTGGATTTAATTACAACCTGTCTGAGAAACTAAGTTTCGGCGGTAACGTAAACTACTCAAGAGAAGTAAACAGTAATCCGCCCAATATTGCCAACCAGGATAATTCCATTCCCACTACCCTGTTGGGCCTGGCCAATACGATGCCGTTGAGTGTGCTGAACGCCAACAAATACAATGCTGCGGGCAATGAATATATCTATTCAAGGTTTATGAACCGTACCAATCCTTATTGGGTATTGGCGGAGCAGTTTCATAATATAAAACGCGACCGTATTTTTGGTAATGTGTTTGGGAAATATAATGTTTTGCCCTGGCTTTTTGTGCAGGGCCGGTTTGGCCAGGACTATTGGAGCCGTGATGAAGATGTAAATAATTTTCCTACGGGCCAGGCTTCAAGGGCCGCCGCCCAGACGGGATTTGTGAATGGCATATATACGCAGGAATCACGCAGGTTCAGAGAAACCAATCTGGACTTCCTGGTAAGCGCTACCAAAAGTTTTGGAAAATTTGATGTGAACCTTACCGGCGGTGGCAACCAGATGCGCCGCAACCTTGATGTTAACAATGTACAGGTTACTGATTTTGTCATCCGCGGTTTGTATACGGTACAAAACGGAAGAGCAAAGGATCCGCAGTATTCGCTTATCCAACAAGGCGTAAATTCGTTGTATAGTTCAGGTGAAATATCCTGGAATAAAACTTTATATGTAAATGGTACTGTAAGAAATGACTGGTTCTCTACCCTGTCTGCTGCAAACAGGAGTGTATTGTATCCTTCAGTTTCTGGTTCTTATGTATTCTCTGAATCGCTTTCCAAACTGCCATGGTTGTCTTTTGGTAAGATTAGATTGGGTTATGCACAGGTAGGTACCGATAATGATGTAGCCCCATCCTCAGATCAGTTGTTTTATGCAACCAATGCCAACCTTATCAACAATCCGGCGGGCGTTCCGGTAACTGTTGGAACCAGCGGCACTAGTATTCCAAATGCCAATCTCAGGCCCAGCCGTACTTCTGAAACTGAAGTAGGGTTGGAAGTAAGACTGTTCAACAACAGGGTTAACTTTGATGGAGCAGTTTATAAGAAAACAACCAAAGACCAAATTGTAACGGTGCAGGCATCTGATGCCTCCGGTTTTGTCAATACAAGGATAAACAGTGGAAAGAGCGTAAATAATGGATTTGAAGTCTTATTAAACATCATTCCAATCAGGACAAAAGCATTTACATGGGAGTTTACTGCCAACACTGCTTATAATAAAACGAAAGTGCTCAGTATTTTGACGAGTACACCCGGCGAAAAAATTACCACGGCTACGCACGTATTTAATGGTGAGACAAGACTGGTAGTAGGACAAGAAATAGGTCAGATTGCCGGTTACGGTTATGCACGCAGTGCCAAAGGTGAAATGATTTTTCAGAGCAATGGTTTGCCACAACGCACTCCAGATTTGATCCTGTTTGGAAGCGCTTTGCCTAAATGGACCGGCGGTTTTCTAAATTCATTTAACTATAAAGGTCTTACCCTGACCGTTTTTGTTGATTATAAGCTGGGTGGCAAAATGCTGTCCGGAACTAACTTTAATGCCATCCGCGAAGGTTTACACAAAATGACGTTGGAAGGAAGGGTAGGAGGTGTGGTAGGCAAAGGCGTAAATGCAAGTGGTGGCGTTAATACCGCCGTTGCATCTGTGCAAACCTATTGGGAGCATTTGCGTTCACAGCAAATTGTAGAGCCAGTTATATACAACGCCGGGTACTGGAAACTGCGCCAGCTTAGCCTTGGATACGATTTCACAAAATATTTATCGGCTAAATGGCCGGTTAAAGGTTTGAAACTTGATTTTGTTGTCAATAACGTTTTCATTATAAAAAAATGGGTAGATAATATAGACCCTGAAAGTTTTGGTTTTGCTTCAGATAACAACCTCGGGCTTGAGGCCCCGGGCCTTCCCACCACCAGGGGGATAGGACTTAATTTAAACGTTAAATTTTAATACTGCCAATCATGAAAAAAATAGTCAATTATAATTTGCTGCTTATATTTTTATTATTGGCCGCATCTTGCGATAAAGGCCTGGAAGGGTTGAACAAAAATAAAACCAGTGCCACTTCTTTAGACCCTGCCCTGTTGTTAAATAACGCGGTTATCAATACTTCGTTTCCAACCAAAACACTTGTGTACGACATGGGTATTGTTCAGCAGATGGTAACACCCAACGGAGGGGTATTGGCGGGCGCCAATTTTAATCAGGACAGCCGCGATGCTACCAATGCGCCTTTATGGACTGGCTATTATCAGAATGTGATAAAGTACACAAACGATGTGGTGGTACGCACTAAAAGTGTACCTGCAAGAAGCAACCTCTACAATATGGCCAGGATATTCCAGGCCTATGCTTTTATGGTATTAACCGACGATTATGGTGACATTCCATATACAGAAGCGGGCGCGGGCTATACTTCGCAGATATTTTTTCCTAAATACGATGCCCAACAGGATATTTATCCAAAGCTGATAAGTGAATTAACTGATGCTGCTGCGGCATTAAATGCAGCGGGTACTATTGAAACTTCAGATGTTTTGTATGCAGGCAATATAACACAATGGAAAAAGTTTGCTTATTCGCTTTTACTAAGAGCTGGCATGCGCATGAGTAAAGTGGATGCAGCCAAAGCACAATCCACGGTGCAGGCTGCAGTTACCGGCGGCGTAATACTAACGAATGCAGACAATGCCCTGATGCGCCAGGATGCCAATTACACCAATCCCATTAGCGGTACATTGAACAGTACCGAAGCAGCCAATTTTTATCTTGCAAAACCATTTGTAGACCAATTGAAAAATACCAGTGACCCGCGTTTACAGGCGATCGCTATACGTTATATTGGCGCTACTTCGGGGCCCGGACAAACCGTTGCGGTTGGTTCTACTAACCCTGCGCAGCAGATAGGTATGCCCATTGGGTACGACAATGGCACCATCGTTGCCAAAGCCACCTCGGACGGATTAGCCAGCTTTTACGATTATAGCCAGGCAGACAGAAGGAGAATCGCGAAAATAACCGCCCCGGTATTTTTTGTTACTGCCTCCCAGACCAACCTGCTGCTGGCAGAAGCAAAGTTCCGCGGCTGGATAACTGCGGGTACTGCTGCACAATATTTTTCTGATGGCATCAGGGCGCATATGGACCAGATGGCAGCCTTTGATGCAGGCGCTGCTGTTGCTGCTGCAGACCGTGACACGTATGTAGCTGCTAATCCTCTTGCTGCCGGTACAGAATTACAACAGATAAATACCCAATACTGGATTGCTTCTTTTATGAATGGTCCTGAAGCGTTCGCCAATTTCAGAAGAAGTGGCTTTCCGGCACTTACACCTAACCCTTACGGACAACCGACCAATCCGGATGTTCCGAACGGAACCTTTATCAGAAGGATCGGTTATCCAACTTCCGAGCAATCTGTTAATACCACGAATTATAACGCGGCAATAGCAAAACAAGGTCCAGACAAACTTAGTACAAGAGTTTGGTGGGATAAATAGATACTGTCCTCATAAGTTAGCGTTTAATTTTATAAT
>JBDUAY010000002.1:0-59959 GCA_040004415.1 Bacteroidota bacterium | reverse complement strand
ACTATCATCGCCGTAGTTATTTCATGGTCACGCAATAAGTCTGTTTTATGGGCCATCATTCACGGTATCCTGGGATGGCTGTATGTTATCTACGCCCTTCTTTTTTCCAAAAAGTAATATATAAGATACAGTGGTAATCTTTGTTGGGATTTACAGGAACCAATATTCAACTGGTTCTTTAATAATCATATAATTTTAATGCGGGTGATTATTTTGTAAATAATATTTTTTTAATTTCATCCCTGATTTTTATTTATAGCCCTGATTGGTTTCTACCGGCCAGGGCTTTTGTATATAATGATGAAAATATTTTGCATAAAAGATTGTAAGTGCACGCACCTGTTATTGTGATACAGAGCCGAATAAAGATATACAGTCGAACCGAGCGTGGCAACGATGTCGCCCAATGACACAAAGCTGGCGGCCAAAAAAACTATCATTTAAAATGCTTCTCCCAAGCTAAAATAGATGGCATGAAATCCCTCGCTGAATCCATAATCAATACCAATATTGGTACCTGAATTTTTATTAAATTTAATGCGCAAACCCGCCCCTGCTGCGGGGTGCGGATAGGAAAACCGGTGTGTGTCGGGTTCCGTCACAGCATTTAAATTAGCAAACACAACAAAACCAAACAATCCATTTGCAGAGAGATCCTTGCGGTATTCTGTTTCCAGGTATAAAAGTGATTTACCGGTATAACGCCTGTTGTACAATCCACGGCCAGAGCGCTGTTCCGGATCCCAGCCAGTTGCCGGCAAACTCAGATACGGTGCAGATGTACCCATGGTTGTCCATAAATAAGTCCATACGGCCAGCACATTTTGCCCCTTCCTGCTAAAGGGTATGTATTTGCGCACATCAACATACAATGAATGCCACGCATCATTTGTTCCTAAAAACTTGGGATTGACGCGGTAAATAACATTATAAAAAAAACCAGGCAGGGGATTAATAGAGTTGACACGTGAGTCGTACAGCAAGTTAAACGTGATGCCAGATGAAAATGAATTGCCGTGATCTGCTGTGCCGATATTATAGCCGGTGAATTGCTTCAGATTGATGGTATCGTTGGAATGGATGGCGATCTGGTAATCGAGATTATAACCGATACCCGCAAACAGGTAGGGCATTATTCTTTTTAATGCGTTTACATAAAAGCGAACATAAGAATAATTAATCGTTAGCCGGTCATCTTCTGACTGGCTGCCACCAAGTCCCCAGGTATTGATAGGCAAATAGGAATAACGGATATCGCCTTCAAAATTCCATTTGTTGGCTGGCGACCAGATATTGGAGCGGAACGGAACGTTGAACGCCCCTTTGAAATTAGTGCTGGGCGAAAACGTAACATTTGACAGATAGGTGTTTTTTCTTTCGCCCAAATAAAAACCAGCCTGCGTCGTCGTTACCAATGCGGTTCCCCCACCGGGCACATTGGTACCCACCGGCAGCAACGAGTAATAGACCCGCTTGCCTTTTACCGTTGGCGGCTTTTTTATATGTATATGGGTAACATCGAGAAACACCCTGATAATATCTATTTGACCGGTGGTGTCCTTAACAAATTCCGCTGGCGGGGTAAGCATGCCACTTGGGTTTTGTGAAAGCAGGCAAAGGGGTGACAAGCAAAAAAATAAGGCGACCGCATTTCTAAGCATATCTACAAAGAAAACCAATATTATGCTACTTTTTTCGGGGTATTTTCTCCACAGGGGATATTTCTATTTTCACGGAAAATATCTTTTCTGGCTTCCTGAAAATCACAGGAGGCTCTTCCAGAGCCGATCTCTATTTGTATTTTTTCCTATAAACAGGATGCTCCGCCGGAGCAATGCATTCATAAAAATTATATGTTAACGGAAAATATTTTTTGAATTTCATGACATTCACAGGAGGCTCTTCCAGAGCCGATCCCTTACTTTGTGATTTTCTATAAACAGGATGCTCCGCTGGAGCAATCCATCCGCAAAATTTATTTAAGGGAAGGGTTTTAACAAACGACCAATCAAACATTGTAAAATGCATTCATAAAATTCTATTCTAACGGAAAATATCTTTTCGGGCTTTCTGAAAATCACAGAAGCCTCTTCCAGGGCAGATCGCTTAATTTGTGGTGTGCTATAAACAGAGGCGCTCCTCTGCAGCAATGCTCATTTCAATTTCATACTTGCAAAAAATATTACATTGAATTTGCCAAGGGCATAAAAGGTATCGCATGCAAGCCTGCTTTACTATCTTTCTACAAACAGGAATTTCCAGCACAGCAAGTTCAGCAATAAACTTTACAGGTGAAATACTTTTGTGGTCAAAACAGGTTTCTTGCAGCGATAAATTTTCGAATATTGCAATTGAATATATTAAGAAAAACAACATCGATTTTGGGTGAAAAAACATGGCTCCGGAGGAGCCTCCTGTTTATAGTAAACGCTACATTTGAACAAATGGCTCCAGCGGAGCCCCCTGTAAAATGAAACCACTATCTATGGCTGATACATTCTCCCAAATCTATCTACAATTTGTTTTTGCAGTAAAAGGACGTCAATCCTTAATTCCTAAAAACAATAAAGAAGAATTGCATAAATACATGACAGGGCTTGTTCAAAACAGAAAAGCCAAAATGCTGGCAATTCATTGCATGCCAGATCATACGCATATTTTTGTTGGTGTAAAACCCATTATTTTCATCCCATATTTCATAAAAGAAATCAAGGTTGAAAGCAATATTTTTATTAATGAAAAAAAATGGACAAATAAGAAATTCAGTTGGCAAGATGGTTATGGAGTTTTCTCTTATTCACATTCTCACATTGACAGAGTAGTTAAGTATGTTTTGAACCAGGAAAATCACCATCACAAAATTACCTTCCGGGAAGAATATATCGGATTAATGAAAAAATTTGAAATCTCATTTCAGGAAAAATACCTGTTTGAGTTTTTTGACAATTAACAGGGAATTTCCCAAGGGCAGAGTTGTTGATCGTAATTTCTAGATCCTTTTCCTGAGTGACACATCCATAAAAATTCTATCATAACAGAAAATATTTTTTTAATTTCATGACATTCACAGGAGCCTCTTCCAGAGCCAATCGCTTGCTTTCTGATTTTCTATAAGCAGGATGCTCCGCCGGAGCAACCTGTTCCAGAGAAATTGTGCTTTACGACAAAATGATTTCTTTTGACTTTACCGCATTCGCTGAGGCTCACTATTGAACAGTTAATTTGACAAATCAGCTATCCTTTCGTTGGCGCTTCATCACGAACAACGCCGGGGATTTCCATAATAAGATCAGGCCCGTATGCGCTTGCTGGCGTTTGATAGCCGGGCTTAAAATTTCCTTCCAATATTTTTTTTGCTATTAACAAGGTGCTGAAAGCTGTTAAGGAATATGCTTCGGGGCAACTCATCCTGGCAGTAAGCGTTTGTCCCTTCGGGTTAGTAACCCTTGCCCAGATAAGGCTAACTGCTTTATCACGTATGGCGTCTCCCGGACCTGGCGATTTGCTGGTGATGATTTTTCTTATGACCCTATGCATAACAGGTGTACGCAATAACCAGTTAAACAATGACTGGCCTTTCAATAAAATCCAGGTGGCTTTGCCGATGCCGGTGTACGTTTCAATATTTGGAATACCGGTTGAAAAATAAGCTGTGCTGATATCTCCCCACGGAATACTCATCATAAATGATTTTTGTTTACTCGCCGGGAACTCAATCCACTTTCCTCTTTTACCCATCGGTTCCGGAACCAAAACACCATCCTTTCTTACCGCGCCGGGCTGTCCTAATTTTTGCAAAGTAGTGATGGATGTGCCGCGCGATAAACCGCTTCCCACGATAACAAAAGCAACTTCCAAATGATTCGCATCCGGCAAATGATTTTTCAGCCACAAAGAAAGGCAGTCGGTCGGCACCACATCGAAACCGGCGCCGGGCAATATCATAATATTTTTTTCTTTGGCTTGCTGATCATATCCTTGCAAAGTCTCAAACACATCGGTATCACCATTGAGATCTACATAATGTGCATTGGCCTGCATACAGGCATCTATCACCGGCTTCGCAGTAAAATTATACGGACCCGCTGCATTAACTACCAGCTTAAAATCCCGTAAAATATTTTTCAATGCAATAGCATCATTCAGATCTGCAATTTGGTAAGGCAGATTTAACTTCTGCGCCAATGCTATTATTGCTTCTTTATTTCTGCCTGCAAGTACCGGCTTTAATCCGTATTGATCAGAAAAGCGCGCAATCAGCTCGCCTGAATAACCATTGGCGCCATACAGCAAGAACGAATTTGTTTGCATAAATAAGATATAAACAAAAAGGAATGCCGTTAACAGCATTCCTTTTTATCAATTATCAATAGAATGAAAAATTACTTTACATTTTGGCTCACAACTTTTGCAAGATCAAACATAGAAATTTGAGTCTTACCTGCAAATAGAACCTTTAACTTGGCGTCTGCGTTTATCATTCTTCTGTTTTTACCATCCTGCAGTTTGTTCTTCTTAATGTAGTTCCAAATCTGGCGAATAATTTCTGTTCTTGGCATTGGCTTGCTACCAATAACTTCTGCCAGTGCAGGACTAGATGTAAGTGGCGCCATGAATGCTGCGTTGGGCTTACGGGCAGATTTTTTCTTTGCTACTTTTTTAGGAGCCGCTTTCTTAGGAGCTGCTTTTTTAGGAGCCGCTTTCTTAGGAGCTGCTTTTTTTACTGCCGCTTTTTTAGGAGCTGCTTTTTTGGGTGCTGCTTTCTTCGCAACTTTCTTTACTGATTTTGCCATTTTAATTTGAATTTAATTGTTAGTAATCCCGGGCATGGGTAATACCCGCACGCTAAAATAAACCAGCTATTTTTATTTTATCAAAAAATTATGCACAAATAACACAATTCTGGCTAAAATTCTCTCTGGCGGAGGCGTTACCACCCAATAAATACCATTCCTGCACCGCATATTAAGATACTTATGCCTCCCAAAACATGCATATAGCGCTCCAATTTTTCTGTTTTTAGAATGCTGATACCATAAAAGCCCAACAGTACAAAAAGCACCATTGTAATCAAAGTACAGGCTGTATAAATGATGATCAGCAGGGCCATTGTAAACCATGAACTTTTAGCTGCCGGAAAATATAATAATGGTATCATAGGCTCACACGGCCCCAATACAAAAATGATAAACATGCCCCATGGTGTAACCGCATGACGATCTTTTTGCGCCACTACTTCTCCATGCGCATGTTCATATACATACATTGATCCGTCGCCATTAATATCAAAATGTTTATGCACCTTGTTTTGCTTTATTTTTATCATACCCCAAAAAGTATATAATATTCCAAAGCCTAACAAAGCCCAGGCTGCTATACCACCTCTTATATTTTCAAGCCCTTTTATTTTTGATAGTGACCAACCGATGGTTGCTCCTCCAAGGCCCAGTAAAACAGAGCTCCACACATGCCCGCAACCACATACCAACGTCCACAAAACAGTTTTTGCGGGCGACCATCCCCGTATTTTTGATAATGCAATAAATGGAAGATAATGGTCCGGGCCGGTTGCAGTATGTAAAAAAGCTATACTGATGGCCGTTATAATTAATATAGAAAGTTCAGCATGCATGTACTACGGCTTTATCGTTCTCAACTTTTGTTTCCGCGCCTAATTTCTGTTGATAAATAAAGTCCACAATTTCTTTAAACAGGTCAAATATTTTTTCTGCGGAATTGCCAAGTACTCTTATCAGCAATCCATTTATTGGTAGCAACGATATGCCCAAACACAGTCCTGGCATGGCTTTCAGCAAATCATGCAAGCTGGTCATTAATGATTGCATCACAATCTTTTCGTTCCAGTATATCAAAGAAGCCTGGTGCGTGTACCCCTCCCATTGTCCAAACATCTGTAATTGTGCAGTGGCAGGACGCAGCAATAAATTTTCTTTCACTACCAGTTTTCCGTTAAAATATATTTTAGTAAGACTATGATATTGTGTAAACGAAAAAACTTCGCCACATCCTTTTCTCCCGCAGGTTAAAATTTCACCCCATAACAATTCACAACCTGCCGATAAGAAAATATTATTCTCTGCTTTAAAATTGGATTCTTTATGCGGCACTGTTGGATGTGGTAAAAAAAAGAACGAGCTATTTTTCTCAAGATGGACATTCATCAATTGAAACGCAGATGACTGCATCGTAAAAAGACGCTGATAAGATTGTGTATGTAAACGAAGCGAGCTATTCTCTCCAACGTTTATTTCAAGCCTGTAATCATCGCCATCTAAAATACCCGGAGAAACATTCATCAGCGTCAGTTGCAATACTCCTGGTGAAAAGTCTTCCGTAATATCCGCTACTTTAAATGGTGGCGTATAAAAAGCATGCTTCAGAACACTTCTATCTTTCCAACTTGTTTCTATCTGTAGTTTCGCTATCATTTATCGAAATAATTTTGGTTCATCCACCGCTTCCAGCAATGCATATTTACGAATCCAGTCCACTACGCTGTCTAGCCCCAGTAATAGCATCAGATCGGTAAAAACGAACGGTTGACCCTGGCGCATCTTCCTGGCATCCCGTTCCATTACTTCCAGGTTGGCGCCCACATAAGGCGCCAAATCAATTTTGTTGATAACTAATAAATCTGAGCGCGTAATGCCCGGTCCGCCCTTCCTCGGAATCTTATCTCCTTCGGCCACATCAATGACAAAAATGGTAATATCGGCAAGGTCCGGACTGAACGTAGCGGACAGGTTATCCCCACCGCTTTCGATAAAAATAATCTGTAAATCATTAAAGCGTGACGCCATTTCTTCTACTGCTTCCAGGTTCATACTGGCATCTTCGCGGATGGCAGTATGGGGACAGCCTCCGGTTTCCGCACCAATAATTCTTTGCGCTGGATATTCAAACCCTGCAGCCCGGGAGTACCGCCAAATAAGCTAATGTAGTCTTTGAAGACCCTGCGCGTTTGAAGTGCGGAACTACAGCAGTGTCGATCTCTCCACACGATCCGCTGGCACAAGCGTATCATGGCAGCAATAATTTTCCTTCATTCAATTTCAAAAAATTATTATTCGCATAGATTTTCATTCCATTTAACCATGTTTGCTCAACTACACCCGACAATGTTTCACCTGCATACGCCGTTATTTTATGTTTGTGCTGAATGATATCACCTGTTACATCAAATTTTTTATTTGGTTCCAAAACAATCAAATCTGCATCGTACCCTTCTTCTATTTTCCCTTTTTTAAAAGGATTGTTAATTAGTGCAGCTGGCTTTTCGCAAAGCCATTTCACCACTTGCGTGAATGGTATATTTCTTTTCTTTGCTGCTGTCCATAATACCGGCAACGCAAATTGTAAAGATGCGATGCCGCCCCAGGCTTTCATGAAATTTCCACCGTCCGCTTCTTTCATATCGGGCGGTGCAGGAGAATGATCGGTTGCTACAAAATCTATCACACCTGATTGCAATGCATCCCACAATAAATCGTTATTTTCTTTTTCACGGATGGGTGGCGCACACTTAAACAGTGTTTGCCCGTCTGGTATATCTTCTGCGTTAAAATATAAATAATGCTGCGCCGTTTCTACAGTCAACGGTAATCCTTTTTCTTTTGCTTTTTTTATTGGTTCGATTGAATTGGAAGAGGAAAGATGAACAATATGCACGCGACAATTATATTCTTCGCAAAGACGAATCATTAAATTAATCGCATTGTCTTCCCATGCACGCGGCCTGGAAGAAAGATATTCCGGGTAAGAAGATGGATTGCTGTGTGCGGAATATTTTTTATTATCAGATAACTCACAATGAACCAGTAATGGCAAATTATGCTTTGCAATAATGGGCATTGCCTGTCTAAGATCCGCTTCTGTAACATTTGGAAATTCATCAATACCAGAATGCGTAAGAAATGCTTTGAAACCCAATACACCATTTTCTATCAATCCGTCTATTTCATTTTCATTACCCGGCACAACACCCCCCCAAAAGCCACAATTGGTGTGCAGGTTTTCTTTTGCAGCACTTATTTTTTGATGTAAGGCCTGACCCGTTGTTGTTACCGGGCTTGCATTCAACGGCATATCAACCAACGTTGTCACACCTCCGGCGATAGCAGCCCTGGTAGCGGTGTCAAATCCTTCCCAATTAGTACGGCCTGGCTCATTTATATGCACGTGCGGATCAACAATCCCGGGCATCAAATATTTATCTCCCAGATCAATAATATCCTGTTCAACATTTGGAGGAGGTGAAGACCAAACCGCTGCAATTACCCCGTTTTTAATGGCAACGACTGCTGGTTTGATACCGCTGGCCATCACAACGTTGTTGCTTTTTATAATTGCATCAAACATAAATAATAATTAAGCTTCCCTTAAAACAGTCATTTTTTACCACAAAATGGGGGTGATCGCCCCCGTGTCGCCCCGTGAAAACCCTCGTTCTCCCGGGTGGCAAAGATTTCATTCGCTCAAAATAAAATCCCTAATTACCTCTCCGGCCTTTCAATATTCTATAAAAAGAACGGCTCCGTATTTCGTCTATCGTCAGACCTGTTGAAGTGGCCTCTTCTTCTGAAATGGCACCGCAATTCATTGCACGAAGAAAAAAATTGAGCAAACCCTGGCCTGTTGCCGCATCATCAAAAATATCTCCTGTCAATGTTGAAATAGCGGCGCGTTCCACAAATATTTTCAGCCGCATCAGTGCTTCCTGGTAACTGTTTAAAAAGAAATTATACGTAGCTGCATAACGCATAGGCAATTGCGCCGGATTTAAATCCCACCCCTGGTACAATCCATTTATAAGCGAATGCATGCTATGATTATAACCGGTTCTCCAGGCATTGTGCACCGATTCACGGTTTTCACGTAATTGATCATAAGATAAATTTTCTCCTCTGTGCGGACCAACCGGCATCACGTTTGTAGCACCGTCTGACAGGAAAATACCAGTTCCCCCCAGCGCTACTTTGGTCATGTGATGCGCAAAGTCACAAACAGGGTGGGCCATCGTTTGATATCTTGCTGTAATGCCTGCAGATGCTGTGTAATCATAGGTTCCGAAATGCGCTGCGATGCAACGCCTGTTACTTGCTTTTATAATTCGCATTAACGGGTTACGGCCTTCTTCATCCATAATAATTTGCGTGGCTTCTACCATCGTTTCCATTTTCAGGATACCGGCCTGTAAATTATTTTCTTTCTCCAGGATATCAAAGAATCTTACCATGGCAGTCATCTGCTCTGGTATGGTAACCTTAGGCAACATCACAATAAAATTATCAGGCAGTTTTCCATTTGTTTTCTCCAGCAATGCAGTAAGAAATATATCCAGCGTTCTTATACCGCGTTCTTTCATATCTTCCGTGAAAGGTTTTATGCGAATGCCGATAAAGGGCGAAATAGTTTTATTTTTCATACCAACTGCCAGCTCACTGGCAGCAGTAACCGCAGTAGCATCTTCTTCTTCATTCGAGCGGTTACCGAACCCATCTTCAAAATCAATTCGAAAATCTTCTACTGCTTCGGTTTTCAGCTTGCTGATAATCTTATTGTACACCGTGTAGGATAACCACGCAGCCTCCTTTTTTCTGCCTGGCTCATCCATAGTATCCAGCCGCGATTTTAAGGCTTCAATATCTTTTTGCAAGTGTGGCAAGTGTTCATGACCACTGAGTTGCAGCACTTTTGCGAGCGTCACAAAATCAGGTGCATACGTTTGCAGATTTTGTAAAGCTATTTCACCCATGCGCATACAGGTGTCCGATTTAAAAAGATTTGCACCTCCATACAATGTATGCACGGGTTGGCGATCGGGTTTATCGCCGGGGTAAGTTTGTTGAAAAGCGAGGTTGGCTACGCCCAATTCCGCCAATATATTTTTCTTTTGATCGCTTGCTATGGAAAGTTTCATACAATATTTTTAATGATTCGATGATGAATTATCGCCCTGATCTATCGTGCCACGGTTATTACACCCAAGGCTAACCCACCCGGGTTTTAACCGTGGCACGTTACATCCATCCGCTTCACCAATCGTCAGCTGCCGCGATAGGTTGTATACCCAAACGGGCTTAATAACAGCGGAATATGATAATGTTCTCCTGATGTTATTTCAAAAGTAACAGTTACTACAGGGTAAAATCCTTTTGATCCCACCTGATCAAAATAATCTTTTGTAGCAAAATCCATTTTATAAATACCTGCGGGCAATACCTGGTCTGTTTGCAGTAAATCGCCAATACGCCCGTCTTTATTGGTGATGCCGTTTGCAATCTGCACCCATTCATTTTTTACCTGTTGGTGTAAAATAATGCTTATTCCCGCTGCAGGCTTTCCATTGGCCGTATCTAACACATGTGTGGTAACCTGGCTCATAATGCTAGTAATTTTTTTAAGCGAAGTGCCGTAATTTTATTCTGTTCCTCCATGGCAATTTGTATTTCCTGTTCTGCATTATTTTTCAACCGGATCAATAACATATCAAGCATTTCCTGTGCTGATTTGCCAGTTGCACAAACAATAAATATATATCCGAATTTTTCTTCGTATTCTGTATTACCTGCTGCCAACGCCTGTAATACTTCAGCGGATGTTTGTTTTACAGAAGACTGCTCCCCTTCAGCCCATGTGCTGGTAGCCGCATACTTTTCTTTTAATGAATTGATGTCACCAATTTTTGGATGCTGCGCAAACGCTTCCAGCCAATCTTCTTTGCTGCATTGAAACCATGTCCGTTCCGCCGCTGCCAACAGCACGTCTGCACCGGCAACAGGAAAGATTGCATCCATTTTTTCAACCCATTTTTTTGCACCGCAACATTTACCCAGTACGGCTTTGCGTTGTTCGGTGCCAGATCTATTCAGTTCGGCTATTGTCATAAATAAAATTGCAAGCATCAAACAGTCGCAGGAAAACGATTCACGTTTTTATAATAAATATATACAGCAGGTTCTTTCCCCATCGCCGTAAACCATTGCTGGCAATAAGGCGCCATCCAGATAGAATCTCCTTTTTTAATGGGATACCATTGATGATCCAGCATGTAAATACCCTGCCCCCGCAAATAAGTTAGGCCATGTTCCATAATATGTGTTTCTACCATCGGTAAATGTCCACCCGGATCATACGTAAAAATATTAATGGCCATATCGAACGAATGATTATCGGGCAACAGAACCTGTAACCTCAATGCGGGATCACCAAGATAAGTTGGCCCATCAATATCAGCAGCATTGCCAAAGATCATCGGCGGAACATTATATCCTTCCAAAGATTCGTAAACTTTATGAAAGCTGAGTATTTGTGTTCCGTCTGCTGCGCTTTGAAAAAGATACGTCTGGCCGATGGGAATATATACAAATTGTCCCTTACCAAGTGTTTTCGTTTCGCTGCTTACGGTAACATTGCATTGTCCTTCTACGATGTAAAAAAATATTTGCGACAATTTTGTTTTACCGGTAAGCTTTCCGGAGGAAGTCATGGTAATAAATGTCTGGCAAAAATCAGCGCCCATCGCTGCATTGATAATTACATTTACAGTGCAATTCGTCCAGCCAGGAACGTTGCTGTTAATATATCCATCCGGGCTAATAATGGCATGATTGTTTTTCGTGACTGATCTTGTAAGCGCTGAAATTTCCATGGTACTAATTATTAAACGTTGAAATTAAATTAAGCAAAAATTTATCTGATACTTCAATAGCAGCCGCTATATCTTTTGTTTCCACATCTTCCAGCGGGTTATGACTGATGCCTTGAAAACACCTGACAAACATCATACAAACAGGGCAAATTAAAGACAGCGGAACTGCATCATGACCTGCACCACTTACCAGTTCAACTTCTTTGTAACCTGCAGCAATAATTGATAGTTTCAAGATTTTATTTATCCCGGTATCGCACAAAACAGGAGCCGTTTCCTGGATGGTGTTCCAGGCAAAAGCTATGTTTCTTTTGTGGCAAATGTCCATCAAACTTTTGTTCAATGCATCGCACGCAACTGAAAGTGCAGCTTCATCCGGGCTTCTTATATCAAGTGTGCATTTTACCTGTCCGGGTATAACATTGCTTGCGGCATTTAAAACATCAATTTTACCCACGGTGGCAACGAGATTATTTTTATTCCTGGTAGCAAAAACCTCAATCTCCATGATACACGCTGCTGCGCAACACAATGCATCCTGGCGCATATCCATTGGCACAGTCCCTGCATGACCCGCAACACCCGTAAAAATTAATTCTGATCTTTTTTGTCCGGCAATGGCAGTTACCACCGCAACAGGAATACCAGATTTATATAACACCGGCCCCTGCTCAATATGTATTTCAAAATATCCAAGCAGGTCTTCGTTTGCCAGGGAATCATTTGCAAGGAGATTAGGATCACCGCCCATTTTTTGAATACAGTCTGCCAGCTCAAGGTTATCTTTATCTTTTTTGACAAGAAAATCAACATCAAAAGATCCCGCAATTACTTTACTTCCCAAATAGGTGGTATGAAAACGCACGCCTTCTTCATCACAAAAAGCAATAAGCTCAATATTGAATGGAAGCATTTTTTTTTGCTGAATAAGATGCTCAATGATATCAAGTCCCATAATTATTCCCAGGGGCCCGTCAAATTTCCCGGCATTTACCACCGTATCAAAATGTGATGCTATTAAAAATGTTTTAGCGTTTTCGACGTTGCAATTTAACCTTCCCCGGATGTTATGTATATTGTCGGCACGTGTAGCAAGGCCAGCCTGGTTCATCCATTCAACAATTTTTTTTCCTGCGGCAACAAATGCGTCAGCGCCATAGACACGGGTAATCATGCCGTCCACATCACTGATGGCAGCAAGTTCATTTATCCGTTGAATAATTTTATTTGCACGATGCTGATACATAGTTTTTTCTCCCCTTCCTTTCCCGCCGCACACCCTGCAGTGCTGCGAAAAAATCTTTTTTGTTTCTCGCAGCGGACGCAAAGGAGCAGCGAAAAGGCGACTTTTATTTTATCTTTTAAATATTTTCTTTCCTTCGCCGCTCCTTTCGTAGTTGCGTAAAACCCATTCCCTGCATTCACCATTCCGCTACGCCCGCTGCGCGGAAAATTCAGTCTTTGTTTCTTTGCTCCTTTGCGTTTTCGCGTGAAAACTTTTCGCTGCGTGAAAGGCTATTCAAGCAATAAAGCTACAATAACAAACAAATCAATAATTATAATTGCCAGACTTATTTCTGATCTTTTTCCTGTTGCAAGTTTGATAGCTGTCCAGCTGAGAAAACCCCAAACTATGCCCTGTGTTATTGAATAGGTAAATGGAATTAGTACCATTGCCAGGAATGCCGGAATAGCATCATCCAGTTTTAACCAATTTATTTTTGTAACCGGTGAAATCATAAATACACCTACCAACACCAATGCTGGTGCTGTTGCAATGGCTGGTATTACTGATAACAATGGTGCCAAAAATAAAAAAGGTAAGAATAATAGTGCACCAACAACTGCAGTTAGACCCGTACGACCGCCAGCCTCAATACCAACGGCAGATTCTATATATGCGGTACCCGGACTTGACCCTGCCAGCCCCGCAACCGTTGTCGCAAAAGCGTCTGTGATCAATGACTGCTTAACATTTTTGGGTTCCCCATTTTCATCCAGCATGCCGGATGCTTCTGCCAATCCTACAAAAGTTGATAAGCTGTCAAACATATCTGTGAACACAAACGCAAATATGACGGGCACAACGCTCCATTTTAAGGAATGAATTAAATCAAGTTTAAACAAGAGGCTGAAATCTGGCGCTGCTATAATTCCTTTCCAGTCAACCACCGTACCCAAACCAATTCCATACCAACGCCCAATTGGAAATGCAATCAGGGTAGTAAATAAAATACCCATTAATATAGCGCCTTTAAGCTTCCTGATTATTAAAATAGCCGTAAACAATAACCCCGCAAGGAAAGTTATAATGGCCGGGTTTAGCGGACTAATAGAAATAATAGTTGCCGGGTTTGAAATCAGGAATTTTGCATTGGCGAAACCGATTAGTGTAATAAATAAACCGATGCCGGCAGACAAGGCATAGCGCAGCTGTTTCGGGATTGCTTTTACAATATATGTCCGCACTTTAAAAATAGACAAAATGAAAAAAATAATTCCTGCCCAGAAAACCGCACCCAGCGCTGTTTCCCAGGATACTTTCATACCGATAACAACCGAAAAGGTAAAGAATGCATTTAACCCCATCCCCGGTGCAACCAATATTGGGTTGTTAGCATATAACCCCATCAGCAGGCTACTGAAAAAACATACTATGATGGTAGCCGTTAGTACACCAGCGAACGGCATTCCGGCCAGTTTTAAAATAGATGGGTTGACTACAATGATGTAAGACATGGCTAAAAAGGAAGACATGCCTGCAATGATCTCTGTTGATATAGTTGTCTTAGCTGAATCAATTCCGAAAAAAGTCTTTATACTCATAAGCGATGTCAATGTAAGAGACCCATTATCATTCCCGAATTCTCCCCGGCATACAATCGGATTAAAACAAATGATTTCTACCGGTTTCGTTAGGAAGAAAAGATCAACCCGTATGCTAAGACCGCATCGTTGTCCTTTATTTGCCGTAATGCAAATCCCCGCTGGAGAGACATCTGCGAAAGAATCCTTCACTCAAAGGGTTTGCCCAATTATTAATTTCACCTGTTTTTTATTAATCCACAATCCCTTACGCATTCTTAACTGAAATAATTTCTGCCGCAATACTCACCGCAATCTCTTCTGGCGTTTTACTATTGATTGATATTCCTACCGGCGAATAGATCCGCGTCAGCACATATTCACCAATACCTTCTTTCCTGTAATCAGTAAACATTTTCTCTAGTTTCTTTTTACTGCCCAGCACACCAAAATACATAAACTGCCTGTTCATTAAAGATCTGATAACAATATCATCTGTACGATACCCAACCGTCATAACCACTATATAATGATTGCCGGGCGGTATCAAATCTTTACACTCACCGTAATCATTCAGCAAAAATTTTTCGTGCACGTATTCATTCTCCAAAAAAGTTTTCAAATCTTGCCGGTCATCATACAGTGTAATGTAAAAATCCATTTCTCTCATTATCCAGGAAAAAGCCAACGAACAATGACCCGCGCCAATAATATACAATCGATTCTTATAACCCAGTTTTTCCTGGTACAGCCACTCCTGTTCGTCAGTAAAAGAATAACTATAATCGCTAACAGGCACTTGCGTTGAAAAAAATAATCCTTCTGGTGAGAATTGGAGCAATCCATTTTTATTCAGCACAAGACAACCAATAATGCTTTCGATATAGCTTTTTTCTTTCAGTTGAACCCGGTGTAAAAAAATCGTTTGCTCGCCTGAGCAAATCATTCCACTCTGATTTTTCGCCGCCTCCTTATCATGCATTTGTTTGCGGACAGATGACTCCTGCTCATCGCGCAGCAATTTATCTTTGGCCATTTCCACAAATTTATATTCCATCATTCCTCCACCAACAGAACCTTGCATGTCGCCCGATGCGTTTACCGCCATAAAAAAACCTTTTCTGCCCGGACTGCTTCCACTACTTTCCAGCACATACAACAATATGATTCCAATTTGATTATTAAGGCTTTCCAGTATCAACCTCCAAATCCGTAATTGTTTTTCCATCATGATGTATCACTTTACGGGTTGATCACACTGGCCTCATTTATTTCCGGCTGCGTAAACACCTGCTCCCCGCTCTTTTTTGAATACAATGCCATTAATGTTTTTTCAGGCGTCATCGGCGCATCAAATGCAATTACCGCTGCCGGATTGAATGCTTTTATTGCATTGCGGATGGCAAAATAGGCACCTATTCCATACATCAGCGGCGGCTCTCCTACAGCTTTTGAATGAAAGATGGCCAGGTTATCTTTATCAGTTTGAAGAAAATCAATGTCAATTTCTTTTGGCACCGCATAAATATCAGGCACCTTATATGTTGACAGTGCATTCGATCGCAATCTTCCTGATGCATCGTAGATAATTTCTTCCATGGTCATCCAGCCAATTCCCTGCACTAAGCCGCCTTCAATTTGCCCGCGATCGATAGCCAGGTTCATACTCGCCCCAAAATCATGTACAATTTTCACCGCATCAAATTCATATACGCCACGCAGGCAATCCACTGTAACAATGGTGATGGCTGTACCAAATACGTGATATGCAAACGGATGCCCTTTTTCTTTTAATTTATCATAATGAATTTCTGGTGTAACATAATGCGCATGTTCTGATAAGCTGACCCTTTTCATGAAAGCCATCATCACTATTTTTTTCCAGTTTACTTCTGTTTTAATGTTATCAGAAAAAATAAATTCGTCTTTAAAAGAAATTGATTCAACCGGAGCATGCAATTCATCAGCAGCTACCTGTTTCAGCCGATCTGCAATGGCCGTACATGCCATCAGTGTTGCTTTACAATTGAGATCAGCGGTTGCGCTGGCGGCAGACGGCGAGGTATTGGCGATGCGATTGGTGCTCGTTGTTTGTACCCTCACTTTATCTGTAGCAACAGAAAAAACATGTGCCGCTGTTTGTATAATTTTAGTATTAACGCCTTGGCCCATTTCTACTGCGCCTGTACTTACACTGATACTGCCATCCGTATAGACGTGTACCAAAGCTCTTGCCTGGTTCATCATGGTGTTGGTAAACGAAATGCCAAAACATACGGGCATTACCGCCACACCTTTTTTATATAATACAGACGATGCATTAAAAACTGAAATATCTTTTTTTATTTTTTCGATATCATACAACGTTTCTGCTTTGTTCCAGCAATCAACGGCTTCGCTTACCGCTTTTTGTCCGTATGGAAATTCATCTCCTGTACGGATAAGATTTTTCTTTTGAATAACACTGGCATCCAGACCCAGTGCCGCAGCAGCTTTATCAATGGCCGCTTCAATTACAAACATTCCCTGCGGACCGCCAAAGCCACGGAAAGCCGTATTGGGCGGCAGGTGCGTGCGACAACTGTATGCTTTCGCTTTTACATTGGGAATAAAATACGTATTGGTGCAATGAAATAATGTCCGTTCTAAAACAGCCGGGGAAAGATCCGCCGCAGCGCCGGCATTCTGATAAAACGTGACTTCATACGCAACGATTTTAAGATCTTCATTCAATCCTATTTTAAAATCGGACGAATATGGATGCCGCTTACCGGTCATGGCCATATCTTCGATGCGGCTCAATGCATACTTTACCGGTTTCTTTAAATGGTGTGCAGCGAGCGCGCACATCGCGGCCCATGCATTTGCCTGGTCTTCTTTGCCGCCAAACCCACCACCGAGGCGAATTACATCTACTTCTACCTGGTGCATCGGTACACCTACTACGCGACAGGATGCTGCCTGTGTTGCCCGCGGACTTTGTGTTGATGAATATATTTTCAGTGCATCATTTTCCTGCGGAATGGCATATGCCCCCTGCGTTTCAATATACAGGTGTTCCTGGCCGTTAGTATCTGCCTGTCCAGAAAAAATATGTGTACATCTTTTCCATGCCTGCGCTGTATCGCCCAATGCAAAAGTGCGTGGCGGAACAATTAATTCGCCCGCTGCCCGGGCTATTCTCGGATCTATTATGACCGGCAAATTCTCAATCTCAATTTTTATTTTTTTTACAGCAACGCGCGCGGCTTCATCTGTTTCTGCTACTACAAAAGCAACAGGCATTCCGCAAAAATCAACTTCATGATCCGCAAACAAAGGCTCGTCCGGCACAATGCCACCAATTTGATTTTCGCCTCTTATATCTTTTGCGGTGAATATTTTTATTACGCCCGGAACTTTCACCGCTTCCCGCAGATCCAGGTTTTTTATATTGCCATGCGCCACCGGCGATCCAAAGGCCGCCCCGAACAATGTCCCATGCTGCAATGGAATATCATCCAGGTAAACAGATTTTCCGGTTGTATGTGTTTTCGAATCCCTGTTTTTCATAATATTCTTTTTCGGGCATCCCCTGCCCGTTCGGGCGACCGCAAGAATCGCCCTTTTACCTGCGCGCGACCGCAAGGTTCGCTCCAATCATCTGCGGAAACAATTCAATAAAATGTGCTTTGATCAACTGCCCTAATAAAAATGATTTGTATACCGCTGCGCCCCTCGTATCGCTGATAGGTGAAATTTCACTTTGCGCTATTGCTATCGCTTCTGTAATTAATCCTTCATCCAACATTTTTCCTTGTAAGAAGGAATTTGTTTTTTCTAACAACTTTGGTATTGGTCCAACACCACCCGCCGATATCCGGGCCTCTTTTATTGCGCGCCCATCAATTGTAATGCACACGGCCGTATTTACGCTGGCAATATCCAAATGTGTTCGTTTACTTACCTTTTCAAAGTTGACGAATGTATTGGCAGCAGGTGGCTCAAAAAATATCTGCGTGATATATTCTTTTGTTTTCCTGTCGAGCACTTTATACTGTTTGTATAATTTGTGCAACGGCAGTTCCCGGCTCTTTTTGCCGTCGCTCAAAATAACAGTTGCATTAATCGCCAGGAAGAAAATGGTAAAATCACCAATGGGTGATGCATTAATAAAATTGCCGGCAATAGTAGCCATGTTGCGTATTGGCGTTGAAGAAACTAATTGTGCAAACTTATTAAACGCAGGGAATGACCGCTGAATAAGGGATGATTCTATTAAATCTGTAACTGTCACCGACTGATCAAATACAATTCTCTTTCCCTCGGTACGAATTGAATGAGTGCCCTCCGCAGACATAAATTGTATACCCGCATATTTCATTTCTTCTTGTTTCTGCACATATAAATCTGTACCACCGCCAACATATACCGGGTTCTTCGCTTTATTTATGAGTGCGCCATTTAATTTAAGTGAGAGTTGTTTTAGCCGCATTGTTATGCCAGCAAAATAAGCCGGCAGCATTTTATTATCAGCCACAAATTGTAATGGGTCGCTGTCTTTTTTCCCCGACATTAAATCCGCGACTTGTGCAGCTGCCCGTTCAATTGATTTGTATCCTGTGCACCGGCAGATATTTCCATCAATGGCGGTTATGGCGTTTTCATAAGTTGGTTCTTTCTTACTCAGGCAAAAACCAGCCAGCGAAATAACAAAACCTGGTGTACAAAAACCACATTGGGTAGCAGAACAATCGCTCATCGCTTTTTGTACCGGGTTGAGATCCGCCATGTTCAACCCTTCAATTGTTACCACATGTTTACCATGCACATTGCCGATGGGTGTTAAACAGGAAGTAAAAGAGCGATAAATTGTTTCTTCATTTTTTAGTTCTCCTATCAATACGGTACAGGCGCCGCAATCACCTTCGCGGCAACCAATTTTTGTTCCGGTAAGGTTTTTATGATAACGGACATAATCCAGCAGCAACATTCCTGGTGGCATGTCTGTGTGCTGTTCTGTATCGTTTAAAATAAACCTAATCATTGATGCCTGGTGTCTTTATTTCAAATCACTGTTCTTTGTTTGCTTTTGCCGGATGCCTGCAACCTTATCCGTGCCCTTCTCCAGCGGGGCTGGAAAATTAGCTTCGTTTAATGGTTCCTGTTATATATCCAAATGGCTCATCGGTTGCAATAAAAATATCATTTTTGTTTTCCATGCCAAACTGTTCAAGATTATAAAGAATATGATGCTTATTTGGCATGCTCAGGCTTATTTCTTTTACATCAGTAAATTCATTCAATACGGCCTCCCCCATGGCATATAATGTTTGCTGAACCGATAAACTTTTATGAAATGCAAAAGCTTTCAGCAATGAAGTTCTGATTGCTTCATATTGCTTGCTAAAATCAACGGACGCATCGTTCCAAATCCAGCTTACTTCACATTCCGTTGCAAAAATGCGATCATTTGTTTCTTTTAACGTGGTGTATTTTTCCCTTATAAAATGTTCAAAACCTGAATCGGTGGTCTTCAAAATCAACATATGTTTAATCCCCGAACTAATTTGAACGCCATCAGAATTTTGCACAATTGTGGTCATGTGTTTTTCATTTCCATTACTACTGTACGCATGCGGATGTGTCTCTCCGTTAAATGACATCCGGCTCCAGCCATGTTCTGTTATTTCTATGGTTGCCTGGCTTACCTGCGGATTATTGCTTTTAAAATAATGGGCAAGGTGTAAACCAAATCCTTCAGCAGAAGCATTAAAATGCTCTTTTGCCAAGGCATAGACCGTATTCTTTTGTGTGTCTGTAGCCAATATTTTGCTATTGTCACCCAATGTATACGCGGTTTCAAAATCGCCTTGTAATGAAACATCCACAGATATCTGCCGAAATTCATGATAGTCATTGTGACGTATAACCTTCGACAGGTTAACTGCGTTTTTTCCGTACGTATTTTGTGCCAAAACAACACCCATATTCAGTTTGATTTATTTCTTCCATTTTTAATGCTGAATCAACGCTTAATGTAAGAAATTTTGAGCAGAATCAGGCGAATTTAACAATGGAATTATGATAAGAAGCGTTAATCCCTGTCCATCGCCCGTCACATTAATTAATTAACGAAGTAACCTGCAATAAGATGGCAGTACATAAGTTGCGGGCAGTACCACGCAAATGTAACAAACAAGGGTTACGAAAGCACCCCCTTTTGCGAATACGTATTAGTTTTTCTTATTACCAATTAAACAATTATATTGTGTAAACCCAATTTTTTTTTATGAAATCAATGCTTGTTACAGCTCTTTTTTCTTTTCTCTTGTTTCACAGTATTCATGCGCAGAAAATGACTGCACAGGACAGTCTTGCTAAACAAGTAAAAGACAGTATTCGTTGGGTAAAACTGGAGGCAACGGCTACGTACCCGCTGATAGTAAATAGTAAAATGTCTGGTGTCTTTCCGGTAACTGATATTAAGGACAAACCAGATCCTTCGATGAAATACAAGCTGCTGATGAATCTCACTCAATGGGACAAAGATTCAGCATCCGTCCATACAGTGAGCGGTGGGCTGGCCGAGATTGGCAGAATTATTAACCTGCACATTGCAGCCGGCGTTGCAAAAGAAAACCTTGACGTGGTAATCGTAACACATGGTGCCGCGCTCAATTCTTTTTTAACCAACCCGGAATACCAGGCAAAATTTAAAACTGATAATCCCAGCATGGATATCCTTAAACAATTTCTCGCGCTAAAAGTAAGGCTGGTGGCTTGCGGGCAAGCAGAACTCTTCATGGATATTCCCAAAGAAAAAATGATCCCGGAGCTGAATACAGCGCTAACCGCAAAAGTTGCATTATCCACTTATCAGCTGAAAGGTTATGTTTTATATAATATTGACAACGAAAAATAATCTTAACCTGCAACAACAGTACTCTTCAAGAAAAATCATTCCCGTCTATAGCGTTGGTTCTTGCGATCGGGCTGCACAGACCGGCGTTTCGCTTTGTAACAATTATTGCTTAAAAAATACAAAGCTTCTTGTTTCACGGCAAGATTTATGATACCTGTTTTCTACAAATTATAATGAATAGCAGGGGCTCAACGGATCATTCAACAAAAAAATAGCAATAAAAAATACAGTTCTGCCTGTATTTTTCTAACTGTATTTGTGGCCATCGCGTCTGCCGTTTTCATAATGGAACGCAACTTACCAGGATTGTAATATCTAGTTGGACAGAATAATTCGACAGGAGAAGTATCGTTAAAACCGGCCTCCGGTTAAGGCAGCGAAGCTGCCTCCATCAACTGCGGCATCCAAACACGAAATCTTGACGTAGAATCGAATGTACTTCCGGCCGAGGCATAATCACATAACGGAATGCTGATTTTTTTTGGGCCACCTTCTGCGTGTGACTCAACAATAAAAGACGCCTTCTCGCGAACCCAATAATTTTTATTATCGCCATCCGCCGGCTGCAGGTCTACATAACCATCTTTTGTAAGTATGGGTGTTAATGGCTGATCGGTATCGGGCAGGCCTAAACGCATATCGCGCGCCAGCACCAATGGGCCGCGTGTAATGGCAAAATATTCATTGTGAAGGCCCGATTTAAATAAGTGCCCGCGCATATCTAACGAAACAGCTATTGTGTCGCCATCTTTCCACATCCGGTTCATAGAAATAAAACCTCCTGGATCCGTTACAGTAATTGCTTCCATATCTACGGTTACAGATGACTGTTGGCTCCAGCCCGGATTACGAACACGCAGTGTAAATTTTTCTGGTTTGGAAAGTCTTACCGTAACAAGAATTTTCCCAGAAACAGGATAATCTGTTGACTGTTCAATAATAAGGTTTTGATTGCCAGGTGTTTTTGAAGTAAACTTTCCGGGTGTAAAAAAATTGATGCTTGCGCCATCGGCCATTTTCATAACAGCCGTGAGCGGTAAAGTAAATAATCCACGCGGCCCGCTTGCTTCGCAACAATTAATTCCCATGCTGCATTGCTGTTCACCACGCAATCTTTCACCCGATAGCGGCGTGTATTTGGCCCAGTCAGAACCATCGGCAAACATAGAACCCAGCAATGCATTGTAATAGGTTTGTTCTATTGCGTCTGCATATTTTGCCTGGCCGGTGAGCCTGAATAATTGCTGACCCAGTTTTATCCAGGTGGCGGTAACACAAGTTTCCTGGTAATGATTGATGGTAAGTGTTTGATAAGCTTTACCACCAAACCAGCATTCACTTGCTGAGCCTGAACCGGCGATGTTCATTTCTGAGCTGTGTATGCTCTCCCAGGTATTTTCAACAGCTGCTTTATATTTTTCATCTCCCGTAATTCTGTACAATTCCAGCAGCCCTTCGTAGCAAGACATCATTTCATAAGCTTTTTGTCCTTGCTCCCACCCAAACCAGCTATGAACTGGTTTTGGAAAGCGTTTACCCACAGGTGTTATAGATTTTGAAATTAATTGCGGGCCATCATTGGTTTCCCACTCGCGCACAATCTCTTCTGCAAAGTTCAAATAACGTTTGTTGCCGGTGCGCACATACAATTGGGTGATTGGTTCCAGTACGGAAGATGCAGCCATACCCCGGTGATTGCCCATTAAAACAATCAATGCTTTCTTATCGTCCAGTTCTTTTATTAAATGATCTGCAATTTTTGCCGCGGCATTCAATGCAGGAAGGTTTTTTGTAACATCGTAATAACTGATAAGACCAAGCATACAATATTTTCTTCCCCAAATATCCCATTGTTGTAAATGCTTATCCGGCGCATAGTTTCCAATGTAACCATCAGGAGATTGCGTAGCAATAAGATCTGCAACTGATTTGTCCAGGATTGCTTTTAATTCAGGCGTTGGCTTGTAGCGGTAAGCAAGAATGGCAGAGGTAAACCATTTGCCCCAGAATTCACTTTGCCAGCAGGATGTTTCCGTGCGGTTAAGAAAAGGTTGCACCAGGCGGTTGGCATCCTGCACGAGGATTCGGTTTTTATATGCGTCATCCAGTTTTTCTCCAATATAACCGGTCATTTGAGGAGCATCGATTGGTTGCAAATAATCATTAATAGCTGGCTTCACCGGCTTTTGGCTGATTGACATAAACGAAGAACCCAGGCATAATAAAAGGCAGGAAGCAATCGTACCGTATTTCATACTCATTATGATTGAAGAAAATGTTATAAAAATGCTAGGCGTTTTTACTGCCATCGCCATAAACTTTTATCAACGATTCTATATCGTCTTTTAATGCGCCGGACGCTTCATCAAATAACCCATCTTTTGCTTTTTTAGCATGTTTATTACTGCTAGACATTTTTATATTTGACTGAATGGATTCCAGTGAAGTATAAAAGTCCGCTGTATTTTTTTCGTACCAGGGATTGATGGATTCTATTTTGCCCAAAATATCAGCATAGTCATCAATAATGCTGTTGATTTCAACTATATTTTCTGCGGAATGCCTTCTCGGTATCCGGCCGTATAATTCCTGCAATTGTGATGCGTATTGATCCATATTATAAATTATACCACGAATTTACGGGAAACAGCGGTTCGCAGGTAAAGGGTGCATTTAAAATTGTCGCTCCGCTTCCCCTCTACACCTCAAGTGGAGAGAGGATTTAAAAGGGTGAGGTAAAAAATGCGGCGACAATTTTAAATTCACCGCCGGTAAACTACCTGGTAACCAATGAAATTCTACCTGGTTAATAGTGCGCAAAAACCTTTCATAAAAAGTCTTTGAATTGGGAACAAATGATGTATTTCAGTGTGTGAAAGTACCTGGCATAATTGCTACACTTAACCTGCTTATAAAAACGCTCAGAAAAAATAACACTGCTGCAAAAATCTTTATCGCGCAGATACCACCGCTTGGGCAACAATGGGCCTCCAAAAAACTTTGCGGTGATTCTATCCCTTATGCCGCAGTAATAACAGATTTGAACAAACAAATCGGTCTATATTCGGTGCAGATGAATACAAAAACATCGCCGGTACATGCCGTTGATCAATTTACCGGCATACACCCCGGTACTAATATGTATGACGATATCCATCCGAATGATAAAGGTGAAAGAACAATGGCGCAGCGATGGTTTGATGCGATCAAAATTTATGTAAAAAAACTGAACTGATGTTTTTTATCATGCCCGTTTTTCTAAAAAATATTTTATATACTGCTTCGCTGCTTGTTACAGAACTGGCATCCTGTCAACGATCGATCAACCCCATCAAGCCGGCAAATTTAAAAAACAGCCAGTCTTATTACCTGGATGTTTCCGGCAATGACGCAAACAACGGCGGTAAGACCAGGCCCTGGAAAACAATTACAAAACTCAACAGCATTCAACTTAACCCCGGCGATACTGTTTACTTTGCAGGCGGCCAAACATTTGCGGGCAGTATTCTTTTAGATGCTAATGATAGTGGGTTAAAAGAAAAACCAGTTACGCTTACTTCTACTGGCAATGCCAACGCGATAATAGATGCAGGAGGCGCAACTGCGCTCACCGTTTATCAAACGTCTTATATCAATATTCTTAATCTTCATTTTACAGGGTCAGGTCGAAAAACAGGCAACACAAAAGACGGCGTTATCATTAACAGCAGTAAACATATTTTTATCGATAGCCTTTCCATCAATGGCTTTCAAAAATCTGGCTTGTTGATTTTTTCTTCAAGCGACGCAGATATAAACCGTGTACATGCTTATAACAACGGCTTTGCGGGCATTCTTGTAAATGGCTTAGCTGATAAAAATGATTGCAGAAATATTTCCATTCGTTATTGTTTTGCAGAAAACAACCCTGGTGATCCAACCAATTTTACCAATCATAGTGGCAATGGCATCCTGGTAGGTATGTGCAGAAATGTAACCATTGAATATTGCAGTGCAACCAACAATGGTTGGGATATGCCGCGAACCGGAAACGGTCCGGTAGGTATTTGGGCATATGAAGCAGATAGTGTACTGATACAAAATTGTATTTCTTATCGCAACAAAACATCGCCTGGTGCCAATGATGGTGGCGGTTTTGATTTGGATGGGGGCGTTACTAATTCCACCATACAATATTGTTTCAGCTATGAAAACCAGGGAAGTGGTTATGGCATTTTTCAATATAGCGGGGCGGGTAACTGGTTCAACAATACAATTCGTTTTAACATTAGCGAAAATGATGGGGCAGTCACGGCCAACTGTGCGGGCATTTTAATCTGGAACAGTTCCCGGGATACAGCACAGTTTAAAAACTGTGCTGTTTACAACAATACTATCTATAATTCCAAAGCACCGGCTATTGCATATGCCAGCGAAAGTGAAAATACCGGTTTCCGGTTCTGCAATAATATTTTTGTAGGGAATGATTCTATTGTAATTGGTAAAGAAACCAATAGCTCCTATTTTGGCAACGATTGGTATAGTTTAAAAAGCGGATTTAACATTGGTGGTATCACTAACTTTCAAACCTGGATTAATACAAAAAACAAAGAGAAATTGAATGGCGCAATCGCGGGTTTCAATATACACCCATCATTTCTCCATGCTGGACATTCAATTATTACAGATCCATCGGAGATGAGCACATTTAAAAATTACCAATTGCCCGCCGGGTCTGTTTTGCGCAACAACGGGCTTGATTTACAAACACGATTGCTGATCAACAATGGCGGCAAAACATTTAATGGAGGCGCAGCAAGTTCAAAATTGATCGGCGCCACTGATTAATGTGACAAACATGCTAATATTGAAATGTTTAAAATAGTTCCTGGCTTCAGCTCCAGGTGACAAAGAAAAAGCATCGGGTGTCAGCCCAAAAATAATTTGAGTATAAAATTTTTAATATGACATGGCCAGTAATTGCAATACTTTTTTTTACACTGATAACAGCCAATAACCTGCCTGCACAACAAACTAATTTCACTCCTGGCAAAGTATGGAACGATACCCAGGGAAAACCTATCAACGCGCACGGCGGCGGCCTGCTTTTGCATAACGGAGTCTACTATTGGTTCGGAGAAATAAAAAAAGGAAAAACGTTTCGCGTAACGCGTGTAACCAGTTGGGAAGATTACCGGGTGAACGCTGGCGGCATCAGTTGTTACTCATCGAAAGATTTGATTAACTGGAAAAATGAAGGCGTAGCCTTATCACCCAATACAAAAGATACTTCAAATGATTTGCACATTAGCAAAGTAATTGAACGGCCTAAAGTGATTTACAATAAAAAGACCGGCAAATTTGTAATGTGGGTACATCTTGATAACGAAGACTACAGCTATGCGCGGTCTGGCGTTGCCGTTAGCGACAAGCCGGCCGGGCCTTACCATTTAATTGCCAGCGAAAAACCAAATGGCAACGACGCGCGTGATATGACTATCTTCCAGGATGATGATGGCAAGGCATATCATTTCTATTCATCCGAAGGAAATGCAACCATGCACATTACATTACTGTCCGATGATTATTTGCACCATACCAAAATTGAAAAAAAGATTTTAATTAATCATTCAAGAGAAGCGCCGGCCGTCATCAAATACAATAAAACTTATTTCCTGTTTTCTTCTGCCTGTACAGGCTGGGCGCCTAATGCCGCATCTTACACAGTCGCTGATAACATTATGGGCGAATGGACGCAATATGATAATCCCTGCACCGGGCCAGATGCTGCAATTACCTATTTATCACAAAGCACGTATGTAATTAAAGTGCCGGATAAAAAAGATGCTTTTATTTTTCTGACCGATAAATGGAATAAAACAGATTTGCCTGATTCAAGGTATATTTGGTTGCCCATGACTATTATGAATGGCAAGCCTAAAATAAGCTGGGCAGATAATTGGAATTTTTCTTTTTTCAATAAGTTACCACAATGAAAATCAAAAAAAATATCCTGCTTTGTTTTTTTGCAGTCATCCTGTTCTCTAACGTGCAGGCGCAAAGACCAACCAACCGAAATTCATTCTCTTATATACAACAGCAATTTCTACAACCTGGCAAACAGTTTGGCAGCGCACCACTTTGGGTATGGAACACAAAAGTTACCAGGGAAATCATTGATTCTATGCTAACTGGTTTTAAGCAACAATCTTTCGGCGGTGTTTTTGTGCACCCACGGCCGGGATTGATTACACCCTATTTATCAGACGAATGGCTTTCCTTATGGAAATACGCGATGGAAAAAGCAAAAGCCTTAGATCTTGATATTTGGATTTATGATGAGAACTCCTACCCCAGCGGCTTTGCGGGTGGTCATGTGCCGGCAGAAATGCCTGCTTCTTACAACCAGGCCCAAATGTTGTCCATGCAAAAAGTAAATAGTCTGCCAGACAGTAATCAATATTTTATTGCATTGGAAAAACAAAACAACGGCTCGTTGAAATTGATCACAGGGAAAACCAAAACAGGCATTACAGGAGATTATCTATTATTTAAAAAAGTATTTTATTATAAGTCTGCCTGGTTTGGCGGCTTTTCTTATGTTGATTTGATGGTGCCGGGCGTTACAGAAAAATTCATTGACATTACGATGCGCAAAGGCTATGAAACCATTGTTGGTAATGAATTTGGTAAAACGGTAAAAGGTATTTTTTCTGATGAACCGAATATTGAATCATGGGATGGAAAAAGTATACGCTGGACGCCTTTATTATTTCCCACATTCAAAAAGAAATGGGGATACAACCTGGAAGAAAATCTTCCGTCGTTATTTGAAGAGACGGGCGAATGGAGAAAAATACGTCACAATTATTATTCAACGCTGCTTGATTTATTTATAGAACACTGGAGCATACCAATGAATAAATATGCTACCGAAAAAAAATTGGAATGGACAGGTCATTATTGGGAACATGAATGGCCCGGTATCTCCAACGGACCTGATAATATGGCGATGTATGCGTGGCACCAGCGCCCGGGTATTGATATGTTGTTTAACCAGTTTAATGAATATAGTCCGAATGCGCAGTTTGGCAATATACGTTCTGTAAAAGAATTGGCGGGTGTAGCGAATCAATTGGGTAAAAAAAGAACCTTGAGTGAAACATATGGCGGTGGCGGATGGGAACTCACATTTAAAGATATGAAACGTTTGGGCGATTGGGAATTTGTATTGGGCATAAATACATTGAACCAGCACCTGGCGTATATGAGCCTGGAAGGTGCGCGAAAATATGATTATCCCCAATCATTCTCTTACCACAATCCATGGTGGCCATATTATGGAACGCTAAATAAACACTTTGCCCGGCTATCGCTGGCCTTATCAACTGGTAAACAAAAAAATGATTTGCTGATAATTGAACCAACCACTACTTCCTGGATGACATTCCGGTATGCCGACAGCCCGCATATTACGTACAGAACCGGGCAGGATTTTCAATCATTTATCACACGGCTGGAGAAAGCCCAGGTAGAATATGATCTCGGCAGTGAAGACATTATTAAAAGAAATGGAAAAATAACTGGCAATAAATTTATTATCGGCCAGGCGTCTTATAAAACAGTAATCATCCCTGCGGGAATGGAAAATATTAACGCAGAAACATTTGCGCTGTTAAAACAATTTAAACAACGGGGTGGACAGGTACTTGTATTTGATAGTGTTCAATATATTAATGGGAAAAAAGACAACCGTATAATTGATTTCGCATCAAAATTGATTCACTTTAACGGCATCGCCGGCCTTACATACGGTGTAATAAAAAAATATTTTTCCAACAGTAGTATTAAGTTTGATCAATTGGATACTACAACTACCAAACTATATCATCAGCGCAGGGTAACTCCAGATGGACAAATATTATTCCTCACCAATTCTTCTATTAATAATCCGGTAGCGGGCACTTTTTACATAGCCGGCAAAGACGCCATGGAATTGAATACTTTTACCGGTGAAACCCAGCATTATCCTTCCAGGCAAACTGGCAATGGCATCAGCATTGATTACAATCTTCCTGAAGCCGGAAGTTTGTTGCTGCTCGTTTCAAACAAACCTGCAAAAATGCATCCTGATGGGCCAGCTGGTCCGGCTGCAAATTTAAAAAGTGTACACACCAGCGAAATGGCAATAAAAAGGGTCCGCCCAAATGTGCTTAACCTTGATTTTTGTGATTTGAAAATGAAAGACACGCTTCTTAAAAATTCATATTTTTTTATTGCCGGGGATTATTTATTTAAACAGCATGGCTTTAATGATGGCGACCCGTGGAATACATCCGTACAGTTTAAAGATGAGACGATACGCCGCGATACGTTTTCAATTGGATCCGGCTTTGAAGTAACCTATCATTTTAAGGTGGATGTAAAAAAAGTAAATGATTTGCACCTTAAAGCCGTTGTAGAGAGAAGTTATTTGTGGGATGTTTATATTAACGATCAGAAACTCAAACCAAATGAAAAAGAATGGTGGCTGGATAAAGATTTTTCTGTGTTTGGCATAAATACATATGTACATGACGGCGAGAATACAATTAAACTGGTTGCTCCAAAAATGAGTGTCTATGCAGAAATCCAACCGGTTTATATAACAGGCGATTTTAATCTTATTGCTGATACCGCAGCATGGCACATCGTTTCAGCCCAACCCCTGCAAACAGGAAGCTGGAGAGAACAAGGATTGCCGATGTATGGTCATGAAGTAGGATATGCCAAAAATTTTGATGTGCCGGATACAAAAAAAAGATATTTTGTCACCCCGGGAAAATGGACAGGAACTGTGGCCGTTTTGAAAGTTAACAATAAACAAGTAGCCATCCTGGTGGGCAATGAGACAACATGTGAGATTACAAAATATATACAACCCGGCACCAACACAGCAGAATTAATTGTTACGGGCAGTTTAAAAAATACGCTGGGGCCGCATTACAACAAGCCTGCCCCGGGCATGGCATCTCCCTGGCACTGGCGCAATATTTTCAAACAGATCGCCGGCAAAGATTATGACCTGTATGACTATGGACTAATCGAGGATTTTAAAATATTTGAAAATTAAAAACTTATATACTCCGCACTATACTTGCTTGTAATATATGAGAACCGTATTTGCGCCGAAGAACGGACCTATTAAAATTGCCAGGTTAATTTCTTAAAAAAGAACAGTTATTTGTGCACGGTTTTAAAAAATAGTTCTATATATTTGTTATCATAGTGTTATTAACCGGCTAAGCTGAAATGTTTGCTTAATCCGTGCTCCCCTTTTTCATCTCTTCAAACAAAACAGGGAATTCCGTGCACCTTCGAAATGAAAATAATGATGTGCCTGAATTCTTTTTTACTGGCCTGTAATTAGTGATTACTTATCTCCAGCAATTCCAAAATCTTACGACAAACGCGCTTGGTCATTTGCGAAAGTTTTGATTCCAGAAGCTTACAACGTTCAGTATTCCTTCATTCTAGTTATTAATTATTGCATCTAAATACAATGCCCGTATTTCTTGTAAGCATCATTATAAGAAGCAGGCAAACTATGCGTGTTCATAGAATAAGTTATTATACCTGCATCATTTATGATGAGCCTATATATTACTATTTTCTAACTTTTAAACACAAACCAAATGAAAAATGCAGACCCTTTAATGCAAACTTTTTTCCCCGGCAGGATTAAATTCAACCAACAAAAAATCATTCAACGCCAAATTCTGTTTGTAAAAATTATTTCCCTTATGCTGTCAATAGTTATGGCAAATATTTCTTACGCGCAAACAGCATTGCCAAAAGATGTAAAAGAAAAATTATTACAGGCTTATAAAAAAATAAGGACCCCGGAAATTTCCTTTGAAAAATTTGCGGAGATAAACAGCCAGGTGTACTCAACCCAAACCCAGAACAGGACACAGGCGCAGGCAAATGCCGCAACAGCAGCGGCCGCATTAGCAGTACAGGATCCATATTGCAGCAAAGTGCGTGCATATTGTACGAACGGAGATTTTGAGTCTGGCCTGGATCAAAATCAATACACCGGTGCTTACGGGTTTTGGTATGCAGGCCTTTACCCTGATCCTTTTAGCCTGTCGTATGGATTTTCCTCCGGTATATTGACCAATGCAAATGCGCATCAAACCATTGTAACAAAAGCAAGCGGTAATGATCCCGCAACCGGCCTGCCCCTTGTAGCGGCAAATGGTGGAACACAGTCTTTGCGGCTGGGCAATGCCATTAACGGAAACGGAACAGAAATAATTGCTAAAACAATTGTTGTAGACCCCAATGAAAGCATTTTAAATTTTTACTATTCGCTTGTTTTGCAGGATCCTGGTCATGCACATGACGATCAGCCAGCCTTTAGTGTTCGTGCATATGATTGCGCAACGGGGCTGGAGTTGCCCAATGTTTGTAACCTCGGTAATGGCAGCAATATTGCTGTAGCCGATGCCGGTGACCCTTTTTTCCAGAGTAAAACATACGCTGGTGAATTACTTGTTTACCGCGACTGGAGCCTGGCGCAAATAAATCTTTCCCCTTATATCGGAAAAACAGTGATCCTCGTTTTCACAACCAAAGATTGCAATCTCGGTGGCCACTTTGGGTATGCTTACCTGGATAATCTGTTTTCGGGACAATGCCCGGCTGTTGGCATAACAACCAACCAGGGCTCTATTAAATTGGATCCAACACCCCGTGACAGCTGTGGCGATGGTCTGATTTGCGTTAAATACAGTTTGCCCTACCTGGTAAGTAATAATGTAATAACCTATGGTGACATTACTATTTCAGTAAATATTTATCAAAATAACACATTGGTTAAAACAGTTAGCAGCCCTCCAAAATTAACTTTTCAACCGGTTGACTCTACTTATTGTTTTGGACTAGCTCTTTCACTGCTGGGACTCGATAACAGCCTGGGGGGATTCGATTATACGATTACCGGCGCGTTCTCAGTCAATGGATTTTCGCTGCCCGCTATCATCATAGGCAATCCGCCAACCGGTCAAAAGGCAGGTATCAACAACGATTACAACATCGTTTGTACAACTGGCTGTCACCTTACTACTGGTAATACTACAAAAAATGAAACCGACAACAACGCAAATGGTGAAGTGAACTTTAGTCCGGCTGGCGGAACAGCTCCCTATGTTTTTTTATTAAATGGCGTAACCAACTCAACGGGTATATTTACTGGTCTTGTCGCAAGCAGTTATCCGTACAGCATTACTGACAGTAAAAATTGTACCACCACCGGAACGCTGGTTATTGGCAGGACAGTTACATCCGTTGTTCCAACCGGCTGCCCCGCTGATATTATTGTTACAGCCAATGCTCCGGGTTGTAGCACTGTAATTAACTGGGCCATTCCTTCAATGGCGTATCCTGATACTATACCAATTACACCCGAGTTTGGATTAACTAATGGAACACTAAAATTAAAAGGAACATATAACGGTCATGGGTATTACCAATCCGATCTGGTATACTCCTGGCCGGCGGCCAAATTGGCGTCCTCACAGGTAAATGGCCACCTTGTAACAATAACAGATGTGGGTGAAGATGCGTTTATCAAAACCAATTTACCGCAGCCGGATTATGGCGCATGGATTGGCTTATACAACACAGGCACGGTAGGCAGCTTTGCATGGGTTACCGGGGAACCAGTTAATTATACAGATTGGAACATAGGCGAGCCTAACAATGAAGGTGGCAATGCCACAACTGTTGCGGAGCCTTATGTACACATTCGTAGTGCAGCGCCGAATGACAAATGGAATGATATTTCACCAGAATGGAAACTGCCAGCTGTAGTAGAGTACGATAATCCAATTCTTACGTACACACAAACATCCGGGCCGGCACCTGGATCAACGGTAACGCCAGGTGTTTATACTATCTGCTATGATATAAAAAATAATGCAACAGGAATAACCAGTACTTGCTGCTTTAAAATTACCGTGGTATGCAGTGGCACATCTTCAGCTTGTCCGGGAGATACAACCATTGCAACAAACAACACTGACTGCCTGGTGAATGTAGCCTGGGATCTTCCATCAATGAAATATCCTGACGCTATTTCAATTGCCGGCGGCACAACACTTGCAACCGGAACATTGAAATTGAGAGGCGAATATGGTGGTCATGGCTATTACCAGTCAGACGACCAGTATTCATGGCCTGATGCAAAAGCCGCCGCCGCTAATGTAACCGGTCACCTGGTAACAATTACCGATGCAGGCGAAGACAACTTTATAAAGGCACAGTTACCACAACCAGATTTTGGCGCCTGGATAGGCTTGCACAGCAATGGATTTACCGGTGGCTTTGAATGGGTAAATGGTGAACCGTTTAGTTTTGCCGACTGGAATTTAGGAGAGCCCAACAATGAGGGCCAGCCTGCCAATGCGATTACAGGTGAATATGTCCATATCCGCGGAGCGGCACCTAATGATCGGTGGAATGATCTTTCATTCTTGTTCAACCTGCAATTCATAGCAGAATTTGATAACCCGGTTCTAACATACACACAAGTATCAGGCATTCCTTACGGCAGTGCGCAAGGCGCCGGTGTTTACCCGATTTGTTATGAAATCACCAATACCATTACCGGTGAAAAAACAACTTGTTGCTTTAAAGTAACGGTGGTGTGCAATGCTGCCAGTGCAAGAACAATCAATACAGGCATCAATAATAAGGTCGCAACTGCGCAGAACAATAACAACCTTACCGCACAAAGTTTTGGCGCGATGGTATTTCCAAATCCAAGTCATGCAAACAATGCCTTCTCATTAAAAACACAAAGCAATAATCTTGATGAGAAAGTAAGTATTAAAGTATTTGATGTAATGGGAAGAACAATTGAAACAAAGATTTCTGTTCAACCCAATGGCATCATTACATTAGGAAACAACTACAGACCGGGCATGTACTTTATACAGGTAATACAGGGCAAGAAAACAGTTACCTTAAGATTAATGAAACAGTAGAATAGATGTAAGTATACAATATTTAGTTTTCAAATAAAAAGCTGCACCATAGCCGGTGCAGCTTTTTTAATTTAGTACGTGGTATTGAGATTAGCCACGTCTCAATATTCAGTAATGAGTACCACTGTTGCTGAACCAATAACATCCACCTGCCTGTATTGTCTGAATATTGAGTACTGAATACTGACTACTTAATACCATATACTGCGTGCTAAATACTCCGTACTATGAAATGCCGATCAATTTAAGGAATTCATCTTTTTTTCTGCGGGAGACATCAACGTAATTGCCATTCTGCAGTTCAATCTGGCCGCCATCACCTTTAATGTAGCGTTTGATGTAATTTAAATTGATGATATGCGAATGGTGCGTCCGGAAAAAGAATTCTTCTGGTAATAATTCTTCAAATTCTTTTAATGTTTTGGAAGCAACAATTTTTGTTTTATTGCTGAAATAAATATTGGTATAATTACTATTGGCTTCAAGGTGAACAACTTCATTAATATCGTAGAAAAATAAGCCTTCCAGTGCAGGGATTGCCAGCTTATGGTATTGCATTTTAGGCTGCTGCATATTTTGCCGCAGCAGTTCAACCTGTTTTTTTACATTGATACTCTTTACGTCTGCGATTTTGGAAACAGCAGCCTTTAACTCTTCAATATCTACGGGCTTCAGCAGGTAATCAAATGCGGCAAAACGAATGGCCTTTATTGCGTATTGATCATAGGCCGTGGTAAATATAATATGGAAATTTTTATCTTTTATTTCATTCAGCATATCAAATCCGTTCATCCGCGGCATTTCAATATCAAGAAAAACAACACGTGGTTTGTGATGTTCAATCAAAAAAATCCCTTCCGGTCCATTATCAGCTTCAGCTACCACTTCTATTTCGGGGCAATAATCTGTTAGCTTTTGTTTAAGTGCAAGCCTGCCTTTGGCTTCATCATCTATAATAATTGCTTTGTATGTCATATTATATTTAGTTGTACCTGCACGCTTGTGCCGGAAGCTTTTTTATTTTCATAAAGGTCGGTAATCTGCACAGAGGGCATCAGTTCATTATTAAATAATTTTACGCGCTCATAACTCATATCTACCCCGTATGATTTCCCTTTGCCAGTGTGTATTTGGGCGGATGCTGCCCTGCCGATACCGTTGTCCATAATATTATAAACAATGCGGTGTTCGGTTTTTGAAATATTGATGCTGAGTACTCCCCTGTTATCTGTGCTATTTCTGAGTCCGTGTATAATAGCGTTTTCTACAAATGGCTGAATGATCAGCGGTGGAACTTTATAATCGCTGTTCATGAGTTCTTCATCAATTTTCAATTCAGTTCTAAATTTATTTTCGCTGCGCTGAAGTTCCAGTTCTACATAAAGCTTAAGTGTCTCAATATCTTTTGAAAACGTTACTGTATTTTGTTTGCTGCTATCTAACACATTCCGCATCAGCTTCGCAAACTTGCCAAGGTAAATGGTTGCATTGTACTTATCATTACTTTGTATAAATGCGTCAATACTATTTAAACTGTTGAAAATAAAGTGCGGGTTCATCTGTGAACGCAATACCTGCATTTGTGTCTCTGCTATATTTTGCTTCAGCTGTGACTCTGTATTTTTTTTGCTGCTTTGAATGGATTTGTAAATAAAAAATGCAATGCCAATAATGAGCAACAAAGAAATAACTACCGCCAGCAACATTATATTTTTTATAGCAAGTTCTTTGTCTTGCAACTTTGTAAATTCTTTTAACTGGCTGTTCTCGATTTCCTGTCTTTTTACCATCCATTCCGTTTCCTTAATGCTTACGTTGCGCTGGTTGTTTTCAGAAAACAACGAATCCGCGGTCGTGCGGTATATCTTGTAAAAAGCCGCTGAAGAATCTCTTCTGCCTTTTTCATCGTAGGCGAAAGACATTTCGTGTGCTGTGTTGGCTATCTTTTCAAGGCTTTTTGTTTCCCTGGCTATTTGCAAGGCTTTTTTAAGCAGGGGGAGTTTATAGCTGGCGCTGATATTTTTTAGGTAATGAACCTGGGCCATGTATCCTTCATATTCATTCAGCGGGTGATCGTTTCGCTTCGACTCATTGATAGCATAATTAAAATAATACTGTGCTGAATCTGTTTGGTCATTAATAGCGTGCAATTTTCCAAATCCAAGATAATACTGCATAATAAGCGCGCTGTCTTCCGAAAGAACTGCATACGGCAGTCCACGCAGGAGGTTATTGTTGGCACTGTCATATAATTTTTCTTCAAGGTCGCATTGCTGCAGCAACTCATAGTTAATTCCTACGCCGACCCATCTTTTAAGTTTTGAATTAACATCAATGGCTTCGTGGGCGTACTGCCGGCATTTGGCAAAATCTTTTAAGGTCGCAAAATTTTCACCGATGTTATTAAGAGAGGTTGATTTTAACCGGAGATCACCGCATGAGTCAGCATATTCTATCGCTTTAAAAAAAGCTTTATTACTGGCGTCAAAATTGGCGGATTTGGCAAATAAAACACCCAGGTTAACTTGAGCCAGGCCTTTGCCAAAAACAAAATGCAGGCTGTCACTGTAATAAGACACCTTATTGTAATATTCAAAAGATTGTTTTAAATTTTCGTCAACGCTCCGCCAGCTAATCCGATGTAAGGTGATTATATATTGAGAATCAATTTTTGGATTGTTTTTAATCCAGGCGAGCAGGCTGTCAACAGTCTTATTCTGCCCAGCCAACTGCTGTACAAAAATATTTATGAAAATTATAAATAGATTTATTTTTTTCATAGCAGGTTCTAAAACAGATAAGGCATAATTCCTGAACTGATGTATGCTGTGTTTGATGTAAAAAACGAATTTTTGCTGCGTAGTTGAATCGCCAATGAGCCATTCACAGAAGCCGTTTAGCCGCTGACAGCTACTGGAATTTTATAATGCAATATATGTAAACTGGTACGTATTATTTCATTGGAAATGGTTCCATCAATTCAATTCTTGTCCCATCCGGATCATATAAATTGAGCTGCCAACGTTTATTACGGCCAATCCGCGGCGCGGCGATCTCATATTTTTTTGCAGCAGCCTTGCTGTTTAACATGTCCAGCGCACACTGCATATCCGGTACCATCAGTGCTATATGATGCGCGCTACCCAATTGCTGGCGGTTAAGTGATCCGGTAGTAAGCATGTATTCCAGATAATCTGTTGATTCTGGCAAGCGCATATTTATCCAGCTGATAATGCTGTCATTGCTGCCACCACGCCATATTTCTGAAAACCCAAGAATATCTTTATAAAAAGCATCTGCAGCAGTTGTTGAAACGATGGTCAATCCGGCATGTAAAATCCTGGTTGAAACAGCACGTGTTTTTATTAACGTATGCGCATTATTGTTAGTTATAAGTTCCACGAATCTTATTGGATGACCATCCGGATCATTAACTTCAAACCATAGGTATCCGTTTTCTTTTTTCACACACGCAGGCACCTGAATATTTTTAGATTGAAGATAGCGTCTCATTGCTTCCGCACCTGATGTCTGAAATGCGATGGATATAAATCGCTCATCCTGTTCTGCCGGCAAACCATCTTGTATTTTTATTGATTGCCTGGCGTTAATTTTTATATCGATGGAATGTAATTTTTTACCTGTGCCCATTTTGCCAGGTATCAATGTATAGCCCAGCAAATCACCGTAAAAAATTTTTGATTTTTTAAGTTCACTCACTTGTAATTCGACAAATGCAATACCCATAAGAGAAGGTCTCTTAATTTGTTGGGCAACAACAGCCAGGCCAGGCAACCCCAGAAATAAAACAGTGAGCGCAATGAAGTATTCTTTCCGGCAAATGTTCATGGCATATCGTTTAATTGAACAATGCAGCCGTGAAGAGCTGCATTGTTCAATTAAGATAATACTTTTATTTATATCATACTGCTACGCATTAAAAAGTAGGATCTGCAGGTGTATTTGGATTGCTGTCGCGCTCGCGGAAAGGGTACGGCAGCAGGTTACGTTTGCGTTCGGTAGTGGGCCGCCCAAATCTTCTCATATCCTCTAGTTTCAAGCCGCTCAGGTATAATTCAATACAGCGGTTGCGGTAAATTTGCAGCAGCACATCTGCTTGCGTAGCCGGTACCACGGGGGGGAGCGCAGCGCCTAAGCCGAGCGGGTCGGTTGTTTTCGTGACAACCTTATTTAATTCTGTTACGGCGTTAACGAGATCCGGTGTGGCTGCCCGCGCATAACATTCTGCTTTTATCAATGTCATTTCGCCCGGAAAATAAATAGGTATCGCCGTGGTAGCGGCAATCCAGAAACCATTTAAACGATAACGTGGAAGAATGGCAGCGCTGATGGTTGTGTAAAAAGGAATACGCTTATCTGCCAGGTCTGGCGCAATAACAGCGGGAAGGCCGAGGGTAGAATCAACCGGCTGATATAAATTATTGGTAGACGTTGCTGAATTATAAACGGGATTGGGATTAGCTGATTCGAAATTAAAAGTTGATTTTTTAGTCAAATCAACCGCATTTGCCGACGCAAGCGCAGTTGCGTAGTCGCCAGAAAATAATGAGTACCTGGCTTTTAAGGCATTTAATGTATTGATGATATCAATACCGGCGGGCATGTCCGTTAAAAAACCGGCACTGATGGCATTTGCACTGATGGCAGCCTGCGCTTTATTAATGGCGGCAATGGCTTTATTAAAACCCTGTACGCGATCTATGAAAACAGTTGCTGTAGTGCCTATGGTATCGGGCACTTTTTCCCAATACATAGAAAGACTGCCAATAGATAATGCTTTTATTATAGTTGCGTAACCAATAAGTCCGCTCGCGTATCCTTTATCGCCCAGTTGCGCTGCACCATTAATTACATTGTTGGCATCGTAAATACATTTGTTGGCGGTTATCCATATATTCCCCAGCAATGCGTTGGTACCATCTACCGCACTGCCGCCTGTGGTCAATTGTAATTCTGATGTATTACCGGCATTTAATAAAAATGTTTCATTTGTAATCAGGCCAGTTGCATCTGAAATGCCAGGTGCTACATTTAAAGAATAGGTGCGCTGAATACCAATGGCAGTACCCATTAAACCTTTGGAAGAACTTAATACCTGCGTTGATGTAGCCGCATTGGGATTACTGTAATTCTTCTTACAACCAGTGCCGGTTATCAGCAACAAAGCAAAGATTATATATAATGACGTTTGAATTATTTTTTTCATACTGAATATTTTATGGAATTAAAAGGATGCTTTGATACCAAGACTGAAAGTTTTCGGAATGGGCACATCGCCAAAATCTATTCCTCTTAATATAGTACTCTGTCCACCTGAATTTACTTCCGGATCGTATCCTTTATATTTATCCCAGCTGATTAAATTACGCCCACTAAAACTAACACTGATATCGCTGATGGTTTTTACCCTGCCGAAATCATAGGTCAATGATAATTCACGCAGCTTGACATAGGCCCCATTATCAATTCGCCACTGGTCGACAGCATACACGCCAGCAACATACCCGCGTGGTATCTGACCCAAATCTTCCTGCTGCGCAACTAATCCATTACCCACACCCTGTCTTGTTCTCCAATCGGCGTTCCACACATCTGCACCCTGCAAAAAATCGAGTTGTACACGAAGCCCCAATTTCTTATAAGACACTTCATTTACAATGCTGCCGGTATATTTAGGATTGGGATTACCTACAATTTTACGCAGTGTTGTTGGGCCACTGGGTAAACCATTTGCATCCCTGCCGGGCGTATAGGTTAGTGTGCTGTTCTGAACACCTTTTTCTGTAAGCGGAATACCTGCTGCTGTTTTCACCTGGCTTCCGTTCGCGTTTGTAGCAAAGAAAGCGCCGTAAAATACACCAATAGGCTGTCCCTGGATAATAGATACCGGTGCGCCGGCATTGGTGCTCAATAAAATCAATGCCTGTCCTATGTTGGTGGCCTTATTTCTGTTGTGATTATAAATAGCGGTCACATCCCATCTTACATTTTTAGATGCAACCGGTGCACCTGTTAAAACAATTTCATATCCTTTATTTTGAAGTGACCCGAAATTATCCTGCAGGCTGGAGAAGCCGGTTGTTGGCGCAATAAAGCGACTGATAAGTAAATCTTTTACTTTCTTATTGTATACATTAAGTGTAAGACCTAACCGGTTTTGAAAGAAAGAAAGATCGGTTCCAAACTCAAGTTCCTGCTGTCTTTCTGGTTTTACATTTTCATTGGCCAGTGTGCTGCTGGAATTAAGTGTCGTCCTTCCAAGAAAAGATGAAGCTGCATACGTGTTAAACCTGTCATACGCGCCAATACCTGTGAGGTTACCACTTTCGCCATACGCAACACGCAGTTTAAATAAATCCCACCATTTGGAAACGCCCAGTTTGGCCCAATAATCGGTTCCTGAAAGTACATAACTACCGCTTGCCTTACTATATACCTGGTTACGTTGATTTTCACCAAATACAGAAGATCCGTCAAGGCGCACGGCTCCTGTAACAAAGAACTGGTTCCTGTATTTAAAATTCTGCTGGATAAAAACACCCGATACAGAAATCTCACTGCGGCTATCCGTTGCCGGCAGAATGGTGCTGGCGCCGTTTACGGTTTGTACGAATGGCGCAAGCCCCCTTCCCTGTGATAAAATATAATTATTCTTCTCGTACTGCTGCGAGAAACCTACCTGGGTAACAGAATTAATGTTTTTTGAAATGTCTATATTATATGTTGCATTTAAATCATGATTAATAGCAAAGAAATTATTGGTAGCAACGCTTGCATAACCATTTTGTGTAGGATCAAGTGTTGCACCACCGCCCCAGAAAGCTGTACTTACATTATATGCAAACGGTGGTATGTAAGTAGTTCCATTTTGCGCATAATTATCAATACCCATCGTGTAATCAATGTTCAAATGTTTGATTGGTTTCAATTTTAAACCAACATTTGCAATAACACGGTTAGTGGTTTGCTTTTGCTTAATATCTTCTACCACAGATACCGGGTTTGCACGGCCTCTTTCGCCTACTGCCTGTATATTACCCAATGCATCACGCTGCCAGATGTTATGAAAATTGCCAAGAATAGTTACAGAATTCATAGGCGAGTAAAATGAATTACCATCGGGCTTTTCATTACCACCACTGTTTACATAATTTAAGCCAATATTAAAACTGAGCCATTTGGTAAGTATTTGATCAACATTGCTTCTAAAACTGTAGCGCTGAAAATCTGTATTCTTCGCAATACCCTGGTTAAAAAAGTAAGAAGCAGAAACATAATATTTTGTCATATCGGTCCCGCCGCTAACTGACAAAGTATTATCCGTACCCAGTGCGGTATGAAAAATATAATCCTGGTAATCATACCTTGTAACAGGCGTTGTATTGGTAAGCGTTGGTGTAAGAATATCCTGCGTCTGCGCACCTACGCCATCCGTTGGTCCGCCAAATTTAGTAGGCGCCATATTTACACCAATTTTTTTGCGCAGGCTGCTGCTCGTAATACTGGTGCTAAAGCTTACCCTGGGTGCTCCCGTTTTTCCCCTTTTTGTAAAAATTTGAACAACACCGGCGTTGGCACGGCTACCATAAATAGCGGCAGCTGCAGCGCCGTTCAATACTTCAATACGATCAATATCTGCGGGATTGATATCTACCATGCGGCTCTGTCCCACATTACCCACAACCTGCGATCCGTCATAACCAGTTTGTGTATTGGTAACCCTGTTGGTTGCATTATTTACAATAACGCCATCAATAATATACAGTGGTTCGGAAGAAGAAGAAATGGAACTGATTCCCCTTAAACGAACCGAAATGCCGCCTGCGGGATCTCCTGAATTCTGGCTGATTTGTGCACCGGCCGTTTTGCCTTGCAGGGCAGCAAGCACATTGCCTGTGGCGCCTTTTGTAAGTTCATCAGCATTTACAGAACTGATATAGCTACCCAACTGGCGGCGCGTTGTACCCGCAGACGTACCGGTTACAATTACTTCATCCAGTTTGGAAACCTTTGTGGTGAGTGCCGCATCGAGTGTGTAAGCAGCTGACGAACCGATACTCAATACAACATCTTTTGATTCATATCCTACCCCGGAAAAAGAAATGGTATAGTTCCCGGTTTTTAATGCAGCAGACAAATGATAGCTGCCCCCTTCGTCCGTCAGGTTTCCTTTAGTCGTTCCTTTTATAAGAACGGAAATACCTGGCAGTGCCTTATTGGTTTCATCTGTTACTTTACCTGAAATGGTTACCTGCGCCGCGCAAACAGTAACCAGCATACTCAACGTGAACAGCAATAAAGAAGTTTTGCGCCAGGTTGTTCTACAAAAATGTTTTGGCTTCATACAGTTGGTTTTGGTGTTGAATGTTTTAAAAAATCTGGATGCCTTTGCTTTTATAGGGTTGCAGTTTTTCTGATTCCGGCTCAAGTTCCGTGACCAGTATATCAATTTCACCGGCTTCGCATATTTTCAGGGGTTCGAATGTGTTAACTTTTTCTGAAACGGATAAGGCAATTACTTTTTTGGAGCTGTTTACCATGGCACGTTTTACCTGCACAACATCCCAATCATTGTCCATTAATCCACCGAGTATATCAATGGCATTAATTCCGATAAAACACAGGTCTGCTTTTATTTGCTGAATTTTTAAAATGGTTTCAGCACCTACTGTAATTTTAGAATTACGGGAAAGTTTATCGCCCAGGATGATGACTTCTATATTGGGATGATTGGTAAATTCAGTTGCAGCGGAGAGACTAACGGTAATGAACGTAGCCTGCAAATCTTTTGGAAGAATTCTTGCGAGTTCAGTAATTGTAGTACCACCGGTTGTTAAAATAAACATACCGTCTTTAATAAACTGGAGCGCCTTATTTGCGATGATTCTTTTTTCTTCCAGCGCATATACGGTATCTGCCGCGCCGGCAACCGGGTTGAACGACTTAGATAGTGCACCACCGTGTACTTTTACAATTTTCCCTTCCTGTGCAAGTTCTTGTAAATCCCGGCGGATAGTGTCTTCAGACACCTGTATCTGCTCGCTAAGCGAAGAAGATAAAATCTTATTGTGCAGATTTATCTGGTGAAGAATATAATTATGACGTTCTTCTTTTAGCATATTAGCCCTGGTTATTCCAAAGCTAACTTAAAACCGCATAAAAACAAGTTGTTTCTGCGGTTTTTTGCGGTAATCTATTCCAGAAACCGCACAAACCAGAAATAAGTTTGTGCCGTTTAAGTTCCCTGCTCAAGCTTAAAAGTAATAGGTTGTTTTTTGTAAGACTTTACTTTTCTCCCGTTCTGCGTAGCGGGTTTCCAGTTTGGGCTTTTCTTTATAACATCAATGGCCGCTTCCCTCAACATTTCCGGACCGTCAACCGCATCAATATTGCTAACCGTACCATCTTTATCAACAATAAATTGTGCGGTCACCGTTCCCTGGATATCTTTTTTTACTGCTTTTTTGGGATATACAAGATTGTCTCTCAAAAACCTTGACCATGCAGGCGCGCCTCCCGGAAATGCAGATTCCACATCAACATGTGTGAATGTGCTGTCATGCAAATCTTTTTGATTTACAACAGACGTTTTTTGATTCTCTGTTTGAGCATTTACTGAAATCAATGTAAATACCTGCAAAAAAGCAATATACAAAATTTTCATTCGATTGGTTTTCAGCCTGAATAATATAAAGATTGCCTTAAAAAGAAATGACCAGTCCGTTACGGGTATGTGTACCCGCAATTGGTGTAAATGGTGGAACCGGCTTTGATTCAAGTGCTCTCTTAAACGGATACGCTTTTGCAACGGCTGTAATCTGTTTTAATTTTTCTCCTGTCTTGTAGAAATGGGTCAGATACAGCATATCGATAATATATTTTTGACTCAGCCATTGATCAAGATCAAACACAGCCGCTTTATGCAATACGGATAACGCATAACAGTTTGCCTGCCATTCATATTCCTGCAATCTTTTTAATAATGCGTCATCCGGGTTCAGGTACAATTCGGAACCCATACTGCGAAGCAACGGATCAATATTCCATTGTACACTATGACCGGCAAGATGTAACAGATTAAACGTTTTTTCTTCCGCGGATAAATGATTGCCGATGTAAATTATTTTACCATCAAGATCTCCTTTAAAAAACGGATCAAGGTTATGTGTGTATTGAACGTTCAAACCCATTTCCTTTACTACTGCTTCACATTTTTGCAGCACGTCTGCAAAATCAACTTTCTTTGTTGCCATTAAATTTTATTTTGAATAACGGAACGCCGGTTGTCGTTACGTTTATGATTTGCTATGATTGTATGCAACATTAATTAATAACAATGCTTATAATCTGCGCCCCATAAAGATTTCGCGTAGCCAAACATGTCTTTCACCGAATCACGAAACCGTTCCCTCCATTACATCTTCTATATAAGATACGATTTCAATAAACCGTGGATCTTTTCTTATCGATCTATCACGCTGTTCTGGCAAATCTGGCTTTATATGTTTGATGATGCGCCCCGGATTTGCATCCAAAATATAAATATCATGGCCCAGCAATACAGCTTCCCGCGGATCGTGGGTAACCAGCACTACTGTTGGATTCTGCGCCGCCAGTTCACGCTTCTGAAAAATATCCAGCAGAAAAAATTGCATCTTGGCGCGGGTAAAACCATCCAGTGCGCCATACGGCTCATCCAGTAACAACATGTTCGGATTCGCGATTAAACTCCGCGCTATTGCTACACGTTGCAACTGGCCGCCACTTAACTGCGGCATTTTTGCAAACTTATTTTCATGCCCCTCAAGTCCAACCACTTTTATCATTTCCATGGCCTGTTCTTCCGCCTGTTTGCTCCCAACACCTTTTAACGTAAGCGGCAATGCAACATTCTGCAATACGCTGAACCATTCCAGGGACGAATATTGCTGAAACACCATTGGTAAACTCTGGTTCTCTGTAATTGGGTTTCCACCAATCAGCACCTGGCCGCTGGTAGGTTTCTGTAAGCCGGTCCAGTACCGAAGCAGTGTAGATTTACCACAACCTGATTTACCCATAATCACTATAAACTGACCGATATTTGGATAATCTTCAACCGCCAAATTGAAATCGTCAAACACCACAAAATCTTTTTGTGTTTTGCTATCAAAATACTTTTGGTGAATTCCTTTTAATTCAAGTACCGGTGGTAACGCGTTGGTGCCGGTTGCCGGTTGCTCATGTATCAATTGGCTTTCCTTCATCTTATTGTTGGTATTTGAATTTGAATAATAGCCGGTCAATTAATTTAAAAATGGCATCCTGTATAATGCCAATAGCAACGATGATGAAAATGACAGCATATACTTTTCCTACATTGCTCTGGCGCTCACCGAGGAAAATCAGGCTTCCCAATCCACCTTGTATACCGGCCAGTTCTGCAACAATAATATACGTCCAGCTGATGCCAACCAATATTCGTATATCATCGCTCAACCTTGCAATAACAGAACGCCAGGTTACATAACGAACCGTTTGCCAAAAACTCGCGCCAAGGGTTTTCATCATCTGTATATGCGTATGGTCTACTTCGTCAATACGCTGAACAACTACAGGCACCAGGTACACCCAGATACCAAATGCCAAAAAATTAATTTTTGTTACGATGGTTAAACCGCTGATCGCGATAAAAATTCCCATCAGTGCAGTAATGGGCACAAAGCGCAGGGCGTTCACCTGCTGACTAAACATTCTGCGCACCTTTGGTGAAAGGCCTATCGCAAAACCAACAATCAGTGCTGCTGCAATACATTTTAAATATCCTATCACATTAATGCGCAGTGAAAAAAGAATATTGCTCACTAAATTATCATCCGACTGCATTGCTACGAATGAGTGCCAGGTCTTTTGCGGCGTCGGCATTACGTGGGTGTTGATAATACCAAAATTGGTGACCAGCCACCATATAATAAACAGTATCAGCCAACCTGATAGCTGCAGCAACGAAAAGTATTTAGCACTAAATCTTTTCAGGCTTGCGCCGAAAGAATTATCAATCTCAGCGTTTTCTTGTGGCATATATTTTTTTTATTTATAACACCCGCGGGCTTGTTTAATGGAACGCAGATGATTAGAATCATCGTGATTGTACCGGTGTATTTAATCATTCAATGCCAACTATCAAAATAATTATTCGTTGCGAGCATCCTGATAATCAAAAAATGTAAGTTCCATATATTTCGTAAAGCTTCTCTCCGTGGCCGGTGTATTACCGGCCACTACAGCTTTAATATTATTTCTTACCTCCCTTGTCCCAGATAAACTGAAATTCGGTACGACGGTTCTTTGCGCGCGCGGCGTCATCTGCATTGCTCTCATAACCGGGTACTGGTTTGCTGGAACCATTACCTACAACAATGAATTTATTCAGATCAAACTTATGTTCATTCACTAAATAACTCACTACAGACTTTGCCCTGCTGAGAGAAAGTTTTTCATTTAATGCAGCACTTCCAACATTATCTGTATTTCCTTCAACACGTATATAAGCGCCGGCAAAACCCTGTGCCAGTTCTTTTATTTCCCTGTCGATAAGAACTTTATCATCTTCATCCAGTGCAGCAGAATTGGTTGGAAATTCCAGGCTTATTACTTTACTGCTCTGCGATTCCTGCTTCTTGATTTCTTCAGTTGCCGGTTTAAAAGCTTCCACTTTAACAGCCGTTTGTTTGCTGTCGTTTGCTAAATCTTTATCGTTCATCAACTCCTGTATTACGGAGGGATCCGATACATTTCTCCAGGGTGAAGGTGACTTTGCAAGCCCCACTTCAGTATATTTAATCGCCATACGGCCGTACATTCTGTCCCCCGTCATGCCGGTATAAGTGCTGTTCAATCCAAAGAAATTTACGTTATCGCCCAATGTAGAAAAGTAAACTTTGTTGGCAGATTTGGCTGCAACATCTTCCGGAAATTTAAATCCCTTTGCAAACAATGCATTGGCTTCTTTTTTATCTGCCGGATCACTGTTTACACGCGCGTTACCCTGCAGCCATGCTTTCACCAATTTAACTATTAAATCGTGTTTCTGTTTCAATACAGATTGCTTTACCAGTAATCCGTCTGCAATTATCTGGCTGGCAACTGCACTGCTCACCAAAACTTTTGCTCCTGGCTGAGATGCCACGCAATCTTCATCATCCGGCGCCCAAACCACTGCAGCATCGCACTGACCGTTCTTAAATGCATTGGCAGCTTCCACACCATCACCCACCTGGTACCCGTCAATATCACTCATCTTTAAATTAGAAGACTCCAGTACATTCAGCAATAAAGTATGCGAAGCAGTGCCTACCGCATACGCTACTTTTTTATGTTTTAACGCGGAAACATCATCAATGCCTTTGCGCACTACAATTGCATCTGCACCATGACTTTGGTTCACCTGCATAATCTGAACAACGTTATCAGCCAGCAACTCGCTGCCGGATCCCATTTCAACTGACAGCGCATCCGTTGTGCAATAAACAAGATCAAGATCACCCGAGTGCAAACCGGCCCTGGTATCCTTTACTGCATCCATTTGTTTTATCAGCAGTTTAATTCCGTAATTTTTATACAGCGTACTGTTTTCATTTGGCTCCATACCGCCATTCTCCAGCACCAGTCCTTCCACGCCCGTAAATGTATTATAGGCAACTACCAGATCTGGTTTGCCTGATTTACTATCGACAGGTAACTTGCCATCTTTGGTTACGCCCCATTTTTGGTAAGCGAAATATCCACCCACCAGGACCACAGCAAAGATGACTACGTTCCGTATTGCTTTAACTGTTTTTTGACCCTTTTCAGTAAGTTCCATAATTATTGATTGAATTGTTTGTTGGAAATTTTAAAACGTTATTTTATGATATCTAATCTTCATCCCCACTCCTCTTCCGGAATAAAGGACTATCACCAGGTACGTAACTATTTCAATAGATCTTTGTTGGCAGTTAACCATGATGTATCAGTTGCCGCAGATGCACCAGTTTGTCCGGCATCGTCTGTTTTCATAAACGCGAATACATCTACCTTGTTGCTGTATTGTTCCAGCAATTTTTGGCCTGCATCATCCATAATACCATTCTCTGCTTCCATTTTCATCAGCAATGTTTCATGGTCGTGAATCATAGACATTACTTCAGATTCATTCTGCGAAATTCTATCACGTGTTTCTTCCAGTGTAATGGTTTCAAATTCTGATACCCCGAGTAAAGCAGAAGCACTGTGCGCAGCTTCCCGCCAGGTGTTAGACGTTTGCAATTGATCGCGCAAACGGCTAATCGTGTTTGCAACGGACTCCGTACTGCTTTCAAGATTGCTGTACAGCCGATCAAAAAAGTTATAGCTTTTCAGCATCTTTTGTTTATCATCCTGCATAATCTTTAATAATTTTTCATCTTCTGCCGCCTCACGTCCAAAATGCGCAATCTGATCCTTTGCCTTATCGCGCAAATGCTGATCCGTATTTGAATTTTCCGCTTGTTTTTTAAATTGTGCTGCATAGTCCAGGTTCTTTTGCATAGAGTCTTTGCGCTCAGCCATTTTTGTTGTGTGCAGGCTGATGGCTGCCATCATTTTTTTAATGCTGCTATTAAATTTTGACAAGGTATCGCGACGGTTTTGCACGACTACTTCCAGCAAGCCGGGCAAATCTGTTTTAATTAAAAAACGGGTCATTTTCCGGATGGCACTTTTCCAACGCGCAATTAACACATTGCGCATTAAGAAAATGGTACCCACAATGCCGATCATAATAAACAATTTGCCGACCTGTATGCCAAAGTCTATCCAGTTCCGGATGGTTTGTGTAATCAGCGGCAATAAAAAATAACCAACCAAAAGAAACACAGCTACCATGGCAGCAGTAATTCCCATTCGCATCTTTTTTTCATCTGCGGTTTCCAGTGTATATACCGAAGAACCTTTTATAACGTCGTTCATGACTTTCAATTTGTTTGTTTAACAATAGTGTAATAGTGAGAAATTTTTATACTGATTGCAGCCTTTTAATATCGGTATCAATAGACGATTGCATAAATTCATGCGCCTGCGATATTAACCGCTCTGCTTTTTCGATCTTTTCTATGCCTTCCTTTCCAATGGACTTATCAGCATCGAGCTGCATTTTTTCTTTGCTCATGGCATCTTCCAGTTGCTGCTTTTGCAGTTCAAGCTGCTGTAGCTGTTGCTGTATTTTTTTGATGCTGTCATCATGCGCCTGCAGCACGCCCTGCCGTTTCTGCAACTGGTTATTTTTTTCTGAAGCAGCTCCTTTCAGAAAATCATCGTTCTTCTGTTTCAGCACATCTTTATAATGTTTTGCTGCGTCAACCAGTTTTAGGGCAGTTACGTCCTGCGCTTCAAAACTCATCATGACGGCCTGCAATACTACTTCTGGTGCAACAACGCCTTTGGCCGCCATTTTCTGCTGTGTTTTCACCAGTAGTTGCCTGAACTCGAAATAATCCGGGCCTGGAAGATTAGCTTTCACCATTTCATCTTCAAAAAACTTAACAAATGTAGCATCCGGTTGCTCACCAATACTGTTTACCGCCTGTTGCAGCGGACTTACAAATGATGGTTCACCAGAAACGGCAGGTGTGGAACTGCCCACGTTTGCCGGGGTAAGCGGAAAATATGTTGGTGCAACATTGGAATTTGTGCCAGCGCTGGCTGCTTTTTCCGGTTTCTTATCTGGGGGAAGGTCTGCGATAAATCCCTGTTCTTTTAGAAAATTTTTTAATCCCATAGTAATGTTGTTGAATTGGTTTTCGTAATGTAAACGCCTCAAATTCACTGTTCTTTCTCACAAGGCGTCATTCGCAATTCACGCAGTAAATGTAAATATAAACAGGCTGCGCTGTAATATCAATCCAGCAACGTCAATTTTTTGCCGTCAACTGTACGGAATGAGCGGTAAAACGATATATCTCACCGGTAGAATCTTGTTTTTAGGCATGAAAATGCAACGCCGCTGCACATGCCATTCTTGTGCTTTTTTTGACAATATTTAATACATTCAGGCTTTATTTACGCGTTCGTTTGAAGGATAATGCAGAATCAATTTGGCCGAAAATATAAATGTAGAACACTGCCGCAAGTGTTGAGATGGGCATCAGGGATTATTAATAAACAGCGTTCTATTGGCCATCGAACAACTTGCGCCAGCTCTTTAACTTTCGTTAAGCTGGCGCAAGTGTTGAGCCGATTGGATGTTACTATTTATTTTGAAAGATTGTTTCGGCGAACAACTTGTGCCTGCATACTATTACAGCAAAAATCTAAAATTCATGAAGCTGTCGCAAGTGTTGAGATGCGCATCAAAAAAAGACATCCATTATTATTTCTTACTCCTCAAATACAAAGACGAACCAACCCACATGCCCAGCAATGGCGCTGTACAATACAACCAGAAAGATTTCCATTGATTGGCAACAACAGCGGAGGCAAAGGTGCGTGCGGGGTTCATGCTCATGCCGCTGAAAGGCGCTTCGAAAGTGATGTACAATGTAATCAGTGTGGCTACGACAACGGGTGTATATTTTTCTATATTCTTTCGGTCGCCCATCCGCAATACAACCAGTATCAGCACCAGTGAGATAAGAAATTCCATCACGAAAGCAACCGCTACACCTGCCGCTCCCGGAACGGTAATAATATAATTAATCTCCGGATGTTTCATCCATTTCGGAAACAGTAAAACCACCAACTCCATGCCAAGGCTTCCGCCCAAAAATTGAAAAAGAATATAATAAAAGCTATCCATTTTATTAATTTGCCCAAGCCGGTACCAGACAATTGTAACCGCCGGATTAATGTATGCGCCCGACTGCTTTCCAAACCTTGAAGTAAAAATATAGAGCGCCGTAAAACCCATTGATAATCCAATGAGAAAACGCCGTAGTAACGAAGAAGAAATATGCTGCCGGATCGGCAAGCCGGGATAATCAATTAATGCATCGAAAAAACCAGCGGAAAACATGAAGATGCCCAATCCAAGCGCTTCATCAAAATATTTACGAACCGATAGCTTTGGACTAATGCGCAAATCTGAAGCAGTTGATTTGGTCGTCATTTTAGATCAGAAATAAATTTTATTTCAATACTTCCATTAAATGATCCCCTACCCGCAAGGCATTTGCCATAATGGTAAGTGAAGGGTTAACGGCGCCGATCGATGGAAAAAAGCTTCCATCCACCACATACAGGTTTTCAACATCATGCGTTTTACAATTTATATCCAGCACAGATGTTGCCGGATCCGTACCGAAACGCAACGTGCCTGCCTGGTGCGCCACGCCTGCCAGGGGAATGTCTTTGCTTAAATATAAAGAGTGCGGAACGAAAGAATGACCCGCATAAATCTGGCTCAGCACATGTTTCCATTTATCAATCAGCCGCTCAAACCCTTCACGGTTATTTTCTTTGTACTCAAGATGAATCTGGCCATTCATAACCTGCACGCGGTTCCCCGGCACGGGCAGATCCTCACCGGTAAACCACCAGTCGATTGAATGCGAAGCGATCTCACTCAATACCATGCCCGGTGTGAAAAATGGCGCATCAGAAGATATTTGATCTTTGTCCGACTTGCCTAATAATTGTATATGACCCATTGGAAATTTATAGTCGTCATCACCCCAGTAATAATCATTTACAGCAAGTGTCTTCTGAAATTTTGTTGGGTTGAGTGTCGTGCTTAGCCCAAGCATGGCCGCACTCAGGTGTTTCATAAAATTGCGGCCGACTTGTTTGCTGCTGTTAGCCAATCCTTCGGGGTGGCTATCATTGGCGCTTGACAACAATAATGCAGCAGAATTAATGGCACCGCAGGCAACTATAACAATTGATGATTTAAATTGAATTGGATTTCCCTCGTAATTCACTTCAATATAGTCTATCACTTTACCATCAGCTGTTGTCACCAGCCGTTCAACTTTTGCGCCCGTAAGCAGGGTTATATTGCTTTGCGATAAAGATGGACGTACACAATTGATATCGGCATCGCTCTTTGCATGTATCAAACAAGGAAATCCATCACAAGTGCTGCAACGGATACATTCACTGTTCAGCTTATCCGCCTCATTCAGTTTAATACCAACCGGCATATAAAATGGTTTGTGTCCCATCTTAACCAGGTTATCATGCAAATCCTGTATGCGGGGCTCATGACTTACTTCCGGATATGGATATTCTTCACTGCGGAATGCCTCCGTGGGATCAATCCCCATTTTTCCATGTACACAATATAATTTTTCTGCTTCGGTATAATAAGGTTCAAAATCTTTATATTTGAGCGGCCATTCGGGCGAAATGCCACCAGCATGGTTCACTATTTCAAAATCCCTTTCGCGCAGGCGGAACAAAGCCGCGCCATACACTTTTGTATTGCCGCCTACCCAATAGCCGGTACCCGGATGCAAATCTTTACCTTCCGCTGTTTTCCAAACCTCTTTGGTATGATAACGCTCTTTCTGAAACACTTCTATCGAGTTCCAGTTTTCTTTTTCACGCGGTAAAAATCCACCACGTTCCAATACCAATATTTTTTTTCCTGAGTTGCGGAGCTTGTGCAGTAAAGTTCCACCGCCAGCTCCTGTACCTATTATAATAATGTCGTATGTTTCCATGGAAAATGCAGTTTGAACGAATATAATCAAAAATGGTTCGGGTATATATTGCAGCAAGAAAATGATTGGTTAATATAGAAGTACGAATGTGATTGAATACAAATACATCATAAATCAAAATGCCTTCTCATTGTAGCGGATCCCGCATCACCGCATCACCGCCTAGGAAAAACTGCACAGAAACAAATCACTCATTGTTCTTCAAAACATTTTTTTGTAATCCTGCTGTTGAAAAATTAAGAGACGCAGGGATGTAAAAAATTTTTATATTAATTAAATACAAAAACCGGGAAGCAGCATTCCCGGTTTTTTATTGCGCAAAGGGTAATTCAAAATGCTTCAATGACGTCCGTTGCCGCAGTGCTAATGTATCATTTCTAACCGCGCTATTTAGAACCGGCTGACCTGTTTGCAAACTTTTGCAGCAAGCCAGGAAGCGCTCCTGAAATTGCACCGGTTATTGATGGAGACAAACCAAACTTACTGGTGAGGCTGCTTATTAAACTCCCTTCAATAGCGCTCACCACCGGTCCGCCCGAAGCAATACTGTTTTCCAATGATGATAAAATTCCGCCATTGCTTGCAACAGGTTGGGTTGCCAATGTGTTTGCAATGTGCGTAGCAATTTCATTGTGCACTGCTTCTTCCTGGCCCGGTGGGATGGCAGCAGCTATCTGCGGATTATTGCCTACATGTTCTTTTACCAATTGCAAAATTTGATCAAACATGATAATGCGTTTTGAATGATTAGGTAATTACTAATATGTCCTCAATGTCGATTTATTTTTTGTTAACGCTACAATTTTTTCTGAACCGGCGCAAGTAAATCAAAACAAGCTCAATTGCAATTTTGGCTTCGCAACTTTCTTTTTTTCTACCGACGGCATTGCTGGCATAACTGGTAAGAACGAAGTTGCAGGGGATGAAATAATATGGTAAACCGGTGTGGACTTGTCGCGGGGCGCATGAATAATATGTACATTATTGGCGTGTTTATTAAATAGCGCTTCTGCAACAACCGGACTATTATTTTCTTTTGAAAGATGTGACAATAAAACATGTGTCATAAACGGTGACCGGTTTGTCCTGAACAGTTCGAGCGCCTGTGCATTGGATAAATGACCGCGCTTTCCACTGATCCGATTTCTTAAAAATATTGGGTAATTACCGTTTGCCAGCATATCATCATCGTAATTTGCTTCTAAAAAAACGGCATGGCAAATCCTAAAATATTTAATTACATTTTTACAGGGCTCCCCAATATCTGTGAAAACGCCTGCTGTTACACCTGCGCAAGTAACAACTACACTATGCGGATCACTGGCATCATGCATTTTTGGAAATGCAGTTACCGATAAAGTGCCTATTTGAATGGGTTCGAAAGCCGTAAAAGAATAAACCAGTTCCGCTTCAAGCAAAAAACCCGAACCCTGATAGGTAGCCGCTGTAATATAAACAGGTATACGATATTTTTTTATAAAAGTGGGTAACCCGCTGATGTGATCAATGTGCTCATGTGTTATGAAAATAGCTTTCAGTCTTTTTGGATCGAGCTCCAGTAACTTCATTCTTTTTTCAATCTCCCTGCAACTGATGCCAACATCCACCAATACCGCTTCCTCGTTATTACCCACATAATAACAATTACCGTTGCTGCCAGAATTTAACGATGCTATAAACAAAGACATGCGGCAAAATACGGTTTTATTTCAATCGTAATTGCCATGTTTAAAGAAAAGTAAACAATGCAGAAACAAATTTATCCAGATCCTGAACATGGGCGATATGTCCCATACCTTCCAGCTCAATCAATTTTGCATTTTTAATCATAGCAGACGCTTTTTTACCGAGCAACAGGTATTGCCCATGAAGATTTTTTTCTTCTTCATTCAAATATTCTTTTCCAACGATGGTATGATCTGCCAATCCCACGATAAGCAACACCGGCGCCGTAATCCGGTTCAATTCATATATCACAGGTTGTTCATAGATCATCTGGTAAGTAACTGCATTTACAAACGCAATTTTATTAAAGGATGGATCGGATAAAGCTTCTGCCTGCGCTGCTACATATTGTTCGTAAACCGGCTTCCATTCAGGATAATAACTTTGCTGGTATTTTTTATAGGACTCATACGTAGCAGACTTTTCTTTTTGATAAAGTTGATCAATTGATTTATACGGAACAAAAGTTTTATAATCCTCCAGCCCTATTGGATCTTCGAGCGCAAGCTTTTCTACAAATGAGGGGTACATAAGCGTAAAACGTATGGCCAGCATGCCACCCATCGAATGCCCTAAAACAATCGCCTTATTAACGTGGAGCGAATCCAATAGTTTTTTATTAATGGCACTCAGCATGTGAAAACTGTAATGCAGGTCGGGCTTGCCGGAACGTCCCCATCCCGGTAAATCAGGAACAATTATGCGATAGCCTTTTTGACTAAGTAATGGCAAAAGATTTTTCCAATAATACCCGCTGAAATTTTTACCATGGAAAAGGATAATTGTTTTACCATTTGCTGTTGCGGGCTGAACGTCCATGTACGCCATATAACTATCTATTCCCTCAATAGTAAAAGCAAACTTTTGTAGCAGATATGGATAAGTTACCTGCGCACAACTATCATTACAAAGGTACGCGAAAAGTAAAATAATCGTAAACGCTTTATTCATACTGGTTACAAATTGTCACAATGCAGCTTTACAGGCTTTTTCGCAGCTGCGGCAAGCTTCAGCACATTGCTTGCAATGTTGCATGTGGCTATGCTTTTCACATTCCGTTGCGCACAGGTTACACAACTCAACGCATTCTTTTAATAAATGCTTTCCGTGAACTGAATTCCTTGCAATAAAATTTGCAGTAAGGCTACAGATGGCCGCGCAATCGATATCGAGCTTTATACACGCCACCATCATTTTTACATCCACTTCGCCCAGGCATGCAGCAGTACAAAAATTGCAGGCAGTTGAACAATTATTAAGTGCAGTTATAAGATCACGATTTATAGTATTCATCATAAATGATAATTTTTCTTTGGGTTTTCTTCTGAAACACTTTTACTTGATTTTTTTTCATCCGGATATAAATTTTTCATGACTGAAAAAGGAATGAGCAGGGAAATAAAAAAAGAAGCACCCGCATTTCCCAGGATAACGTTCAAAAATAATATAGCGCCAAAGCCCTGGTTTTTCCCTGCAAATTGTGCCGGCGAACGTTGTAGTTGAATATGACTCACTGATTCTGGCCTGAAAATTTGCGGAACAAAAATGAATAACATCAGCAAACATAAAATGCAGGCAATAATTATCCCCGCTACCGCAGTTTTTGCACCAACCACCACTAACCTGATGGTGCCGATATCGCTTTCATGCTTTTTATAAAACCAGCCTATAAAAATTCCTATTACAGCTGCAAACAAAAAATTTCCGACATATAAAATGTATGCCTCTGAATAAATCATGTGCCTGATATAGAAATAAACTGCAATGCAATAAACAAGCGCCGCGGCGATCGCAAATTTCAATATTTGTCTAAAAAAAGTAAATTCTATGGTCATACGGTTCAGGCCTCAAATAATATACCACCCCCGTGTTAACAAAACAGCAGGCGCAATAAATGATTGATTAAAAAACGTGTGTAGAATTGTTACCCCAGAAAGGGTCTTTACTTATTCGATTGCCTGAAGATGGCTGATTTTTGATATGCAACGCCTTGTGCTTGTATTTTAGGTTGACTTTTTTTCTAACCTTCCTATTTCATGTTCATTACCAGTTGCAACGATCATAACAGTATTTGGATCCGCATTTTTTTCTGTTTTCAGTGGACTGATGTGACACAAATAGTTGAATATTACCAGGGAAGATATTTTATTCATCATACTGGCCAATTATTAATGCGATGATTGCAGGAGCTGAATTATACTGGAATTCTGAGGCTGGACTGGCGACAGATCAATTCTGGTTTTAGGATTTTTTTCCTGGGCTTGTCTTTGTAGGTATTTCCGTTTCTCATTCCGTCAAAGAATAACTTGGCGGCCTCCTCACCCATTGTAACTGTTTGCTGGTTAACGGAAGAAAGCGATGGCGTAAGATATTCGCCGAAAGCTTCATTGGCAAAACCAACAATTGCAATCTGCTCAGGCATGGAGATACCCGCCGCTTTAATCACCTGCATGGCACCCAATGCAGTAAAATCTTCCACGGCAAAAACGCCATTCGGCCGTTTGGGATTGTTCAGCAATTTAGTCATGCACGCTCTGCCAGATTCAATACTTACTTTTCCATAAACAATTAAATCTTCGTCTACCGGAATGTGGTTAACATTTAATGCGTCGATGTATCCTTTCAAACGCTGGTTAAAAATATTTACGTGTTGTTGTCCGCCAATATGTGCTATTCTTCTGCAACCCTGTTCAATCAGGTGTTTAGTTGCTTCAAATGCACCTGCATAATCATCTACTACAACAGAAGAAACGCCCAACTCATCACTCGCACGGTCAAACAATATTAACGGTACGCCGCGTTTTTTTATTTCACTGTAATGATCCAGGTTCATGGATTCTTTTGAAATGGATGCGAGTACACCATCTACCTGAGATTGTAAAAAAGCCTGTACACCTTTTTTTTCATACTCATACATTTCATTGGATTGATAGATGAGTACATTGTAATTATTTTCATTGGCTACTTTTTCTATACCATGCACAACAGAACCGAAGAAATTTATTTCTGCACTGGGTATGATAACGCCAATGATATTTGACTTGCCCAGGCGGAGTGATGAAGCTATTTTATTAGGTTGATAATTTAGTTTAACGGCCATTTCCTTTACGGCCTTTTTAGTGGTTTCTTTTATTGCCGGATGATTGTTGAGTGCACGCGATACGGTTGCCGCCGTTGTATTTAACGCGCGGGCAATATCCTGTATCGTTATTTTAGAAATAGTATCACTCATCTGCGGCAAGATAGAACTAATTAAGAATAAAAGTAGGTAAGAAACCCGGCGTGGAGACACCAGGTTGACTTGCTAAAACGCTATATAAGAAATATTCGTATAAGCTATTTAACCCCGTTTAGTTTTTTGATCAGGTTTACTTCGTCCTCACGATAAGGCGTTCCATCTTTTTTGAAAATATCATGGAACCATTCTATTGGCTGACTTCCATCTGCCAACGGTGTATCCCAGGCATAAATAGTATTTGTTTTTCCATCTACAAAACCCCAGTTAATAGCGCCTACATTTTCTTTTTTCAGCATAGGCAAAATGGTTGCAAACCGGCTGTTGCGCGGGCGGGCCATATATTCTGTGCAGATCAACGGCTTGCCGCTTGCTTTCAATATTAAAATAACACGCTGGTGCAGAGGCAATTCATCATAATTATGGTAAGTAATTATATCAGAATTTTTCATCTGCAATACATTCAGGTTTGTAAGATTCCAATCCCATAAACCTGCACTCAGCGGCTGATCTGGATTTACAGATCTTGCCCATTCAAATATTTTTGTAAGTAATGGTATGGTTGCATCGCCTTTACCACTATTACCCGGTTCATTATAAAGGTCCCACAATAAAATACGGTTGTCGTGAGCAAATGCGCCAAGCACATCTTTCACATATTTTTCCAGCTCCGGAAAATTACTGCTGTCTGCAGAAGCAGGTTGACCTGGATCCTGTACCCAGCCTGAATTGTGTATGCCTGTTTTAGGTGCAGGTTGCGTCCCGGCTTTCGGCTCTTTGTTCCAGCAATCATCAAAGAAAACAAATAACGGTTGAATATGATGTTTGCCCGCAATCGTTAAAAATTGATCAACTCTTTTTTTAAATCCTGCCGGATCTTGTTTCCAGGCAACGGAATGTAAAAAAACGCGCAACGTATTAAATCCAATGCTTTCGGCCCAGCCAAGTTCCTTATCAATTGTAGCCGGATCAAAAGTGGCCGCCTGCCACATTTCAAGTTGATTAATAGCACTCGCCGGAATATAATTTGCACCCGTTAGCCATTTATGTCCTGCGTACCATGCATTTGCTTTCTCTGCGGTCCATACTTGTCCGGTGACAGGAGCCGTTGTAATCACTTTTTTATTTTTCTGTGCTTTTACTGACGTTGCAGCAGTTAATAACAAAAGAAAGAGACCTGATTTAATTCTTACGTTCATATTGCTTTAATTAAAATGTAATTTTTACTTTTTATTTACCCGCTTAATTTTTTATAACAACCAGCCAATCGTTTTTGTATTCTATCTTACGTAACCATACAACACGTGACTTATTGATGTTCTTAGCGCTGTCTTTTACATTAATGGCATGATATGCTATCCACGGTTCCTTTAAATGATGAATCGCTTTGAACAGTGCGCGGCCAGGCTTATTCTAACAGCTCACAGCTAAAAGCTTTGCCCCTCATAGTTTCTGTACAGATCAATAATATCCTGGTGTCTTGTAAAATTTGTATTGTTCTTTTTCACGAGTTCAATTACTTTATCTTTTTTATCTGGTGCGATTGAAATTATTTGCTTCGCAATATTTGCTTTTTTATTTGCTTCTTGATATCTGCCATCTTTAAAAATCCAATACATGGAAATACTACATAATGAGAAAGTGCTACCGCCTGTTGCGCATATGCATGCGCATAAGTAAACATGAAAAATAATATGCCATACTTTTTAAAAGCTTTCATATATTATTTTTTAAGCTTCTGTTCCAGCATTTTCATAAAATAGCCGCCTACCACGCTTCTTGCCTGGAAGCCAACCATTTTGCCATCCATTGTTTCATGCCAATCGCTTAATGGTACACGTGAAGTTGTTTGTGTTACATATTTATACACCGGGTTTATCAATGCCTGAAAATCATTATCGTTACTGGCAAGCACAGCTGTCCACAGAATCC
>JBDUAY010000036.1:0-22276 GCA_040004415.1 Bacteroidota bacterium | reverse complement strand
CCGTATCCGTTGCGCCTGATATAAATAATATACCGGTGTTTTGAAAATTAACCTGTGCCCGCACAATGTAACCCATCAACAGGCAGGAAAATAATACCGTAATAATTTTTTTCATAACGCTATTTTATACGGTTCTCCAGTTTATCCAGCTCTATATTAAGTAAGCTGAGTTTTTGTTGCTGCTCTTTTATTGTAGCAATTAAAACAGGAATTAGTTCGGGGTAATTGATGCCCAGCATTTCTTTTTGTTCATCACCGGCTACCACTTCAGGTATTATTTTCTTTACTTCCTGTGCAATGAGACCAATTTTACCTGGTGCTTCCTGTTTATCTTTCCAGTTATACGATACAGGTTGCAACTGCATCAGCGCAGCGGTGCTATACCTTAGCGGGCGAATATTTTTTTTCAGACGAATATCGGATGTTTGTATAGTTCCGTTAGCCGACCATACTTCAGTCCATCTAGCGATGCTGGTGCCAATACTATAAGTAGCATTTAATGTTGGCGACATTATTCCCGCTACAGATAATTTATCAGCCGGTGTAAAAGCGCCGATGGCAATATTTCCGCCTGCGGTAATACGCAAGCGTTCATTAGTAGTTGCATAGCCTCCGGTAAATAAACTCAAGTCGTAAGACGGGGTACCGTTGCCTATTACAAAATTGCTGGCGGTGCTAAACAGGTAAGCTTCGGAAGCTCCGTTTACGATGGGGATTAAACTATTGCTGTAGCCGCTGGAGTTTATTCCCATATCAATGTATTCACTATTCTCATCGCCATTGTCAGCAGTTGCCACCACATCTGAACTTGCTGTGGTGCCTGTTGAACGGTTCTGTATATTTAATTGCAGGTAATTGTCAAGTTCGCCTTTTGCACTAATAAGATTATAAGAAGAGGTGGTACCGGCATCAATGAGTAATTTCTCTGGTGTAGCAGAAAAAGCGGATGAACCAATACCAATATTTCCAAATTCATTAATCACCATGCGTTCTGTATTGCTGGTAAAAAAGTGCATGTCTGTGCTGTTATTTGTTCCTGTTCCCTGGTAATGTGCATCAATACCAGTACCGCTGCTGTTAATAACGGCACCGTTGTAATGAGCAGCAAACCTTAATTGTCCGATTAAATCTCCACTTTGTAAGTTTTGCGGCGCTGCCACGGAGCCTCTTATTTTGCGTAGATAGATAGCGGGCGAAACAGTTGTTCCGTAATCATCAAAATAATATTTATTACCGGCGTTATCATTATCATTCGCCAGGTGAAGACGACCTGACGGGTTAGCTGTTCCAATACCGAGATAGCCGCTTGTTGTCAGCCGCATTCTCTCCTGGTTATTAGCTGTAAATAAAAAGTTGTTGTTGCTTGTTGTACCAAGTGTTTTGTTAGCTGTTACGCGGTTGCCGCCCTCATTCCACCCGCTGCCAAGGGTTGCTGTTTTGCGTGTCGGCGCATCCTGGCTCGATGTTAACCAGTTGGTTCCGTTACTTAAAATACGCACTGCCTCGTTTGATTCATCCAGGTCCCACGTAGCCAGGCCGTTTACTGTTTGTGCTGAGACCGTTGTTAGCGTAAGCACGGGAGCGGGCAAAGTTATACTTGCATTTTTTATCCAGTATACCCTTCCTGCACAGGCGCCGGCATCCGGCAGGGTAACCAAAGCAGCCGCCGTTCCGGTAAATATCAGTGCATAATCATTGGCGCTGGCAGTTGTGCCGCTGGTAAAACTGCGGAGGGCAACCGCCATACCACCTCTTACATCCAGCGTTGAATTAGGTGCAATTGTACCGATGCCGGTTTGCGAAAACCCCTGTACCGATAAAATCAGCCCTAAATAAATACAAAAGATATATAACCGCATAATAATTGAGTATTACTTATTTTTTTTACGCAAGGCCTCTACTCTGTTTTGCACATCATCAATCTGGTGCTGCTGCTCTTTGATTGCATTAATAAGAACCGGTACAAGCTCTGCATAATTCATTCCCAGGCTTTCTTTTGATTCATCGCCGGTTATAACTTCAGGAACAAGCTTTCTTACTTCCTGTGCAATCAATCCAATCTTAGCTGCCGGCATTGCCTTGTCTTTCCAGTTATATCTTACAGGGCGCATCAGCATTACTTCCTTTAATCCATAATTCAGGTTCTCAATATTTGTTTTCAGTCTTGCATCTGAAGTCTGAATGGTACCATTGGCTGCGTATACGGCGCTCCAGCGCAGGGTGCTTTTACCCAACGTATAGGTATTATCGGCTGAAGGCGACACTACACCTGCAACTGAAAGTTTATCTGCGGGGGTCGTTGTGCCGATACCCACATTGCCGGTAGATAATATGCGCATCTTCTCATCGGTATCATTAAAACCATTGGTAAAAAATACCAGGTCTTTAGAAGCAGTTCCGTTACCTAAAATAAAATTGTTGCCTGTTGCATACACGTATGCAGTATTAATCCCGGCTAATATTGGATAACTTATGTTACTGTAAGCGCTGGAATTAATACCCATATCAATAAAACCGCTGGTCTCCGTTGCGTTATTAGAGGAGGCCACAACATCTGAACTGGCACTACCGGTAGCAGAACGGTTTTGAATATTTAACTGGAGATAATTATTAATTGATCCCTTACCACTTATTACATTAAAAGAAGTGGTCGTTCCGGCATCTACAAGCAACTTTTCGGGATTTGCCGCAGTAAAGATAGATGTGCCGATACCTGTATAGCCAGCCTCACTAAAGCGCATCCTTTCTACACCGCTGGTAAAAAGGCGCATGTCTGTAGAATCGTTTGCTGAACTGATACCTTTATAATAAGCATCAATAGAAGAACCGGCAGTTAATGCCAACGAGCCATTGAACCGGGGCACAAAACGCAAAAAGCCAACTGCGTCACCATTTTGCAAATCTGCAGGTGCCGCAATGGTTCCCCTTGACTTAGTCATATAAATACCTTGCGAAGTACCCGCGCCATAATCATCAAAAATATAATCATTGCCCGTCTCAACGGTTTCATTTACAAAGTGCAAACGGCCAGCCGGCAGCGTGGTTCCAACACCGAGATAACCGGCTGTAGTGAGACGCATGCGTTCAACATTATTGGTAATAAAAGGAAGATTGAAAGTAGTAATTGTACCAATGGATTTATCTGCCGTAACGCGGTTACCACCTTCAGACCAGGCGCCACCGGTTGTTGCAGTTTTTGGTACTATTACGTCCTGATTAAGTACATACCAGTTGGATCCGTCACTTACTACCCGGATGACCTCATCGGGCTCATCAAGCAACCAGTTTGTATTGCCATCTAATGTTTGTCCGCCGGTTGTTACCACCGTTAAAGCAGGGGTTGGTAAGGTTGTGCTGGCATTTTTTATCCAGTAAAATCTTCCTGCACAACCAACGGCGGTAGGTAGTGTCAGAATACGGGCGACGGTTCCTTCAAAGGCAAGGGTATTGTCGGTGGACAAAGCCGTGATAGCCGTTGTAAATGACCGGTAGTTTACCGAAAGGGAACCCCGCACATCGAGCATAGAGTTGGGTGTTGTTGTACCGATACCAGCCTGGGCATCAGCCGACAGTGCATAAAACAGTATCACTGCTAAAACAGTACAAATCTTATTCATCATGAAATAATATTTTTTTGTGCTGTAGAAAAGAAGAAGGAAGGCTAAAGTAACAGACCGTTTTTTCATAAACATATTGTATAACCCGAGGATAACGCAGATAAAGAAGATTAAGTCAAATCAGGGTAGTATATTTTTAAACATAGATTACTTATAGAAGTATAAGTGCTTGCATATAGAGGAATAAATGCAATTATTTGCGCCCGATATTTTCAGCATTCAGTGAGCGTTCGGGCCTCGCAACAAGAGCCAGTCATGTTAAAAGGCAATTATCATAATCTACCGGAGGGAGCAACAATCCTTACCGTACTGACGCAGTAATAAAAAAGAATCGGTTTAAACGGGGCTAATTATTAAAAAGACCAATTGTGGCCGATAGTTTCAAAATTGGCAAAGTATAGTGGACTACCTCATTGTATTATTGCTGCACGGACACTTTTTTGGGCAGTAACTTTTTAAAATCTAACCGCGCCGCTGGCGTGTCTACAAAATATTATTGCGGTAGTCAGGCCTCAATCCCCAAATCCCTGGGTTGCGTCTCAATGAGTGCGCTGTTCAATTGTGATTGCAGATGCTGTACCGCATAAGATCTGGTTCTCCGGTCCTGATGCCAGGCTTACCTTTCATAGCAGTCTCCAAAACATTTTAATTTACCGGCTCCTTACCATTAACACATGGGTCCTGACGATGCCCGGTAAGATACAAATATTGAAAAGATCTAACGCCGGGCCACGCTGGCATAGGATACGGATGTTAGCGGATCGTTGTTCTTGTTCTGCCAATGAGTGTTCTGTGCTACTGGTCTATTTTTGAGTGTTAGCTTTTACATTGTCAACGGTGTCAAATCTCATTTCATAGATTTTATTCGTCATTTAACGAATTAATACCTTGTTCTTTAAGTTTTGCTAACCCATCTTTCATTGCTTTAACTTGTTCAACGGGGTGCCCTTGCCAAATTGTAATTTCTCCAACAACTTTAAACGGATATTGCGAGCGGTAAGATTTTGTTGGATTACCTGGGAATTTTCTGTCGGTTAAATCAGGGTCGTCTTCGGTTGGTCCTGTTGCTTCTACCAGATAAATTCTTTCACGTCCTTCGCCAAAGGCAAGCTCTGCACCCCATATAGCAGCATCCAGGGTTGCAGTCAAAAAGATGTATTTCGCATTTTTTCGATGCCCGAAGTTCGAATTAAATCCGGATTCGATAATGTCTCCAATCTTTAGATCAGCCTTTGTACCGTGTAGGTAAGTCTGAATAAACGGTGTTGGAATTTGTCCATCTGATTTATTCTCATTTATCTTTTTCTCCATAGTGAATAAGTGTATGATTGTTTCTCGTTTTTGGGGAGTCGCCCAATACAATGACCGCTTATGTAGACGGCTTGCTGATGGGTTGGCATTTATAAGGTTGAACCCGGTTACTGAACTTGGTTAAAAATTGACTGGTCTCAATGCCTTAGTTCAAGCTATTGGCTTTTAGCCCAAGGCTTAAGCTTCTACAAATCTAAGGTAAATTGTGGCCATGCAAAATGTAAGGAAAGGGAGTCATCGTATCCATCAATTGCACGCTCATATTGTATGGAGTACGAAGTATCGTTATGAGGTATTACGAGGTGATATTCAGTTGCGTTGCCGTGAATTAATAAAACAGACCTGTGATACACTGGATGTGGAAATATTAAAAGGAGTTGTAAGTAAGGATTATATACACTTGCATGTAAGCTATCCTTCGAAATTGAGTGTAAGTGACATGGTAAAGCGTCTAAAGGATCGAGGTGCCAAGATGTTATTGGAAGAATATTCAGAATTACGAAAGCGATATTGGGTTGGTCATTTCTGGGGGATAGGTTGCGGGGTTTGGAGTACGGGTAATATAACGGACGAAATGATTCAGGAATATTTGGAACATCACAAAAAAGTACCGAACAGTGATCAGAATTTTATTCTTGAGTGAATAAACTTTGAGTTTATATTTTTAATGGGCTTTAGCCTATAAAGTGGCTTTAGGCTTCACCCCAACCTATGGGTTTTTAACCCATAGTATTTGAGTTCTTTAATTGACTGTAGGCTTTCATAGGCACTTTCGTAAAAACAATCATGATCACCATCGGCAAAATTCGCCGGTACAAATTAGACTTCTCCATATAAAATGGTTTCCAGGCGTGCGTGCATGCGTTGCCATTTAACAGGAAGAAAAATGTAGGGGGGAAGAAATGTAAGACTCACCGAAAATAATAATAGAGACATCTTAATGATTTACCTTCCTGTTTCAAAAAAAATCTAAACATGGCCATTCAACCAAAAACGCCCGGCATCCATCACATTAATTTGCGGTGCTCGGATCTCGACGCGTCAAAAAAGTTTTATCGGGATACCATTGGCTTCCCCATTGCCCTCGAAGCACCCGGCATCTTTGCTTTTCCTGTAGGTGGTGTATTTATTGTTTTTAAAGAAGCAAGTGAAAACGTACAGTTTAACCCGTTTACGATTGGCACCGATCATATCGCCATGGCATGTGAGACAGAAGAAGAGTTGAACCGTGTAGCAGGTGGTTTACAGGCGGCCGGTGTTGAAAATACAGGCGTCAAATTAGATGAGACCCTGCAAAAGCAATATGTCGCTTTCAAGGATCCGGACAGGATACAATGGGAATTTTATATGGTATGACAGCACTTTTGCTATTCTTTGTGTTTTGTTTTGCTGTTGCCACGCGCAAAAGACAGGAAAACAGTGCGCACGCATCTGGTGTCAACAGATCGGCCTTGGCGCATTGGCCAGCGCCGATTCTTCATTTTTATCATTTGCTAACAAACCGGTTTTATTAAGTCTGAATACTGACCGGTCACTTTCAGCCCTTTGCGCAAAAGGAATTTTGACCGACTGCAGTAGACTGCATTCACAGTCAAATGGTTTAAAATTCAGAGGAGGTGCGCCTCAGCAACCTGTGCTGAAAGATTGCCGGAACAGAATTAACAGTCCGTAGCTTTTGTAACAGATGGAAACGTGTAGTCCGGCACCAGGAATAATTCTATGGAAAATATAACAAATGCCATTAAAGCAAAAGTATTGTTGTTTGTGCAGGAGGGCAATGAGATTGCAGGTAAAAAGGCGGCGAAAGCGTGCTTAATTTTTTTTCCACGCTGAGTATTGATATGAGCAAAGCAGATGTGACCAGGGACGTTGGCCGTGCTGTGATAACCGGCGCCGTTGTATATGACTAGTGCTACGTTTTGCTTAGCGCATCAGAAAAACAAACGCTTATTGGCAGAATGGAAACACTGGCCGTGCAAATGGAGATTATATGGCCGCTCCTGCTGCAGCGTTCCGTAACTGGTCCTGCGGCTGAAGCACAGTTGTCACGTTACATGCTATCTTTTGGTGTTGCTGTTATCATCACCAGGGCAAAGCTTACAGGCGTTATAGGTTTAGTTGAAACATGGTAGCTACCTTTATTTTTGACACGCTTGGTTATTCCAATATTTTTGGAAACAATCAGGCAAAAGCGCCGTGCTATTATTTTTAGCAGAAGGCTGGACGGGCAACTCTTCGGGAATGGTGATGATTTTAGTGAACTATTTATTCCCTTTGGCAAGTAATGTAATTTTGCCAGCACTTCAAATACTTATACGGGCAGTTATTTTAAAAAATCCTGTTTTGTTACACGAGGGAATTAAGGAAAGTCCGCTGGGCACTGCCCGTTTTGTTGAACAAACAGTTAAAAGCTGTATTTTCGGTTTACGTTGCTAAACTTTTGCTATTATTCATTTGAATCAGCCATCAATACATAATGAACCGGAACTGTTGAAACAGTTAAAACACGGCAGTGAGAGCGCATTTACCCAATTGTTTAATTCCTATCGCGGAGCAGTGTATTCAACATCATTTACATTTTTGAATTCTGTTACATTGGCAGAAGAAGTGGTGCAGGATGTCTTTTTGAAAATTTGGCTAAAAAGGGCCGAAATAGGCGAGATTAAGCACTTGCAGGGTTATTTATTTATCATGGCAAGGAATATTATTTTCGATCGCATAAAGAAAATGTCTTACGAATCAACAATCTCAGGCAGTTTAGCTGAGGACCAAATTTCTGCCGGTGGAACAGACTATTTAATCCGGCATCATCAATGCCAGCAATTTTTAAAACAGGCGATAGAACAGCTGCCTCCGCAGCAACAAAAAATTTATTGCTTAGCAAAAGAAGATGGCCTCAGCCATGAAAGGATCGCCGATATCATGAAAATTTCAAAACAGACCGTAAAAAAGCATATGGCGCTCGCCCTCCGCTCGATAAGAAAATACCTGGACAATCACATTCATAACTTTTTGTGGTTGATGGTATTACTACACGCAATGGTATCTTAGATTCCTGTACCGGTGTTAAAAAATATATTTTACTTCTCACTACTCCCTGCATATTTTTCAGCCGTCTTTACCAATGGATACAAACCTCTTAATGGCAGGTGAATCCATACATAAACTATGACAGGTGACGAAAAATTTACTGCACTCCTGAAGGCATATCTGAACAGAAATGCTTCTGATAGCGAATCCACGGATTTAATGGGCATGATCAAAAGCGGGGCGTACGATGATTTGCTGAAACAGTATATTGATGATACAATGTATGATAACCGGACAGCGAAAAATTTTGATGATAGCCGTGCCGGCGAAATGTTACAAAGTATACTCAACGCAGAAAAACAAACGGATAACCTGATCCCTTTACGAAAGATCCCCCTGAACCCTGCACGATGGTTCGCCGCTGCAGCCGCAGTAATCATTGCGGGTATATGTATATGGATGTTAATTCCGGACAAAAAAAATAATACGGAAGCAATAACGAAGAATGAAGCGAAAACCGTATTGCCTGGATTGGGTAAACAGGATAAAAAATACCTTCACCTGGAAGACGGTAGTACAGTTCTTCTGAATGAAGGAAGCCATATAAAATACCCAGCTGCGTTTTCAGGCGCCACACGCGAGATAACCCTGGTAGGGGAAGCATATTTTGATATTCATCACGATAGCGAAAGGCCTTTTATTGTTCATACCGGCCAGGTTAGTACCACCGTACTAGGGACCGCTTTCAATATCCGGGCTTATCCGGCTCAGCAATCAGTTACTGTAACGGTAACCCGTGGCAAGGTTAAGGTAAGTGAGTATAATAAAATGATTGGTATTATCACGCCTAATGAAAGTATATCGGTAGACATACAAAATAACTCGTTCCGGCAGCAAACGGTCAACGCTGAACAGGTGATGGAATGGAAAAAGAAGTACCTGGTGCTGGACGATATCAGCTTTGAGGATGCAGCTGTACTGATTGAAAGTAAATACCATGTAAAGATTTCTTTTGTGAAGGAAGCGCTGAAACAATGTCATATCAGTGCAACTTTTATGAACAATGAATCGCTGGAACAGGTACTGACCGTTTTAACTGATGTCATAAATGCTACCTATAAACTACAGCCAAATGACCAGGTTATCATTGGTGGCGAAGGCTGTAAATAGGTTTACCGGAAATTAATTATTTACAAAAACGATTGCTATGCTTAGAACAAACGCTCCATAAAATCTTCTTGTCATTCACAGACAAAAAAAATAACCCCCCGCCGTGGAAAGCATTGAGGGGTTACGCTTAAACAATTAGAGTAACTATTTAAACAATCGCAATTTATGCAATTATTTATTGCCCGAGTGCCCCGTTTGGGTAAATCCCATAACCATGCGCCCATTTTAAAATCAAATCTCGTATTTATCATGCGGGTAAATGTTTTTGCCATCATATTCCTGTTATTTGGCTGTCAGCTCTTAGCCAAAAATACCTCCGGGCAGGGTGCCGAAGAGGCTTTTATTACCCTTGAATTAAAGAATGTAAGTCTTACAGAGGCGTTAAAAAAAATCGAGAAAAAAACAGATTTCCTGTTTGCCTACCAGCCAAAACAGGTTGCATTATATGATAACGTCAGCCTGCCAAAAGGAACCAGGTCTGTAAGCACTACGCTGAACCTGCTGCTTGACAAAACGGGCCTTTCCTTTAGGCAGACCGGCACCAGTATTATAATTATTAAAAGTGAAAAGACAGATGCAGATTCCTTTACTGCCATGGCAAAAGTTCAAAATGCAGATACGGTAGTTTCAGGTACTGTAGTAAACGAAAACGGCCAACCGCTGGAGAATGTCTCTGTCAGCTTAAAAAATACAAAAACGGGCACTGCCACAAACCGGTTGGGTCAATTCAGATTACAACTGGATAATCTTTCGGGCATCCTGTTAGTTAGTTCTGTAGGGTATGAAGAACAGGAGATAAGATTAGATGGCCGCCGTGTTTATAATGTCAATCTAAAGGTTTCTAATAAGAAAATGGATGAAATAATTGTGATTGGTTATGGAACCAAGAAGAAGATTGATTTAACCGGCACCGTCAATTCATTACAATCCGACGAAATTATCAAAGCCAGGGCCAGCAACACGCAGGAGGCCATGCAGGGTCGTTTACCCGGCGTTGATATAAGGCGTACTTCCGGTAAGCCAGGCACAGATTTCAGTATAGAAATCCGGGGCGCCAATTCTATCACCGGATCAACGCAACCATTATACGTTGTTGATGGAATTGCAGTAGCACAGCTGGGTGGGGCCACCAACCCTATAAATGATATTAACCCGGCCGATATTGAGCGGATCGATGTACTGAAAGACGCGTCGTCAACAGCTATATATGGCTCCAGGGGCGCCAATGGGGTAATATTAATTACCACCAAAAGAGGAACCAAAGGCGCCGCCAAAATTTCTTACGATGGTTACGCGGGTATTGTTAACCCAATGCATCTGCCTCCTGATATGGACGGTCCAACGTTTGTAAACTATGCCAAAGATTATTATAATGCATTGGCTGGATACCCGGCTACACCGGTAGCAAACACGGCCATATTTTCTGCCACCGAACTCAGTAATATTGCAAACGGCACGTATACAGACTGGATAGACCTGATAAAAAGAAACGGGTTCCAATCGAACCATAACCTTTCATTAACGGGTGGTGATGACAAGACATCTTACTTTATTTCCGGGGGGTACCAGTTATACCAGGGAACAACAAAGATAGAGAACACTAAAAAATACACATTTAAGGCGGGGCTGGACAAAACAATAAATAACACCTTCAGGTTTGGCGCCTCTGTCTATACAACCTTCGCAAATATTCATCCCGGAAGTGGTGAAGTGTTCCGTTCAGCATATCGGTTGCGCCCCACCGGGAGTGCCTACAATGCAGATGGCACACAAAAGTTTTTTACTTATGAGGGAGAATCACAGATCACCAATCCGCTGTTTGATTTTGACAATGAAATCAGGCAACAGCAATATATTCACGTATTGCCCAATGTATACGGCGAAGCAACCATTATAAAAGGGCTCAGGGTGCGCAGCTCTTTCAGTCCTGATATTACTTTTCAACGGCAGGGGCAGTTTAATGATACCTATTCCAAACAGCAGGCGGGTACCAAACCTGCCAGTGCATCCAGCAGCTCCAACCAATGGCTTAATTATACACTGGATAACCTGCTTACCTATAACAAAGAGATCGGCCAGCACAAGTTTGATATTTCACTTGGTAATACTTTCGAGTATCACCAGCAGGATTTTAGTTCCATCAGTGTTCAGGGCCTGCCTTACCGTTCTTTGTGGTATAATTTGAGCACCATTACCACGGTTACCATCAATGGTGTAGCAATTGCACCTGTAGGCCCTACTGTAAGCAGTGGATATTCAAAACAGAACCTGGTTTCTTACTATGGTCGTCTTTTTTACAGTTTCAGGAATAAGTATTTATTTACTGGTACGGTGAGGGCAGATGGCAATTCTGTTTTTGCACCAGGCTATAAATGGGGCTATTTTCCATCTGCGTCATTTGCATGGAAAATAAGTGAAGAAGCATTTTTCAAAAACATAACGTCCATCAATGTACTAAAATTAAGAGTGGGATACGGAAACTCGGGCAATTCAACGTCAACGGGGCCTTACATCACACAAGCCACGGTATACCAGACGCCCTATGATTTTAACGGGGTTGCCGCCAATGGTTTTGCACCAAACTTTGGTAACCAGAATTTAACCTGGGAGAAAACCAGGGAATATACGGCAGGTATAGATATGGAATTATTTAAAAGCAGGATCGCTGTGCAACTTGATTTTTACCAAAAAACATCAAAGGGTTCGATCCTCGCACAACAGATACCTCCTGAAAATGGCTATTCTGCCACTACTACTAATTTAGGGTCTGTGCAGAACCAGGGTGTAGAACTCAGTTTAAATACGGTGAATGTGCATAGTGGAAGATTTAACTGGACAACCAATTTCAATGTAGCCGTAAATAAAAATAAATTACTGACCTTATATGGCGACGGCAAAGATGATATAGGCAACGGGAGATTTTTAGGACAAAAAGTAAGGGTTGTTTACAGTTATAAACTTACCGGTGTATGGCAAACAAGTGAAGCTGCACAGGCGGCTGCGTATGGCCAAAAACCGGGTCAGTACAAAGTACAGGATATAAATAAAGACAGTAAAATTGATGCGAATGACCGGCAGATATTGGGCAGTAATATACCTAAATGGTTTGGCGGTTTTACAAGCAACATGAGCTATTCCAATTTTGATTTTAGTTTTACGGTCTATACGCGACAGGGCACATTTGAGAACAGCGTTTTTTTAGAACAGGTAATGAATGGTGATCAGACAAGGGCGCGTTTTGGTGCTTTTAACAGGGATTACTGGACACCCAATAATCCAAGTAATAAATGGGCGAATACTGCATTGGAACAGGATGGTACAAGAAGAACCATTGCCCAGTTCCAGAATTCTTCCTATACAAAGATCAGCAATATTACACTGGGTTATACCTTTCCCAAACACCTGGTGGGTAAAGCCGGCATCAAAATGCTGCGTATTTATGCAAATGCTTTTAACCCTTTTATCTTCAGCAACTTTATTGGATGGGATCCGGAAAATCCGGATGGTAATTCGTTTCTCAACCAGGATTTCCGGACAAGGACTTTTATGCTGGGCGTAAATATCACTTTATAATTATCCGATTAATCACTTAACAAAATTCGTTATGAAATATATAAGCAGAAAATATGCAACCTGTATTATTATTCTGATGTTGGCAGGCATTACCGGATGTAAAAAATATACTGATGAATACAATCCTGCAAGCCGTACGGCAGAAACCTATTACAACACGCCGTCCGGATTTGAGGATCTGGCGAAATCCAATTATCCCAACTTAAGGCCGCTTGTAGGGTATGCAGGCCTCTACACGGTAGGTACCGATGCATTTTCATCGATGGGCATAAATGACAATTACGGGCTTAACCTGTATAATAATAATTTAAATTCTTTTGTGGGTGATGTGGATTCCTATTTCAGGCTTTTATACTCTTCTATCAACATCGCCAACAATACGATTTACTGGTCTGGCCAGGTGCAGGGCGGAACCCCGGCCACCATTGCAGTAAGGGTAGCGGAAGCAAAAGCGTTAAGGGCTTATTATTATTTTCTGCTGACAGAAACTTTTGGAGATGTTCCCCTGGTTTTAACCCGTACCACAACGGTGACGTTGTCGTATAGCCGGAAACCTGAAAAGGATGTTTATAGCCAGATTATACAGGATCTTACGGAAGCGGTGGCTGCGCTTCCTGCAACTGCTTCCGATTTTGGCCGGGTTAGCAAAGGCTTTGCGCAACACCTGCTATCCAAGGTTTATCTTACCAGGGGTTATAAAAGTTATGGAGGCGGTAACACCGATTTTCAGCTGGCGGCTACCATTGCTGAAACAGTCATTGCGTCGGGCACCTACACGTTAAAACCGAAATACGCTGACTTGTTCGATCCCACCATTGCAAATTTCCAGGTAAACACGGAAGTTATATTTTCTGTGCAATACAGTACCAATGCTGCCACGAACGGTAACGGTAGCAGCCTACAGCAATACTTTTTATGGGATGCCCAGAACACACCACTGGTAGGGCGGAGTCCATTTTATGGAAAAACCAACAGTGCGCTGGCGCCTGATCCTTATTTTTTCAGTGTGTTTGATAAAACCCGTGATAGCCGTTACCTGGCGAACGCATATGATGTAGTGTATGCCCAGAATGCAGGAAGCATCGGTTCCAGGAGCTTTGCCGTTGGCGATACATTAATCTATTATCCTGCTGTGCCCTATACCGCAGCAGCAATTGCTGCAAGCCGGTACCTGGTTATCAACCCCGATCAATACCGGTTTTCGCCTTTTATTGCCGGCCAGCGCAATTACCCGCAGTTTAAAAAATTCCGCGATCCATTTGTTACCTCTTATGTAGACAACGGCGGTGCCAGGGATACATACGTATTCCGGTTGGGAGAAACCTATCTTATTGCAGCGGAAGCTTACCTTAAATTGGGGAACACGGTTAAGGCCCTGCAGTATTATAACGCTATTCGCGCGAGGGCTGCCAAACCGGGAAACAATCCGGCTACCGGTGTTGCATTCTCAACAGAAATGCAGGTAGCTGCAGTAACCATTGATGATATTCTGGATGAAAGACTAAGGGAACTGACAGGAGAAGAATTCAGGTGGTTTGAATTGAAACGGACCGGCACATTAATAGCGCGGACCCTGGCTTTTAACGATGAGGCAAAAGCATCCAATACTTTAAAGCCATTTCATTTGTTAAGGCCGATACCACAAGCGGTGATTGATTTAAACAGGGAACCTTTTGCTCAAAACCCGGGATATTAACTGACCTGCACCTCTGCATTCAGGTGCTGGTAAAATAGCTTATAATTAAATGAAAAGATGGATGGCGTATAAATTTCCCCTTCAAATTACTATCAGACCGTTTGCAGCATTGCTTCTTGTTACGGCCCTTATCAATAATACCTGTCACGGGCAAAAGCCCATGGCAGGTAACCTTCAATGTGAATACCACGCCAATCCACCGGGTGTGGAATCAGCTTCTCCTGCAATGAGCTGGCGGATTTCTGCTGGTAGAAGAAATTCAATGCAAACCGCTTACCGGATCCTGGTCGCCGGCAGTTACCATTCCATTCAAAGAAATATAGGTGATGCCTGGGATTCTAAAAAAATTTTATCGGGCCAATCCATACAAGTTGGCTATAAGGGATTACAACTGGAGGCTGCCAGAACCTATTACTGGAAGGTAATGATCTGGGACAACAACGGCGATTCTTCTTCCTGGAGCGAGCCTGCAAAATGGCAAATGGGTTTATTAAAAGCTTCCGACTGGAAGGGGGCACAATGGATAGGGTATGAAAAAATGCCTGATTCTTTCCGGCTGCGGCCACTAACTTCAGAATCTAAACGTACACCCATCAAAGACATACTTCCACTGTTCAGGAAAGAATTTACAATCAGCAAAGCCGTAAAAAAGGCTTCTGTTTTTATGTCGGGATTGGGTCACTTTGACATGAGTTTGAATGGAAAAAAATCAGGTGATCATTTTCTGGATGCAGGCTGGACCAATTACGACAAGCAGGCGCTGTATGTAACCTTTGACGTAACTGCTGAACTAAAAAAAGGCAGGAATGCAATGGGTGTAATGCTGGGAAATGGTTTTTATTTTATTCCCGGCGAACGCTATCTGAAACTTCAGCTGGCTTATGGCTTTCCAAAATTGATATGCAGGATGTTAATTGAATATGCTGACGGATCTTCAGAAAATATTATAAGTGACCACTCCTGGAAAACAACTCCCGGCCCGGTTACATTTTCCAGCATTTACGGGGGAGAAGACTACAACGCAAACCTGGAACAACCAGGATGGGATACCCCATTGTTCAATGACGCGTCCTGGAATAATTCTATCATCATAGATGGCCCCTCCATGCTGAATGCACAAACAGCAGAACCACTGAAAATATTTGAACAGTTTGAGACTAAAAATATAAGCCATCCAAAACCTGGTGCATGGGTGTATGATGCAGGCCAAAATGCATCCGGTATACCTGGTATTATAGTGAAAGGAAAAAAAGGCGACGTAATACGGTTATGGCCAGCCGAGTTGTTGGATACAAATGGAACGATTACCACAAAGGCAATCGGTGCGCCGGTATACTTTGATTATACCCTGAAAGGAGAAGGAAATGAAAGCTGGCAGCCAAGGTTTATGTATTACGGCTTCCGTTATGTACAGGTAGAAGGGGCTGTTCCTGCAGGCGAAGACAACCCTGGAAATCTACCGGTAATGGTCTCACTAAAATTGTTGCACACCCGAAATGCTGCTGCCCGGGTGGGAGCATTTTCCTGTTCGAATGAAATGTTTAATAAAACAGATCGGTTAATAGACTGGGCCGTCCAAAGTAATATGGCCAGTGTTCTTACAGACTGCCCCCACCGTGAAAAATTGGGATGGCTGGAAGAAGCGCATCTGATGGGACCATCCATAAGATACAATTACGATATCGGAAGTTTGTGCCGCAAGGTGGTAAGGGATATGTTGAATACACAAACTGCTGCCGGACTTGTTACCAGCATTGCACCTGAATATGGTGTGTTTGGTGGGCCTTTCCGTGATTCACCGGAGTGGGGAAGCAACAGCATCATTATGCCCTGGTATGTATATGAATGGTATGGGGATATGCAATTGCTGGAAGAAGCTTATCCCATGATGCAGCGCTATATTCGATATCTGCAAAGCAAAGCTAAAAATAATATTCTTTATTTTGGTTTGGGCGATTGGTATGATATCGGTCCAAAGGAACCCGGCCCTTCACAACTTACACCGGGAGGCATTACAGCTACCGCTTTTTATTATTACGATCTTACGCTGCTGGGGAAAATCGCCACTTTATTAGGAAAGCAGCAGGATGCTTCCAGCTACCAACAAATGGCCACTGCAGTAAGGCTCGCTTACAACAATAAATTTTTTAATGCTTCAACGAAACAATATGGAACGGGGAGCCAGACTGCTAATGCGATTGCTGTTTACATGAACCTTGCAGAACCCCAATACAAAGATTCTGTAGTGGCTAATATAGTAAAAGATATACGAAAGCGAAACAATAGTATAACTGCAGGAGATATAGGCTACCGGTACCTGCTCCGTGTACTGGATGATAATGGAATGGCGGATATTATATATGACATGAACAGCAATGCATCTGTTCCGGGTTATGGCTACCAGCTTGAAAGAGGTGCTACCGCACTTACTGAATCATGGCAGGCGTATACGAATGCTTCCAACAATCACATGATGCTGGGTCATTTAATGGAATGGTTTTATAGCGGACTGGCAGGCATACGGCCGGCAAAAAATACTGTTGCTTTTAAAGAAATAGAAATAAAGCCGCAGCCCACCGGCAATATAAACGCAGCCAAAGCAAATTACAATTCGCCTTATGGATTGATTGCATGTGACTGGAAAAAAGATAACACATCTTTTGAAATAACCGTAGTAATACCGGTAAATACTACCGCCATCATATACCTGCCTGCAAAACAAACATCGGTAATAAAGGAAGGTGGAAAGCTGTTAACCGGAAATAATACGATAAAAATAATGCGATTCGAAAATGAACGGGCACTGGTGCAGGTTGGCTCGGGACAATATCATTTCAATATTCAATAACCGTTTTGTACTAAAAAGATGAATACCCGGCATCAAAAATTTAAATAGATGAAAAAAAAATTAACATTGATTTTATTTGCAGGGCTTGTTTCAATATGCCAGGCGCAAACCACGAATAAGCCTGCTGCAGCAATGGATAAGATGGACTGGTGGAAAGATGCAAAGTTTGGCATGTTTATTCACTGGGGCGTCTACTCGGTGCCGGCGGGCATATACCAGGGCCAACAAGTGAAGGGAATTGGTGAATGGATTATGAACACCGCAAAAATTCCTGTTGCAGTGTATCAATTGTATGCAAAAGAATTTAATCCTGTAAAATATGATCCCGAAGCCTGGGTAAGGATGGCAAAGAACGCCGGTATGAAATATATTGTCATTACTTCCAAACACCACGACGGCTTTGCTTTGTTTGACAGCAAAGTTACAGATTGGGATGTGGTTGATGCTTCACCTTATGGCAAAGATCTGCTGAAGCCCCTGGTTGCGGCATGTCATAAGGAAGGCATTAAAATTGGTTTTTATTATTCCCAGGCGCAGGATTGGCACCATCCAGGCGGAGCGGCCAGCGGTGGTCATTGGGACAAAGATCAGGAGGGTGACTTTGATGCATACCTTGATAAAATAGCCCTTCCGCAGGTGAAAGAAATTTTATCAAACTATGGAGGGCTTGATATTGTTTGGTGGGATACACCACAAAATATGACAGCTGAACGAGCGCAGAAATTTTTGGAACTTACCGGGGAGTATCCCAACCTTATTATGAATAATCGTCTTGGCGGCGGATATAACGGAGATACAGAAACGCCGGAACAATTTGTACCTGCCACAGGTTTTCCGGGCCGTAACTGGGAGTCCTGCATGACCATGAATGATACATGGGGTTATAAATCGGATGATAATAATTGGAAATCTTCAAAAATGCTGATTCAGCAACTGGTTGATGTGGTGAGTAAAGGTGGTAATATGCTGCTGAACGTTGGCCCGACATCCCTTGGCGAAATTCCTTTAGCGAGTATAGAAAGGCTTGATACAATCGGTAAATGGATAAAGACAAATCACGAATCTCTGTATGGCACTGCAGCAAGTCCCTTTCCCTATTTATCCTGGGGCCGCTGTACGCGCAAAAAGCAAAAATTATTTTTACATATTTTTGACTATCCTGCAAATGGTGTACTGGCGGTGCCTGTTTCAAATAAAATCCATGAAGTTTATTTTCTTGCTGAGCCTGCAAAGCGTTTACATTTTACAGCTGTTAATGGCCGGGTTTTAATAAGGCTTCCATCAAAAGTTTTGGATACCGTTAACACAGTCGTTGTTATGAAATTTGAAGGCAGCCCATCGGTTGCTCCCTCACCTGTAACAGGCAAAAAGATAATTGCCAGCTCGCAAAAAGAGGAAAGCACGAGACCGGAAAATCTTTTAGATGGAGATCGCCAGACGCGGTGGGAAGCAGCCAAAGGAGAAAGAGAAGCCTCGCTTGAAATTAATCTTTTAAAACCTGTTATTATTTCTACTATCATTGCCGATGAGCCATGGCATCCCTGGGAAAATAAGAAACAACAATTTATTCTTCAATATAAATCAGGAGATAAATGGATTGCTATCATTGAGGGGGAAAGCAGTGGCAGCGGGTACATAAAAAATTTCAAGCCCGTAAAGGCACAATATTTCCGGCTGCTGGTCAGCAACAACAATGCAGCCCCGGTACTTTTAGAATGGCAATTGTACGGGCCTGAATAATTTATATTACATAATCTTAGCAAAGGTCGTTTATCAAACAGGTGGTTTTTTAAATGAAAAAAGTTTCAGCATTTACAACATTGTTATTAATGATACAAAAAAAGAAGCACCTCTTATTGTTTTATTTTCTTTTTGCTGTAATACATACCGCAATTGCACAAGCTGTGATTAATAATAATGCACCGGATGAATTGGAAAAAAATTTTCTTCAGCCACCTGAATCAGCCAAGCCTGGTGTATTGTGGATGTGGATGGGCTGCAATATTAGTAAAGCGGGTATCACCAAAGATTTGGAAGCATTAAAAAAACAGGGCTTTAACCGAACAACCATGTTCAGCCTGGCAGATATAACTACTCCATGGGCCGGCGTAATAGGTAAAAGCCCGACGCCCGAAATTATTTCATGGACGGAACCCTGGTGGAAACTGGTGCGGTATGCTGCAGAAGAATCTAAAAGATTGAAAATGGATTTTGGCATGTATAATGGTGCCGGATATGAATCCAGCGGCGGTACCTGGATAACCCCGGAACTTTCTATGCAGGAGATCAGCTGGTCACAAACCAGCACAAGCGGCAAGAGGCATGTCAGCATACAATTGCAACGTCCCCAGGTGGCCGCAAAAGGCCATACGCCCTTTCCGATCTTTAATGGCGAAACAGGAAAAGTGGAAAGGCCTGATGTGGCAGCCCGTAAAACTTATTATAAAGATATCTCGGTACTGGCAGTTCCTGCAGCGGGTATTATATCCAAAAGCGATGTGATAGACATAACTTCAAAAATGCAACCTGACGGTACCCTGGATTGGGATGCCCCTGCCGGCGAATGGATAATATACAGGTTTGGACATACCACTACCGGAACATACACACAGCCTGCCCAATGGAAAGCTACCGGGCTTGAATGTGATAAAATGAGCCGCGAGGCGGTAAGTTTTCACATGGATCATGTTATAGGAGAAATTCAAAAACATCTTGGTGATCTTATTGGAACCGGATTTACGCATGTTCACTTTGACAGTTACGAGGCTGGTAATCCGACATGGACCCCTAAAATGCAGGAAGAATTCTTACACCGCAGAGGGTATGACCTCACTCCATTTCTGCCCATCTTTGCAGGCCGCGCAGTAGGCAGTAAAGAAGACTCCATAAAATTTAGAAAAGATTTTGACGCCACAATAAAAGATCTGTATCGTGATATATACTTTACTACCATCGCAGAAAAATTAAAAGCTGCCCATCTTACTTTTTTATGTGAACCCTACGGCGGACCATGGCGGCAGGATGAGGTAATGCCCCTTGTCGGAAATGTAATGACTGAATTCTGGACACATGGGGGACAATATTCTCCCTATGAGCTGGAGCCAACTGTTGCTGCGTTAAGAAAATCGGGCCAAAACATAATAGAAGCAGAAGCTTTTACAGGCGACCCGGGCGATAGTAAATGGGATGAAACGCCAGCATGGTTAAAGCCTATAGGTGATGCAGCTTTTTGTGAAGGGGTCAACCGGATGGTAGTGCACCGGTTTGTAGAACAGGCATTTGATGACCAGTATAAACCTGGCGCTACAATGGGCAGGTGGGGCACACACCTGGACCGGACACAAACATGGTGGAAGCCAGCTAAAGCAATGGTAGAATACTGGCAACGTTGCCAGGCATTATTACAGTGGGGCAAAATTGTGATGCCTGTACCTGGAGACTTCAGGGCAACCAATATTAGCGACAGTATAAATATCAAAAGCATTCACAGAAGAAATGAAAATACAGATATTTATTTTGTAGCAAATACATCGCGTCGTAAAGGGCAGGCAAAATGTATATTCAGCATAAAAGGAATGCAACCAGAATTATGGGACCCTGTAACAGCAGATATGCATATACTTCCGGCAATTGAAACGGCTGATGATAAAACCACTGTGCAATTAGATTTCAGTGAAGCGCAAAGTTTTTTTATTGTCTTTCGTCATAAGATCAGCAAGACTTTGCCTCTTGTTAGCAGCGTCAGCTTTCCTGCACAAAATGAGGTAGTTGCATTGACTGGTTCATGGAAAGTACAGTTTGACAGTGCCTGGGGCGGCCCCGTAAAACCCGTTACTTTTACATCACTCACAGACTGGACAACAAACCATCAAAGCGGCATAAAATATTTTAGCGGCACTGCTGTTTACAGAAAAACTTTTGATATACCTGCTGCTTCTATCAGGTTGGCAGCATTACAGCTTAGCCTTGGTGCAGTAAAATACATAGCCCGTATAAAACTTAACAACAAAGACCTAGGTATAGTATGGACAGCACCGTGGAATAAAAAAATACCTGCGGGAATACTAAAAACAAAAGGTAATCTCCTGGAAATTGAAGTAACAAATGTTTGGGCAAACAGGCTGATAGGCGATGAACAGCAGCCTGCAGATTGCGAATGGCTACCCGGCTACCTGGACAAGGGAATGTCTTTGAAACAATTCCCCGATTGGTTCCTTAATAAACAACCGCGTCCTTCAAAAGGAAGGTATTGTTTTACCACCTGGAACTATTTTACCAAAGATTCACCATTGATCCCCTCGGGATTACTGGGCCCTGTCAGCATAGTGACCGGGGATTAGCAGCTGTGTGCTGCTGTTGATAATAAAAGTCATTAACAAAAAGTGAACTACTTTTATTAATGTGAGTTTTGCCAAGTTCATTTTAAAAAGTGCGGGAGACTTTCGAACATGAACAATTTTATTTAATAAGGTGGAAAAAGGAATTTCGGAATGAGTTTCGAAAAAACAAACAGAACCAAGCTTTTGCAAGTAAGACTCACGCCAGTTGAACTTGAAAAAATAAATAATAGTTTTTCAAAATCTACCTATAGAAAATTGAGCGACTATTGCGAAAAAAAATATTGGATAAGCCTATTGCTATTTACCAAAGAAATCAGTCCCTTGATGACTTTATGGCAGAAATGATAGTACTAAGAAATGAACTGAATGCCGTTGCAAATAACTATAATCAAGTCGTGAAAAGATTACACAGTTTGCAGCATTTAGAGGATATAAAAACATGGCTTTTATTAAATGAATCGACTAAGCAAATATTGCCTAATAAGGTAGCAGAAATTAAATCAAAAATGACTCAAATAAATGATCAATGGTTGCAATAATAGAGAGTAATGCGAGCTTGCGAAATGTGTTACACTATAATGAGAACAAGGTCAGGCAAAATGTGGCAGAATTCATTCACTCGATGAACTTCGGGAAAGACACAGAACAACTGGGTTTCACAGACAAAATCAGAACCCTGGAAAAGCTTACA
>JBDUAY010000035.1:0-22294 GCA_040004415.1 Bacteroidota bacterium | reverse complement strand
CATGTACAAATGCTACGGCGTTCATATCTTTAAATTTATAGGACGGCGAAGGTAGGATTTTTATTTTGAATTTTACATGATAAATTTTGAATTATACCGTCTAAAATTTTTAAAATTCAAAATACAACATTCAAAATAGTTACCTCGCTACGTTTACAGCCCTTTTCTCCCTGATTACGGTTACTTTAATCTGGCCCGGATACGTCATTTCTGTCTGAATTTTTTGTGCTATTTCAAAAGACAAGCGATCACTGTCGGCATCTGTTACTTTATCTGCTTCTACAATAACCCTTAGTTCCCGACCAGCCTGGATGGCATACGCTTTTTCAACCCCCGGATAGGTAAGTGCGAGGGTTTCCAGCTCTTTAATCCGCTGCAGGTATTGCTGCATAATTTCACGGCGTGCTCCCGGACGTGCGCCGCTGATGGCATCACACGCCTGGATGATAGGGGAGATAACATATTGCATCTCCATTTCATCGTGGTGAGCACCAATAGCATTTACCACCGCCGGATTTTCACCATATTTTTCAGCAATTCTGGCTCCCAGTAAAGCATGGCTTAATTCACTTTCTTCATCGGGTACTTTACCAATATCATGTAATAATCCCGCTCTTTTTGCCAGTTTGGAATTCATGCCCAGCTCGGCTGCCATAGTAGCACAAAGATTGGCTACCTCGCGGCTATGCATCAACAAATTCTGACCATAAGAAGACCTGAATCTCATCTTTCCTACAATTCTTACCAGTTCCTTGTGCAGGCCATGGATACCCAGCTCTATGACCGTTCTTTCGCCAATTTCCATTATTTGTTCTTCAATCTGGCGGCGCGTTTTTTCAACTACTTCTTCAATACGGGCCGGATGTATACGGCCATCTGCTACCAGGCGCTGCAAACTCAAACGCGCAATTTCCCTGCGAAGCGGATCAAATGAAGAAAGCACAATTGCTTCCGGGGTATCATCTACTATCAAATCCACGCCGGTGGCGGCTTCAATAGCACGGATATTACGGCCTTCACGACCTATTATCTGTCCTTTTATTTCGTCACTTTCAAGGTTGAAAACGGTAATAGAATTTTCTATCGCCTGTTCTGCAGCTGTGCGCTGTATAGACTGAATAATAATTTTGCGGGCTTCTTTATTGGCTTTTTGCCTGGCATCATCAATTATTTCCTGCTGTAAACCCAAAGCCCTTGTCTGCGCTTCCTGTTTAAGACTCTCTATTAATTGCGTTTTAGCATCTTCAGCTGATAATTGAGCTACTTTTTCCAGGCGGCGGATATGTTCTTCCTGGTGTTTTTCCAGTTCTGTCCGCTTAACATTAATAACTTCAATCTGCCGGTTAAGATTTTCCTTAATGGCCTCGTTCTCTTTAATTTGTTTATCAAGCCCGGTTTCTTTCTGCGTAATGGTAATTTCTCTTTGCTTGGTACGGTTCTCAACTTCGCCAAGTTTGCGGTTGCGGTCCAATACCTCTTTGTCGTGGTCCGACTTAAGCTGAACGAATTTTTCTTTCGCTTCTAATAATTTTTCTTTTTTAACTGTCTCTGCGTTGGCTTGTGCATCCGCTAAAATTCTCTGTGCCTGTTGCTCTGCTTCCTGTACTTTATTTTGGGTATTCTTTGCGAAAATCAGCTTACCCGCTATAAGTCCCGCAATTAAAGCAACTGCGCCAACAATAATAGCCGATATAATGGTAGAATCCATTGAATTTGTTTTTAATACGGTTTACAATCCTAATATTATTGCTCTTCAACTGCATAAAATGCTTACAATAAATTGATAGTTGGCGAAAATACAAAAGATAGCGCATATAATTAGTGTTGAAGTTTTCATAAATCGACGATCGGGATGAACAGGTTATTGTAATTTGCCGCCCTTAAATATTTGTTATGAAGAAGACTGTTCTGATTATTCTTGCCATACTGAGTGTTCCGGCACTTTTTGCACAATCCACCAGGTTTACTTTATCCGGCGACATTAGCAGTCTTAAAGCACCGGCAGAATGGATCATTTTATCTTATTACTTCAACGATCAGCATGTTACAGACAGCGCCCCGGTGAGATCAAACGGATACAGTTTTGGAGGCCATATTTCAGAACCCGTTCTGGCAAGATTAAGTGTAAAGTATAAATCGAATGGAGAGACTGGCCATATTATGCCTGCTAACAGCCGCAGGGATTACGCTTCTGTCTTCTTGCAGCCTGGCGCCATTAAAATAACATCCATAGACTCCTTTTCAAACGTTTCGGTAACCGGGTCAAAAGCAGATGATGAATACCGTTCACTGGAAGAAATAGCAAAGCCTTATAACAGCAGGCTGGATGAATTATACCGGCAATCTTCCATCGCAAGAAAAAATAAGGAAACCGATTTATCACGAATAGTAGAAAAGCAGATTGACAGCCTGAGCGCGTCTGCCAATGAAAATATTTATGGTGTCTATGTTAGAAAAAATCCCGCTTCTCCAATCGCCATGTATGCGTTCAGAAATTGGGCCGGATATGAAATAGATGCAGATAAGATTGAACCCGTTTTTAATACCCTTCCTGCAGCCACCAGGAATTCAATTTCAGGTAAGGACATGCAGGAGAAAATAAATATTGCTAAAAAGACAGGTATCGGAAGAATGGCGATCGATTTTACGCAGAATGATACACTGGATAAGCCGGTAGCGCTGAGTTCATTTCGCGGTAAATATGTATTGCTTGATTTTTGGGCAAGCTGGTGCGGCCCATGCCGTGCAGAAAATCCGAACCTCGTAAGTACATTCAATAAATATCATGAAAAAGGATTCCAGATCTTGAGTGTGTCGCTTGATAAACCAGGTGCAAAAGAAAGATGGTTACAGGCAATACATGATGATGGATTAAACTGGTCGCACGTGTCTGATCTCCAGTTTTGGGGCAATGCGGTGGCGCGCCTATATGGTATTGAAGCTATTCCCCAAAACCTGTTATTAGATCCCACCGGAAAAATTATAGCGAAGAATTTACAGGGGGAGGCGCTTGGACGGAAATTAGCAACCATTTACACAAACTGATACAACCAAACATTTGATACAGTAATCTTGTTAGGGAACAAATGCGGAAAATTTACCGTTTCAATCAATTTAAATTATGATAACGAAAAGAACCTTATTACCAGTTTTGCTTTTTACCGCTTTAGCAGGTATTGCAAATGCACAGAAAATTGCAGTTAAGAAAGGCCAGAAACTGGAAACAATTACCACCACAAAAATGAGCATGGAAGTGATGGGACAAAACATGGATAACGAAAGCTCGTTAACTGCTGCCGTTGAGGTAAAAGATGTAAATGCAGACAGCTACCTGTTTACAAATATAATAAAGCGCATGCAAATCAAAGTTAGTGGCATGGGGCAGGATGTGAGCTTTGATTCTGATAAAAAAGAAGATATGGATGGTCAGATAGGTCAGACATTAAAGGATCATATTGGTACCGTGCAGGAAATACAGGTAGATAAACAAGGTAAGGTTTCAGGTCTTACCGACACTACCAGGAAAGCAGGCGGCATGGCTGATATGATGAGCATGACAGGCGATATGACGAAGGGACAACCTTACCCTATGCTGATTCAGTTGCCGGCAAAAGCAGTAAAACCCGGCGATACCTGGACAGATTCGAGTGGTACGCCCGCTACCATGAAAACTGTTTATACCTATACACTTAAAAATATTTCTGCAGATGGCGCAGTAGTAAGTTATACCGGAACAATGGCCAAAAGCGGTACAGTTAGTCAAAACGGCATGGATATTCAAATGGACATGAACGGTACCACCAAAGGGGAGTCAACTTATGAAACCGGGTCGGGGTTGTTAAAAACAAGTACAGGCACACTCGATATGAAGGGCACAATGGGAATAATGGGACAGAATGCACCTATTACTGCTACCATCAGCACAAATATTATTGCCAGGAAATCATTATAATTTTCTTTATTTTAGAAATGCTTCCTGCAGTTTGCGGAGGCATTTTCGTTTTGGCGCCGCGGCCGGTGGGATGGACGTGCTGGTATCTGTTCAGAATAGATGGAGGTTTATTCTTCCAGGCTTTTATCAATCAGCAATTCCAGCTTTTCCAGCCGGTCAGTTATTTCATTTACTGCCGGTAAACTGCCACCTGATTGCTGTGTGGCGTACCATAATATCACCATGCCGATGTAATCCTGCATATCCTTGCCAGAAAATTGGGTCTTAAATTCAATTATCTTATCGTTGATGAGTTTAATGGTCTTGCGTACCACCTCTTCATCCTTTGGCTCTACCCTCACGCGGTAAGTGCGGTCTCCCAATAAAAGATTTATAGGAATTAATTCGTTCATAACTTGCCGATTTCAAAATAATTTTATAAATTTATTCACACTTTGTCCACTGTCTTAACCGCTTTTACATAACGCCTGTGAAAACAATCTTCAGCTACCAGCCTAAAATAAAAATCCATGTTTGCCAAAGTTAAGTCGCCCGTATTTATTGACAGTTTCCGGTTTGAAGTATCGTCTCCCGCACCTGCCTATTTTAAAGCTGTCCTCAAAGATGACAAGGGAAGTATCTGCAGTACTTTCGAAACCAATCTGGCTACAGTAGAAAATGAATTAACCTGGAGGAACCTCAACGATTTGCCGTACGGCGTTTATACCATGGAACTATCGCACGGTTCAGATGAAATGAAGGTGCGCCTGGTAAAAAGGGTATAATTATTCGCTTAACATAGTAATGCACCTGTCTATTTCTCTGATATAAAGATTGAGTCGTTTCTCAAGCTCTTTTTTGTCCTCATCTGTCATATTGTTGGTAGCTGTTTTAAGAATGGCTACTTTTTGTTCCAGCTCATCCATTTGTTTTGATCTTTCGGTTTGTAAATTCCGCAGGTCAGCCAATTCTTTTTTAAGCTTTTCATTTTCTTTTTGCGATGTCCGGTACTGCTTCAGTAGTTGCAGAAGTTTTTCATTGATGCGCTGTATGTGTTGTTCTAATGGATTCATTAAACACTAATTGGTAAGAATAAGCACTCATTGGTGGAAGGCAACGCGTATTCGCACGTAAGATTATTTCCTGCTAATCCAAATTGGTTTTCATTGGCACTCATTCGTATATAAGCTATTTTCTTATTTCCGCCCTCAGTTCTGTTTCCATTGCCGTCATTATTTTATTCATCATACCATCAATTTCTTTATCTGTCAGTGTTTTTTCTTCATCTAAAAAAGTAAAACTTACTGCCAGCGATTTCTTATCTGCCCCTAATTTATCACTTTCAAATACATCAAACAAATGCATGCCCTGCAATTTATCCAGTTTTATTTTTTGTATCGTTTTTTCAAGGGTGTCATAAGCTGTGGCTTTTGGTACAACCAATGCCAGGTCCCGCTGAACAGGTAATTGCCTTGATAATTCTGTTGCCTGGATATCTTTTTTTTCTTTCAGCATTTTCAATACCACGCTCCAGTTAATGTCTGCAAAAAAAACAGGTTGTTTAATGTCGAACAAGGTCAGCGTTTTTTGATTTACAGCACCCAATACTGCAACCGTTGTTCCGTTTACAGCGGCTTGTACGCTGTAGTCTAATTTATTTTGTGGGAATGAAGAAAATGCAATAGTCTCCCACCCAAGTAAATTCAGTACCCGTTGTATAGCACCTTTAATGTAATACAGGTCACTTTCCGCACCTTTCCCCTTCCACGAATTGTCTTTCGTTTGCCCGGTAACATATAAGCTAACATGTTCCGCTTCTTCATACACAGAAGGCTTAGCGGTATTATATGTTTTTCCGAATTCAAAAAACCGGATGTTATAATTGCGGCGGTTAATATTATGTGCTATTGATTGTAAACCGGTTTCAAGCATTGAAGGCCGCATAATATTAAGATCGGCACTGAGGCTATTAAGCATTTTTACAGCAGTGGACAACTCCTCTTCCGTATAGAAAGCATTGTTGGTAATAGAATTAGTAAAAATTTCATTGAAGCCCAGGCCGGCCAGGTAATCAGCCGTTTTTTCTTTGTAGGTGTGCTTGTAGCCATCCGTATCAACCGAAGGTGTAATGGTAATGCTGCTGGGTATTTCAATATTATCGTATCCATCTATACGCATGATTTCTTCTACTACGTCGGCCGGCAAATGAATATCTGGTTTGCTGTACGGAGCTGCCACCCAGATATCATCCATGCCTTCTTTTATTACTTCAAAACCGAGACCAGTAAGAATATCTTTTACCGTATCCTGGTGGTATTTTTTTCCACTTAATTTTTTTAAATAATGATGTTTCAGATGTACCTGTACTTTTTCTTTTTTATCCGGATATACATCCACTATGTCAGAAGTAATGGATCCCCCTGCCAATTCTTTAATAAGCAATGCGGCTCGTTTCAGCACGTTTACGGTATTGCTGATATCTGTATTTTTTTCAAAGCGCGTGGCAGCGTCGGTACGCAATCCAAGACGAAAAGATGTTTTGCGGATGTCGATCGGATTAAACCAGGCACTTTCAAGAAAGATGTTTTTGGTAGTTGTTTTTACACCACTTTTTGCTCCTCCAAATACCCCGGCAATACACATGGGCTCTTCGCTGTTGCAAATCATTAAATCTTCTTTGCCCAATTTTCTTTCCTTATCATCCAGGCTTATAAAAGGTGTGCCTTCTTCAAGATTTTTTACAATAATTTTTTTACCAGTGATTTCGCCGGCATCAAAAGCGTGCAAAGGCTGACCGGTTTCATGCAACACATAATTTGTAATGTCTACAATATTGTTGATTGGCCTTGCACCAATCGCGCGTAATTTATGTTGCAGCCATACGGGGCTTTCTTTTACAATAACACCACTGATAGTAACGCCGCTATAACGCTGACAGGCATTTTTGTTTTCAATGGTAACAGTGATGGGTAAGCTATTGTTATCAGGTTTGAATGAATTGTTGTAAGGCGCTTTTACTTTGCTGTCTTTTTTATCATGATGGGTAAGATAAGCACATACATCCCTGGCAACGCCCAAATGACTCATGGCGTCCATCCTGTTTGGGGTAAGCCCGATTTCATATATCCAGTCGGTATACGGCTGAAAGTAAGTTGCGGCCGGGGTGCCTGGTTTTATATTGGCCGGTAACACCATGATGCCTGCATGGTTATCGCTGAAGCCGATCTCATCTTCCGCGCAAATCATACCATAGCTTTCTTCACCACGTATTTTCGCCAGTTTCATCGTTACGGGCGCTCCATTTTTTGGATAGATAGTCGCACCAACAGGCGCTACTATTACTTTTTGCCCTGCTGCAACATTTGCGGCGCCGCAAACAATTTGCAATGGCCCGCCGGCACCAACAGATACTTTTGTGAGTTTTAATTTATCAGCATTTGGATGTTGCACCGTTTCCAGCACTTCGCCAACCACCAGGCCCTTCAAGCCACCTTTTAATTCTTCGTATTTTTCCAGGCTTTCTACCTCAAGGCCCAGTGAAGTCAAAATCTTGCTTAATCTTTCCGGTTCAATAGTTACAGGCAGGTATTCGCTCAGCCAATTATAAGAAATAGTCATACGATTGCTTCAGTTTCAATTGCCGCAAAGATAAGGTTTACGGAGGTGTAAGGGATGAAGGAAAAAGGGTAAGCGTGAAACATACCCGGAGATATATTACAGGCCTTTTACCCTATGCTCTAAACCTTATACCTTTGCTTCCATTATGAAAGAAAAAAAGCTGCGCCCTGCATCCATTGTTATTTTTGGCGCAAAAGGAGATCTTACGCGGCGCAAATTAATTCCGGCGCTCTATAATTTGTTTTTAACAGACCATCTGCCAACGATATTTTCCATTATCTGTGTTGATTTTTTGCCGGTACAGCCAGATGAATTTAAAAATGATTTGCTGGCCGGTGTAAACTCATTCTCGCGCACCGGAAAAGCAGATACAGCCGTATGGACAAAATTTGCCACACAGCTTCAGTACATACAGGGCGATTTTATGCTGCCTGATACTTTTACCAAATTAAAAGAGGCGTTGCAAATTTTTGAAAAACCGCATACCCAACAGTGTGTTCGTATGTTTTATTATGCTGTTTCACCAAGGTTTATAGAGCCCATATCGGATGCATTGTACAAGCAAAAAGTCTGCAGCAACCCGGCGCAGCACCGTATTGTAATTGAAAAGCCTTTTGGAAGCGATTTAAAAACTGCGCAAAGTCTGAACCGTTTCCTGGTTAAAAGATTTGCTGAGAAACAGCTGTACCGGATAGACCATTACCTGGGAAAAGAAACCGTTCAAAATATACTGGCTTTTCGTTTTGCCAATCATGTTTTTGAGCCGTTGTGGAACAGTCAGTTTATAGACCATGTTCAGATAAGTGTGGTGGAAGAAGTAACGGTGGGTGCAAGGGGCGGTTATTATGATAGCGCCGGCGCCATTCGTGATATGATACAAAATCATTTGCTGCAATTGCTTTGTGTAATAGCCATGGAATGCCCCGCCAAATATGAACCTGAAATAATTAGAACCGCAAAGGCGAAAGTGTTAAAGGACATTTCAATATATAAAGAAGGCGAAGTATTTAAAAATTTTGTACGTGGACAATATGCAGATGGAACTTTGAATAATTTACCGCAGGTTGCATACCGCGCCGAGGAACATGTATCAGCCAGTTCAGAAACAGACACGTTTGTTGCAGCCCGCCTGATGATTAATAACAAACGCTGGAAGGGTGTTCCTTTTTTTCTGCGTACCGGAAAGGCCTTGCAGCGGCAGGCATCTGTTATTGTAATTCAGTTTAAGAACTCGCCGCATAAAATATTTAAAGACGATATTTTACCAAACAGGTTAGTAATTAGTATACAACCGGAGCAGGAAATTAATTTATTGTTTGAAAGCAAAATACCCGGCCTGCAGATGAAGCTAAAACCGGTAGAAATGGATTTCATGTATAAAGACGCTTACTCTGATGATATACCGGAAGCCTATGAAACACTATTACTGGATGTACTGGAGGGTGACGCAACTTTATTTATGCGGGCAGACCAGGTAGAAGCAGCGTGGAAGATTGTAATGCCTGTAATCAATGCATGGAAAAAACATCCATCTAAACTACTGCATTTTTATCAACCCGGCAGTTGGGGTCCCGTTGCTGCCAATAAATTACTCAAGCCATTTGCAAAGGATTGGATATTGTTGCCAGATGCTGCAGGCGTGCCGGCAGCTGTAGTGAAAAAAGCGGGCTCATAAAATGCTAGCAATAAAATAGAGCACAATAGGAGACACGATGTAAAAAAGGGAAAAAGCTGTGCAGGCCGGATATACGAATGCACTCAAAGAAGCTGTTCTCCGGACTTAACAGCATACATTAAAGAGGTTAACACTTCATTAGATGCACTATAAACAGTACACAAATTTTTCAATGCTAACAGAAGAAAAAATAAAAGAAATACAAAAGCTTCTCCGCAAAGGCGTTCCAGAAGGTGAATTGAAAAATCAACTAACAGAACAAGGTTATACAAATGAAGATATTGAAGAGATATTTATCTCGCGTACGTATGATGTGCGCGGCTGGTTACTTGTTGCGGCTATATTGATTTTATTTTTTGGCTTGTACCTTTTTATAACCAACAGTGGCAGGTATCTGGTTGCAATAGCATTTTCCGGATTTTTGTTTTATGAATATTATAAACTTCAGCAAAAAGCGCAGAAATCAGATTAGGGCAGCGGGTAATACCTGGTGAATTTATTCGTTAAAAGAGCCGGCAATATTTCTATTAACCGGCTTATTTGTTGTCAGTTATTTTTTGCAGTGCTAATTAGGCGCTACCACAATATTACCTTTTAACGGTCCTGTACCGTATGCAATCCTGTTTCCATTGCGATCATGAATGCAAAACCCAACCACATCTGCAGTTCCATCGTTGTTTTTAGAATTATCAGCCACCATGATCCAATACCTGCAACCATGTAACGGGGCCCTGGTAAGTGTATCTGATTTACACTGGCCGGTTAGATAGATGGTAGGGTTGATCTCGCCATAAGAATTCATCAGCTCAATGGTAGAAGCAGAAAAACTGCCTTTTATACCATCGTTCAATTCAGATTTAATAGTTACGATGCCCATGGGATAGTTATCTGTTGCAGGATCAAAATGGACATCTATGTCAATGTGAAATATACCGGAAGAACTCGCATCCTTGCGGCTTGCAATAAATACATCGCCTTTTCCTTTTGCTTTTGATAACCCTGAAACATGAAAGGCGGGGATACTTGTACTCATAAAATTGGTTTAATGGTGAATGATATTTGATTGGCTGTTGTAAAGGTATAGGGGGGTTTGATAACATTCAATACAACGATGTGGGTACTTCAATTATAATTACCTGATTTTTGTGCGCATTCTTCTTTACAATTCGTCTTCAGGATGGTATTTGTGGTTAAGCATGAAAAGGATTAAACATGGTTGCCAGTGCCGGGGAGCGCTTACCTGCCAATCTTTGCTACCAGTATATTTTTAATATACGGTTGCTTTGTTTATGCCTGGAAACTGTCAATCCATTTTGGATCACTTAATTGCTTTTGAATACGTATGATATCGCCGGATGTAGTCACTAACAGATCATTGAAATGCGCATCTGCCAGGTCATGCTGAAAATTATTGCCGCTTTGTACAATAAACAATCCCATCTGTTCTCCAATTACTTTCATCAGATCAAACTTGGTGGTATCCGCCATGTCAATGTTACCCAATATGTCTTCTCCTAAATCGTGCAGCCATTTAGTGTGGTATTTTAATTCATCCAAACCATCCGTGTTGGGTATTTTTTTAATGGCCGTGGGATCAAGCGAAATCTGGAACCGCCTGAACTGAATGGCTTTACTAATCATGGGTGAGCGAAATGCATTTACCTGCATCGCACTCGCGTCCTGGCCGGTTTGTGTCATCAGCCAGTTAAGCCAGAATACCAAATCAATACCATGCGGGTTCGTTGTTTGCGTTGGTTTAATAAACTGCCTTGAGATACCGGTACCAAAACTAAAAAGCGTAATGCCGGAAAGCTGGTATGCTGACAGATCTGCATTTTTATCTGCCCGGCTATACGATACAGCTTCCATGAATGCGGCCAGCGACGGATTGTTATAGGTAGTAGTGCCGCCGTCTAAAAACCTTTCGAGCGGATAAAAATAAGTTGGCGCGCTCATGGTTGCTTCCATTACAGATCGGAGCAACACATCTTTATACGTTCCGTAATACGAGCCATCATCTTGTTTGAAGCACGAAAAAAAAGTTTCTTCCGAAGCGGAAATATCCTGCGAAGTAATCATCAAATCTATATCCTGCAGCTTACACGCATTTTCAAGTGTAATATCACTTAATATGCCTTTTAATAATTCGCGGTATTTTTCTTTGGAGAACGCCGGAGGGTTTACGAACCTGTTTCCTAAAAATTTTTTATCGAAGACCTGCGATACCAGGTTAATGTACATGACTTCAATATCCTTTGCCGTATGGCCCATTGTGATCAGTCCACCAATAATGGCCCCGGTAGATGTGCCGGCTACCATATCAAACAATTCATAACATGGAATACCGGCTACTTCTTCTAATTTTTTTAATAGCTGAATAGTAAGTATGCCACGCATGCCACCGCCATCAAGGCATAGGATGACACGCCTTTTAGAGTCAATATTTAAATTACTGAATGCCTTTTTTCTTGAGTCACTGAGATTATCTGCATTAGGCTTTGCCATCGTATTATTTATTTTTTGAAAAGAAAAATAGTTTTCTGTTTGACCGATTTTGCTACGGATGAAGCAAAAATAGTACAATACGGTGCCTGGATACAGCAGGTACGTTTAGCGAATTGATACACCGTTGGCAGTGATCGGCTGCACAAGGTCCCAGTTGTCATTTTTTGCCTGCGTTAACAGGCATCCGGTTCTGTACACCGTTTTTTGTAAAAGCGGATTGCTGTTGGTTGCCAACCAGTTATTTCTGGCATTTACATAATTGGTAATCCAATCTTTCTCATTGCCACCATTAACAGGAAATGCAGTGGTAAATCTTTTGCACAAAAAAGACGGAATACTGCCCGAATGAATGGTGCTGTCGTAAATAACCAGCATGCTTAATGGAAATGCAAAGCCCTTTGTTGTAAACCAATGGTAAGCCGGCTGATAAAATTTTACTTCAAAAAGATCGTCCTGGCATTTTTTCATAACCGGATCATTTTTGCCCGCTTCTTTTAATGCGTTACAAAATACATCGTCTGTGGCAAGGCTTGGTTGTTGACCGATCCTGTTCACGTAAGTCGATAGCGTATTTGCGTAGGCTCCATTACTAATAACGTAATCCTGTATCAATGCTTTCAGATGCCCGAATTCAGTTGTTTGCGAACGACCGAATGTTACCTGCACCATAAGCGTATTTGTTACGGGGTCTTTATAGTCTTTATATTTTACGAGTGCCCCGTAACTGCCTTCCGCCGAGCCCGTTTCAAAAGCATTCACCACCTGCATAACTTTCTTTTTTACAACAGGTGTTATGGACGAAGTTTCCATGCTGCTGTTATCAACAGTATTAGTCGTCGTATTCTCTTCCGGCTGATTAGCAATAATGGTCACCGCTCCGCCCCAGTAAAAATTGTTATCCCTGTCCTGGTACCATTTTCCAAGCGCTGCATTCGGAACGTCTGCAACCTCATCTGCCTGGAAAGTATATCCTTTCAATACCACGCCGGTAATGCCAGTTGGGTCTGGCAGGTTTGCAGGTATACTGCTGCGCTTATTTAATTTCTCAGCTGTTACAATCAGTTGTTGCATAGTTTAACCAACGGCCTCCGTGCCGGTTTGTTGACTGTTTACATTTACGGTTAAGGGTTGTTGTTGTGATGCATCGTTTTTACCTGGCGCGTCATTGCTGTTTTGTTCTTTCTTACCCGTTGCCCTCAGATTTATTAGTTTATTCAGCAAATCGAACCAGAACGGGGCTCCCAGGCAAACAGCAAATGCAAGAATTATAAAACCCAGCAATTTTTTGCCATGGAATGATTCAGCAAGTACATAGCCTATTTTTAATTTTACGGGGTGGTTAATATACAGTTGGGCCAAGGCCTTGTCTCCTGCATCAGCACTGTCGGCCCTTGTAAATATGGCGTTGGTTTTTTCTTTTTTCTTTTTTGCTAATTCCGAGCCGGTCAATAAGGCAAGCTCGCTGCCGTACGTTGTGCTATTCGTTATAGAGCTGCTATCGGTTTTCTTACCAAAATCTCCCCAGCCAATAGCAAGCATATTATTGGCGGTATCAATATTGCCGCTGAGTTCTTTTTTAACGTTATTTAATTTATCCTGGTATTGCTGAAAAATCGCATTGTTACTATCCGTTTGTTCTCCTACTGCATTTCCATTTCTGTCAGTTGTTTTTTTCACTCTTGGATCGTCTTTATACTGATCGGCTTCCCTAATCGCCAGTTGTACAATTTTGTCCCTGGCGTCTTTATCAGTGGTGAGTTTGTTTGCTATTTGAAGAACATCCACATTAAAAATAATTGCCATGGTCAATCCTATAAAAAACAAGATAACCTGTACCTGTCTTTTATACCAGCCAGATACCCGGTTCATCGTCTGGTCGAACCAGTTTTCAAGTTGTTTGGCAAAAGCATCAACATTATAAATACTTTTTTGCAGCTGCATTTGTAAAAGGTACAGGGTTTCTTTGTCGATGACAAAAGACGGTGGTGGTTGTTGGAAAACGGTGAAATGGTACGTGTAGTAATCGAGCAACGCTTTTATTTTAGTGCCGTCGCCTGATAACTGAAGATCTTTTATTACATCGTCAATACTATAACCGTTTTTATCCTGACCCAGTTTGTATGTGGCAATGTCTTTTAATTTATTTGTAAAATCCTTTTTAAGGATTTCAATTACTATCGTTGAAAAATCAGTTTTTGGAATGTAGGACGGGTTGGGAAATACCCGGCTGGCACCATATCCTTTAATAATTGGGTGATCATAAAACCAGGTACCCAGGTTGTTTTCTCTTTCTTTCAGGTTACCGGTAAAGATGAAAAGGGTTTGTTGGAGAAATTCGTATATGCCTTTCCAGATAGATGCCCATCTTGATTTTGCTGTTTCCTTGTCTTTGCAGGTAAGCATTTTTTCAGTGATGGCAGTCTTTAACATTCTTGCCCTGAAAGCAAATGCAGTAGCGATTGCTTCTTTTATAGAAGTAGCCAACAGGCTGTACAATAAAAAAATAAAGACTAGGCCAATCGCCACATCAAGAATGGGAGAATTAAACATGGTCAGTTGTTTTACTAACTCCGTTTTCCTTGCCGGAGTGAATATGGTTACATTAAAAGATATAATTGAAAGAAAGACGGATTAGCAGGTTTATATCAATAGGGAAGGGACCGTTACGGGGGTAGTATATATCGGGTTCTATGCCAGTTAAAGAAGCTTAAATAAAATCATTTCGCAATTATCAATGCACCCATTTTTATTTTTTGCAAATGTCCACAAATGGTAACACATCTCAATGTCAAAGCTCTGCCAAAAATAATAACAAGATTCAATTAAACAATACTACAAACAGGGTATGGCACGCGCTGCAAAGAAATAAGTGGCGGATGTTTTCATCCGCCACTTAACTGCATTAAAAAAATATCTTTTATTATTCTACAAAATATTCATTAATTTTTTTCCGTCTGCCACACCGAGACCTGTGCAGGCATCCCAACCTTTTCCAGCGGTATACCCTTTGCCGGTAGACGTAGTAATATTGTCTCCCGAGGTAATGTCCCTGAAAGCAGTATTGGCCTGGTAAATTTTGGGTTGAATAAATCCAACCGGTTTCTTTTTAAGCTGATTAATGCGCGCAATTAAACCTGCTACCAATGGTGCAACAGCACTGGTTCCACCAATGACTTCTTTTTTACCATGCAAATAGATATTGTAACCACTGTATGGGTCTGCTACACCAGCTAAATCAGGTACACCACGTCCTTTAAACTTAGTGGTATTTACAGACACAGGTACTTTTGCGCCCGTTTGATAATCCGGGAGCGGGAAAAATTCACTTACACCTCCACCGGTTGCAGAATCGTTTGACTCGTGCCATACAACTTCGCTGGCTACTTTGTTATTGCTGACTGCCAGTTTGGTACCGCCGCAAGCCAGCACATACGGACTGGAAGATGGAAAATCCACGTGCGCTTTACCATCACCCACACCATCATCTGAACCGGCATCTCCTGCGGCGAGACAAATAGTAACACCCAACAAAGCCGCAGCTTTGCATACTTCATTAAAGTTGGTCTTTGCCTGCGTGGTCCAGATGGTTTCTGGTCCGCCCCAGCTAATAGAGATGACAGATGGTTTGTTTACATCGTCATGAACCGACTGCGTAATGGCATCAATAAAACCTTTGGTGGAATTGGGCGCATAGTACATTATGATGGTTGCTTTCGGCGCCACTGCACCCACAACTTCAATATCCAGCATTACTTCATCATCCGCATCGCCGCCCGGGCTGTTGTGGCCGGTTCCTACAGATACAGATTTTACTACAGGTGTGGGAATTTTAAGCGAAGTAAAATATGTCTGCAGATCTTTTAACGTATGGCCACCGCCGAATTCAAGAATGCCAATTGTCTGGCCCGTACCATCTGCTGCCGGAAAATCGTAAATGTCTGCCAGTTGGTTCGGATTATATGATACAGATATTGCTTTGGCACCAGGCCTGATACCAGTTTTCTTTCTAAACTTGAGTTTCGGTGTCGCCTGCGGACGGTTATCAAGACCAAAAACGCCTTCAACAATTCCATCCAGCGCTTTGGGTATTTTAAGCGTGCCGGATCTGCCATGAAATGTTTGTTTGTTTGCGGTATAATAATTCAGCGTTACGCCAAAAGCTTTAGAAATATTTTCCGATGTTCCTTTCAGCATCATAATGCGGCGTGAATAACTAGTATGCACAACCGAAAGTCCGCTGGTAGCAGCAAAGTCTTCTACTTTTTGAACATCTGCATCATTAAGGCCAAATTCTTGCTGGTATTCTTCACGGGTATATGTTTTTCCTGTTTTTTCGAGTTCTTTTAATGCTTCGTCAATTGATTTTTTTCTGCGGATGCGTAAAGTAACCTCAATACTGTCCGTAGCGTTTACAACTTTTCCTTTTTTGGCATCAGGTGCTTTTCTTGTGCTGTCTTTAAAAACAGTGAGCGTCTTGAATGGATTTGGTTTCTGTGGCATAACATGTTGTTTTTTGCCTACTCTTGAATACCGTTTTCGGCTGCCCGGTTGTTTATTAATTACTGTATTTTTTTGCGGCGAAAATGATTCTTTCCGGTAACGTTGCCCGAAAGGTTATGCATAATTGCTGCACTCAAAGTAGTATACAGAAGGGTTAAATGAAGCCGGATGCGGCACGCAGGTTTTCATGGGTGAGATATAACGGCGGCCTGACTCTGAATAGCGATTAGCCTTTGCTGTTAGAATTCATTACAATGTTATTCTTTTAAGTTTGTAGTCAAGTGGTGATTCTTTTGAACGGCCTGCGCCATCCATTGCTGCAGGAGGCACTTCAATTCTTTTATAGAGTACACTTTTCTTTACATTTTGCTGGTAAGGCAAATGTACATGCTTCAGCATAAATTGCAGACCCGTTTTTTCTTGTATAAATTCTACTTTAACCTGGTACACGGAATCATATTTGAAGTCCATAAACAAATCTGGCGCAGCAGTGCCAGGCGCCAATGATTCTTTCACGTCTGCTTGCTGAAAAGTAACAGTACCATCCTGCAACAGCAGCTGCGTGTGGCTCATCATAAAGCCCACCGCATTAAGTCCGCGTTTATTTGGGTAGTAAATAACTTTCCAGAAAACGCAGGGTATTTTAACAAATTCGCCATTTATTTTTTTAATATAATAGGGGTCATCGTCAGAGAGTAAAGGACCCGTTATTACGCTTACTTTTAAACCGTGCTGAACAGTTTGTGTTTTTAGTACATATTGCTCCAGGCTGCGCCACAAGCCGGCGTTTACCCGGGCATGCTGCGGTACGCAATTGGTAAAATAGAAAGTATCGTTGGCTGCTTTTCTTATTTGGGCAGCTGTTTTGCCCCATAATACTTCCTGGAAAGAAGTAAGGTGGCCCTGTTCGAAATCATTGGGGCGAAGTCCGGTTGCTTTAATAGCATTATACAATTCGTTACCAAACTGGTAACTTGCTAAAACAGCCCGTTGATCTTTTTTAAAAACCCCTTTCCGGTTTATGTTTTTCCAGTCTTTGCCATTGATATTGCTGGCTGAAAAAAAAGCAAATTTCCTTTTTTTGTTCATCACAACAGAATGGTGAAAGTAGTTTATGATATACCCTTTACCACTGCGCAAACGAGCAACTTCGTTGCGTTTAGCCGGTAATATTTTCGGTAGGTTAACAGACTTGCCGCCTATAAAATTTGCGTTGTACGACATGGTTTTGGGTTTGGGGGCGTTCGCTGCAAGCCATTAAACGTTGAGTAATTATAAAAATGAAGCCTACGTCATATAATACTAAAAATCTGTGGCCGGCAGCCTATAATTTTCTAAAGGTCTGTTCATTTTGCTTAGCCACAAATACAACTAAACGTGTATTTTTAAGGAAAGCTAAGTGTTTTTACCAATAAGCACGGGCATTACAGGTCATGGAGCGGCTGAAACCGTGCACAGGCGTACAAGTGTATGATCAAAAAACGCCAAATGGCTCACTATGGCTGCTTTCAAATTAAAAAAACAATATAAACCGCGTAGAATGGCGTTGCTGCCGGATCTTATAATTTATGTATTGCACCCAAATTTTTTGACTTATTTTCTTTTGCACCGCATGTGTAGATTTTTATGTGGAAAAGCGTGCAAAATTATTTTAAATTGTGGGTAAGCACATAAGCCTATGTGGATAAACTGGAAATACAGTGGATTACCCTGTGCATTGCATGGCAATAAATATTAAAGAATGATTTGTTTTTTTTGAGATCGAATGCAGTCTATATTCGCCGTCCTGATTTTGGGTAACAATTCCTTAACATGGTACTGGCCGCCGGCAAATCCCTGGCAAAAGCATAGTAAGGAACGAAAACTAAAACGGGACAACCTGTTGAGACTTTGATTAACTGGCGCCTCGGGCCCTGCCGAAGAAAAACCGCGACTTATTTTACAAACCATTGCTTTAACCTTTTTCTGCCTGGAATAATATGGATTTAACTAACCTGAATAAAGACCGCGCCAAAAGCAGGCGCAAAAGTTCTATTGATTTAAGCACGATGGTATACGGCAAAGTGCCGCCCCAGGCGAAAGACCTGGAAGAAGCTGTGCTGGGTGCCATTATGCTGGAGAAAAGTGCTTTTGATACCGTTGCCGAAATATTAAAACCTGAATGTTTTTATATAGATGCCCACCAGCGGGTATTTAAAGTGATGCAGGGACTGCAGCAAAAAAATCAGCCGATTGATATTCTGACGGTAGTTGAAGAGCTGAAAAGTAAAGAAGAACTGGAAACCGTTGGTGGTCCTTATTTTGTAACGCGGTTAACCAATGCCGTTGTATCCAGCGCCAATATAGAAGCCCACGCCCGTATAATTCTGCAAAAATTTATTCAACGCGAACTGATACGCATTAGCGGCGAAATTATTAATGATTCTTACGAAGATTCAACAGACGTTTTTGATCTGCTGGATGATGCCGAAAGCAAGCTGTTTGAAATTACCAATAATCACCTGCGTAAAAACTTCGATAAGATTGATGATATCCTGGTAAAGACAGTGGCGCGCATAGAAGATATGCGTCATAAAAACGAAGATATAACGGGGGTGCCTACCGGCTTTCCTACATTGGATCGGGTTACGTATGGCTGGCAAAGTACCGATTTAATTATCCTGGCTGCACGCCCTTCCGTTGGTAAAACGGCATTTGCGCTTAACCTTGCCCGTAATGCGGCCCTTCATCCCACCAAACCAACCGGCGTGGCATTTTTTAGTTTGGAAATGAGCGCGGGCCAATTGGTACAACGTATTCTTTCTGCGGAAAGTGAAATAATGCTGGAGAAAATTGCCCGTGGTAAATTGGAAGAACATGAAATGAAACAACTGTACGCAAAGGGGATACAGCGCCTTTCTGATGCACCGATTTTTATTGATGATACTGCTGCGTTAAATATTTTTGAACTGCGCGCCAAGTGCCGCCGTTTAAAAAATAAGCATAATGTGGGCCTTATTATTATAGATTACCTGCAGTTAATGAGTGGCACCAGCAATGGAAACGGGTCTAACCGGGAACAGGAGATCAGCAATATTTCAAGAAACCTGAAAGGGCTTGCAAAAGAATTGCAGGTTCCAATAATTGCACTCAGCCAGTTAAGCCGCGCGGTAGAATCAAGAAAAGAAGGAAATAAAATACCGCAGCTGAGCGATTTGCGCGAGTCGGGTGCTATTGAGCAGGATGCAGACATGGTTATGTTTTTGTACCGCCCTGAGTATTATGATATCAACCAGAATGAAATGGGCGAAAGTAATAAAGGCGAAACGCATGTGCGCATTGCCAAGCACCGTAATGGCAGCCTTGAAAATATAAAACTGCGCGCATTGCTGCACATACAAAAATTTATTGAGGATGATGAAACGGGCACATCACCCGGCTTTGGTGGCGGCGGTGGCTGGAAAAAATTACCGCCAGAAGATGGCGCAGGCGGCGGTGCAAAATTATATGTGCAGGCTGGCAGTAAAATGAATGATATGCCTGCCGACGATGACGACAGCCCGTTTTAATAAAAATATTGGAGTAGTATGTATGCAAGAGCCCTGTTTTTAAGGGGCTTTTTTTATGCGAAAAAGTACAGGGCAAAATGTGAATGGCATAAGAAATAAGGGCGTTAGGTGTTAGATGCAGGGTATAAAGCCTGATGCACTAAATTGCACCAACCTTCGGGTAATATGAGTGATTGAGACTAAAATGAAAGAAAGTTCCGGAAAATATTGTAACCTGGAATAGAAAAAATCAGACATCAAAAAATCAGAAATCAGACATTTTCTCATGAGTCTTCCCTTTTTTTACGTAGAAAATATTGATGCAGGGGATGCCATTGTGCTGGATGAAGATAATTCAAGGCATGTGGTAAGTGTGCTGCGCATGGAAGCCGGGGAGCAACTGCACCTGACAGACGGCAAAGGTAATTTGCTTACGGGCATCATCGCTGATCCACATAAAAAAAAATGCCATGTATCCATCACCGGTAGACAGTATACGGAGCTGCCCGCAAGAAGAATAGCCATTGGTATTTCATTGGTTAAAAATCCCGTTCGGTTTGAGTGGTTCCTGGAGAAGGCCACTGAAATTGGTATAACAGAAATTATACCGTTGCTGTGCAGCCGTACAGAAAAGCAGCATTTAAGGTACGACAGAATGAAGAATGTGCTGGTGAGCGCATTGCTCCAAAGCCGGCAAACATGGCTACCCGTTCTGCAGCTGCCGGTAAAGTTTGAGACCGTTCTCGCACTGCCAGCTTACCAGCAAAAATTTATTGCTCATTGTGTTGAAGAAGATAGAAAAAACCTGGACAGTAACCTTATTAATCCGTCTGCAAATCAATTAATATTGATTGGACCGGAAGGCGATTTTACGTCTCTTGAAATTGAGCAGGCGCTTCAAAAAGATTTTGCAGCAGTGGCACTTGGGCAAACAAGACTGCGCACCGAAACGGCGGGGATTGTAGCTGCTGTGCTGTTGAAGGCTGGTTTATAGGTTGATCTACTCGCGGCTGACGATTCACGGCTAATGCAAACAAATCACAATTTTTTTTCTCTTTTATGGATATACATTCCGCACGCATCTAATAAAAAACATCAATCACTTCCAGGATTTTTTATGCAAACGCTTGTTATCAAAAGAAACTTTGCAGGTGGCGAATAAAAGATAAAAATGGAAGAATAGCCATTGTTTATGTATGGTTCCGGCAATATTTGATATGGGTGAAAATTAAATTTCCTTAACTTGCCAGAACGTAAAATGAAGCGCAATGAATAATGAAACTGCAGACAGAAAAACAAAAAATTATCTTTTACGCAGATCAATCATGGATTATGGCATGGGCGCCATCATTCTTGGTTTCGGATTATTCTTTGCATTTGCCAACAAATTTGGCGTTGAATTTACGGTAACACCCGCATTTCGCTATGCATTTGTTGCATTGTGTATTGTTTACGGCGGGTTCCGCATTTACCGCGGATACAAAAAAAATTATTTTTCCGAATGAGTAATTATAAAAGACTAATAACTGGTATAAGGATTCTTATAGCATGTACAGCAGTTGCATTGATGTGCGCCTGTAATAGTTCAGCACCAAAAACGCCGGTTGAAACGACCACCATCGGCACCATACAAATAAGTGCAGATGAGTCTTTCAAGCCTGTCATCGACTCGCAAATAAAAGTTTTTGAAGCATCCTGGCCCCAGGCTAAAATTATTGCACATTATAAACCGGAAGCAGCGTGCATTAAAGATTTGAACAATGACAGCATCCGTATGATTTTTATTACGCGGCCGCTCAGCAGGGAGGAAGAAACGCTCATGAAAGGCAGGCTCGGTTACGTACCAATATACGGCAAACTGGCTTCTGATGCCATTGCGGTGATTGTAAACAAGCAGTCGAAAGATTCTTTATTCGATATGACCGATATGCGATCATTGGTAAAGGGTACCAGCGGTTATAAATATAAAGTAGTGCTGGATGGGTTAACATCCACCAGCACCGTTCGGTTTGTTACAGACAGCCTGGCAAAAGGCCAGCCGCTGGGTAAAAATGTAATGGCTGCCACCAGCAGCCAGGGCGTTATTGATTATGTCGGCAGCAATACAGACGCCATTGGCCTGGTAGGCGTTAGCTGGATTGGTAACAAGGAAGACACCTCGCAGATGAGTTTTTTGCAAAAAGTTAAAATAGCCGGTATTGAATGTTCTTCGTGCCAACCGGTGGTATACACCCAGCCATATCAGTACAATATCGCTACCCGCCGCTATCCGATGGTGCGCGGTTTGTATTACATTTTAAAAGAAAATTATGATGGCCTTGGCAGCGGATTCTCTAATTTTCTAATCTATGAAAGGGGACAGTTGATTTTTAAGCGTGCATATTTGTTCCCGGCACGCATGTCTTTTGAAACAAGGTCTACCCAAATAAATTAGTGGCATTAAATTTATATATATAATAGTTTACTGAATTGGTTATTTTAATACATTTACAAGCACACAACTAAAAAAACAAAAGGAATCAGCAATGAAGAAAATTA